>URCB01000042.1 GCA_900546255.1 uncultured Eubacteriales bacterium
GAGAAATGGGGACCCCGCCGGGCAGGCGGGCCCCCGGGGCGCTGCGCCCCGAGGCCGGAAACAGCCCCGACCACCCGTAGGGTACGTACCCCGGCGGGCCCAGGCCCCCGGCCCCCCGCGGCAGGTCAGCAGGGCTTACCAGCGGTAGCCATTTTTGACGCGCGTTTTCGCGTTCTTCACCGCAACGAGGTCCTCGTTCTTCTTCAGGAGGATGCCGGCGTAGGGCAGCTCCTTCTCGATCTTCTCCGGGTCCACGCCGCCCAGGCGGAGGGCCTGGAGCCAGTCCAGCAGCTCCGAGGTGGAGGGCTTCTTGGCCACCGTGGGCAGGTCCCGCACCTGGTAGAAGGCCCCCATGGCCTTGTCCAGCAGGTGGTCCTCAATGTCGGGGTAGTGGGCGTGGACAATGTCGCTCATCATCGCCTGGTTGGGGAAGGCGATGTAGTGGAAGATGCACCGGCGGAGGAAGGCGTCGGGCAGCTCCTTCTCGGCGTTGGAGGTGATGATGACGATGGGCCGCTGCTTGGCGGCGATGGTCTCCTTGGTCTCGGGGATGTAGAACTCCATCTGGTCCAGCTCCCACAGCAGGTCGTTGGGGAACTCCAGGTCGGCCTTGTCGATCTCGTCGATGAGCAGGACCACCTGCTCGTCGGCGGAGAAGGCCTCCCCCAGCTTGCCCAGCTTGATGTACTTCTTGATATCGTCCACCCCTTCGCCGCCGAACTGGCTGTCGTAGAGGCGCTGGACGGTGTCGTAGACGTACAGGCCGTCCTGGGCCTTGGTGGTGGACTTGATGTTCCAGATGATGAGCTTCTTGCCCAGGGCCTCGGCGATGGCGTCGGCCAGCATGGTCTTGCCGGTGCCGGGCTCCCCCTTGATCAGCAGGGGCTTCTGGAGGGCAATGGAGATGTTCACGATGCGCAGCAGGTCGTCAGAGACCACGTACTGGCTGCTTCCCTTGAATTCGGTCATGGCGGTGTGTTTCCTTTCTCAAATAATGGATATGATTTATGGCGCAAAGCCATGGATTTAACTTACAATACAGTCGGTTTCATTGTACCACAAAAGGCCAGCAAAGTCATGGGATTTCCCCTATCCGCTCCGCCGATTTTCGTCGGGTGCGGGGGGCTTTTTTTGTGGAGTTGGGGAAAGGCCCTCCCCCTGGAGGGCCAGGTTCCGCCGCAGGGGGGCGATGCCCCGCCAGGCGAAGGCCCGGTGGCCGTAGGTCCGGCGGAAGGCCTTGTTGCTCAGCCCCGCCAGGTCCTGGGGGGTGAGGGAGGGGATCAAATCCTCCCGGAACTCCGGCAGGGGGGAGAGGGCCGCCCCCTGGTTGTGGGGGCAGGCGGTCTGGCACCGGTCACACCCCCAGACGGTGGGGCTGGCCCGAAGGGCCTGGGCCATCTCCGGGGGCAGGTCCCCCTTCTCCTGGGACCAGTGGGACAGGCACCGGGTGACCTGGCACCCCCCCTCCCCCAGGGCCCCGGTGGGGCAGGCCTGCTGGCAGGCCCGGCAGTTTGGGGGGCAGAGGGTCCCCTCCCTGGGCCCGGTGGAGGGCAGGGCCAGGTCGGTGAGGACGGTGCCCAGGAACACGTAGGACCCATAGGGGGGCACAATGCGCAGACCGTGGCGGCCCCGGAACCCCACCCCCGCCAGCTCCGCCGCGGCCAGCTCGGGCACCGGGGAACTGTCCGCCCCCGGGACGAAGGCGTGGCCGGGGTGGCGCTGGGCCAGGGCCTGGCACACCGGGGCCAGGCGGCGGTGGAGGACCCGGTGGTAATCCTCCCCCCGGCAGTAGAGGGAGAGGTTCCCCGGCGCTGCCCCGGCGTAGTAGGGAAAGGCGGCCACCAGCACCGTCCGCGCCCTGGGGCACAGGGCCTGGATGGCCGCTGCCCCCTGGGGGGACAAAAATGGCTGGAGGCCGCCCAGCGCAGCGGCACCCCATGCCGCCGCGCCAGCGGCCTTCCAAAGTCTGTCCATGTGGGATTACTTGTGGTTCTTCTTGGCGTCCCGGGCTTCCATGGCGGCGATTTCCCGCTGGGCGTCCCGGAGGGAGAGGTTCACCCGGCCCTTCTCGTCGATGTCGGTGACCTTCACCCACACCATGTCGCCGATGTTCACCACGTCCTCCACCCGGTTCACCCGGCGCTCGGAGAGCTTGGAGATGTGGACCATGCCGTCCTTGCCGGGGGCCAGTTCCACGAAGGCACCGAAGTTCAGGATGCGCACCACCTTGCCGTAGTAGAGCATGCCCACCTCGGGGACGAAGACGATGGTGTCGATCATCTTCTTGGCTGCGTCGCAGCAGGCGGCGTTCTCGGCGGAGATATAGATGGTGCCGTCGTCCTCGATGTCGATCTTGGCGCCGGACTCGGCGGTGATCTTCTGGATCACCTTGCCGCCGGAGCCGATGACCTCCCGGATCTTGTCGGGGTCGATCTTCATGGTGAGCATCTTGGGGGCGTACTCGCTGACCTGGGGCCGGGGGGCGGGGATGCAGGGGAGCATGATCTCGTCCAGGATGGCCTTCCGGGCGTCGCCGGTGATGTCCAGGGCCTCCTTGATGATGGCGTGGGAGAGGCCGTCGTTCTTAATGTCCATCTGGATGGCGGTGATGCCGGCCTTGGTGCCGGCCACCTTGAAGTCCATCTCGCCGTGGAAGTCCTCCACGCCCTGGATGTCGATGAAGGTGGTGAAGGAGCCGTCGTCGTCCTGGATCAGGCCGCAGGAGATGCCGGCCACAGGGGCCTTGATGGGCACGCCGGCGTCCATCAGGGCCAGGGTGGAGCCGCAGATGGACCCCTGGGAGGTGGAGCCGTTGGAGGAGACCACCTCAGAGACCACCCGGATGGCGTAGGGGAACTCCTCCACCGAGGGGATCACGGGGTCCAGGGCCCGCTCGGCCAGGGCGCCGTGGCCCTTTTCCCGGCGGTTGACGCTCCGGGCGCCCCGGGCCTCGCCCACGGAGTAGGCGGGGAAGTTGTAGTGGTGCATGTAGCGCTTCTCCTCTTCCTCCCAGATGGTGTCCAGCTTCTGGCAGGCGGAGAGGGTGTTCAGGGTGGCCACGGACAGCACCTGGGTCTGGCCCCGGGTGAAGAGGGCGGAGCCGTGGACCCGGGGCAGGACCCCCACCTCGGCGGCCAGGGGACGGATCTCGTTCTTCTGGCGCCCGTCCACCCGGTGGCCCTGGAGGAGCCAGGCCTTGACGATCTTCTTCTGGAACTTATAGGTGATCTCTTCCAGGTACTGGTCCATGTCGGGGTAGTCGGCCAGGAAGAGCTCGTGCCAATGGTCGATGAGGGCGTTCCACCGCTCCTCCCGGACGTTCTTGTCGTCGGTGTCCATGGCGGCCTTGGCCTCGTCCATGGTGGCGGCCACGATCTTGTCGAAGAGCTCCTGGTCGAAGTCGGCGTGGTCGTAGGTCATCTTCTCCCGGCCGATCTCGGCCACGATGCCGTTGATGAAGTCCACCTGGGCGGCGATGGCCTCGTGGGCCTTCACGATGGCCTGGTACATGACGTCGTCGGGGATCTGGTCCGCCCCGGCCTCGATCATGACCACCTTCTCCTTGGAGGCGGCCACGGTGAGGTCCAGCTTGGAGGCGTGCTTCTGGGCCTGGTTGGGGTTCAGGACGATTTCGCCGTCCACGTAGCCCACCTCCAGGCAGCCGATGGGGCCGCCCCAGGGGATGTTGGACACGGCCAGGCAGGCGGACACGCCCACCATGGCGGCGGCCTCGGGGGAGCAGTCCCGGTCCACGCTCATGACGGTGCAGGTGACCACCACGTCGTTGCGGAAGTCCCCGGGGAAGAGGGGGCGGATGGACCGGTCGATGACCCGGCTGGCCAGGACGGCGGGGAGGGAGGGCTGCCCCTCTCTCCGGAGGAAGGAGCCGGGGATGCGGCCCACGGCGTAGAGCTTCTCCTCAAAGTCGACAGACAGGGGGAAGAAGTCGATGCCGTCCCGGGGACGGGGGGAGGCGGTGACGGCCACCAGGACGGAGGTGTCCCCATAGCGGACCATGGCAGAGGCGTTGGCCAGCTCGGCCACCTTGCCGAACTCCAGGGAGAAGGGGCGGCCGGCGATCTCGGTCCGGTAGATGTGGTTGTTAAATTGCTTATGGGTGATAATGGTTGACATAGGTGCAGACTCCTTTCATGGACAATGGATTGGGAATGGGTGGGGAGAGCCTGCTGCCTGATTTAGCACTTGAAGGCGTGTCCGACCCTGGGGCAGGGGCGCCTCGGGCACAGCTTCAAACGCTAAACAAGGGCGGCGCTCTCCGGGAGAAGTGGGGGGGTGGGGCGAAAAGAGGGGCGGTGCGGTTTTGCCACACCGCCCCTTGCATTGACGGAAAAATACGGTACACTGCGCAGGTTCCGCGCTGGCCGTCACGCTACACCGGTTCGCGACGCGGCTCTAAGCCCTCCGACTCCGGCGAAACCCATCCGGGCCTGTGGGCCCTCCTTGGGCTTCCGCCTGCGCTCCGGTCTTAGCCCGCTGCTCACGACGGTTCCGCGCTGGATATTATTTTCTGATGCCCAGCTTGGCGATAATGGCACGATACCGCTCGATGTCCTTCTTGGCCAGGTAGTCCAGCATCTTGCGGCGCTTACCGACCATCTTCAGCAGGCCGCGGCGGCTGTGGTTGTCGTGGATGTGGACCTTCAGGTGCTCGGTGAGCTCCTGAATCCGGGCGGTGAGGATGGCGATCTGGACCTCGGGGGATCCGGTGTCCGTGGGATGGGTGCGGTTGGCCTCGATGACGGCCGTCTTTTCGTCCTTACGAATCATGGGATAGTTCCACCTTTCTAAACGTTGCCTCTGACTGAGTGACGGGCGGGTGTGACCCTGGGTACAGGCGATGGTCCCGAGACTAAGTCAGGGTTGCTGCGTGCTGTGTGCACGTATCCTGTAGTATACCACCGGCAAGGGGGAAAGTAAAGGAGAATTTTCCCCCAAAACCTCGGGGGACAGGGGGCGGTTTCTTGCCGGTTCCGCCGGAAGGGCGGGGTGGGACCCCGCCGCCCGTTGGGGTTCCCTGCCCCTTGCCCTTCCGCCCCATTCTGCTATAATGAAAGGCAGAGAGACCCTAAGAAGAGACCCTAGACACAGAAAGGAGAGCCCTATGAAGAAACGAATGCTTCGCCTGACCCTCACCCTCTGTCTCGCCCTGTCCCTGCTGACCGGGACCGCCTCTGCCGCCGCTACCCCCACCTTTGCCGATGTCCAAGAGGGGGACTGGTACGTGGAGGACGTGGCCTATGTCTACGAGCACGGCCTCATGGACGGCACCGCAGCCTACACATTCTCCCCCAACGGCAAAGCCACCCGGGCCATGGTGATCACCATCCTCTACCGCCTGGCGGGCCAGCCCGCTTCCAGCGGGGACAGCCCCTTCCAGGACGTCCGCCCCTCCGACTGGTTTTCCCCTGCGGTGGCGTGGGCAGTCACCCACGGCATTGCCAACGGCACCAGCGCGACGGCCTTCTCCCCCAACGCCATCATCACCCGGGAGCAGCTGGCCGCCTTCCTCTACCGCTACGCCGGCGCCCAAGGGTGGGACACCTCCGCCCGGGTCAACCTGAACCAGTTCCAGGACCAACGGCTCATCTCCTCTTATGCCCGGACCGCCCTGTCCTGGGCCTGCGGGGAGGGCCTGCTCACCGGCAGCCTTGAGAATGGCAAAGTGTACCTCTCCCCCACCGTCATTGCGCCCCGCAACCAACTGGCCGCCGTGCTCCACCGGTTCTGCCAGCAGGTCGCCCCTACGCCGCCCCCCGCCACCGGCGCCATCTTTGTGGTTGCCCCCGATGCCGAGGCCATCTTTGACCAGATGCCCAAGGACTTCGTCTTCACCTCGGGGGCAGGGGGATGGGCCACCCAGCTGACCATCCACCCCGACGGCATCTTTGACGGCACCTACTATGACAGCAACCTGGGAGACACCGGCCCAGGCTATCCCAACGGCACGGTGTACTACTGCGTGTTCAAGGGGAGCTGGAAAGACGTCACCCAGACCAACCCCTGGGAGTACCGCATGTACCTGGAGAGCCTCTCCTACACCGCCCCCTCAGGTGTGACCACCATCCAGAACGGCACCCGGTACATCGCCGCCGAAGTGCCTCCCTATGGGCTGAACAACCCCAAGGAGTTCCGCCTCTACCTCCCTGGCCGCCCCACCGGGGACCTACCTGGGGCCTATCTGGACTGGGCCCGCATAGCCAGCGGTTGGACCACCCTTCCCTCCGTGCTGCCCACCTGGGGACTGTATAATGTAGGCGGCCAGCAAGGGTATGTGGAAGACCTCTGGTAACAGAGCGCGCCCTGGGAGGAACCCCCTCCTCCGCCACCTACCGGAACAATCTGGCCACCCTGTTTGACCAGACCCGGGCGGAAGCCCTCTGGGAAACCCAGAGCCTCTCCTACCAGGAAATCCTGGTGCAGCTGGCCCAATAACCCCCCGATTCCCCCAGAAATCTGCACAAAATCCCAGCCTGCGGCTTTTCACAGGCTGGGATTTCTGGTATCATAGGGAACATATTTGGAACCCCAAAAGAAAGGAGCCCTTCCATGAAGAAACGTCTGCTCAGCCTGGCACTGGCCCTGTGCCTGGTCTGTTCCCTCCTCCCCGGCACCGCTCTGGCCGCGGGAGAAAACCCCTTCACCGACGTGCCCGCCAGCCATTGGGCCCACGACGACATCACCTACGTCTATGAGAACGACCTGATGAACGGCACCGACGGCAGCCTCTTCTCCCCTGAGAGCACCACCACCCGGGCTCAGGTGGTCACCGTCCTCTACCGGCTGGCCGGCCAGCCCGCCGCCGACTGGGCCAACCCCTTCTGGGACGTGCCCGCCTCGGCCTGGTTCCACGACGCGGTCACCTGGGCCTGGGAGAACGACATCACCGGCGGCGTCTCCTCCACCCACTTCGGGGCAGGCAATGCCGTCACCCGGGAGCAGCTGGCCACCTTCCTCTACCGCTACGCCCAGGACCAGGGGTACGACACCTCCGCCCGGGCAGACCTGTCCGGCTACAGCGACGCCGGGTTGGTGAGCTCCTACGCCACCGAGGCCCTGTCCTGGGCCAACGCCACAGGGCTCATCATCGGCACCACCGCCACCACCCTCAGCCCCAAGGGCTCTGCCACCCGGGCCCAGGTGGCCACCATCCTCAGCCGGTTCTGCCAGGACGTGATCCCCGGGGGGTATGTGAGCCCTGCCCACATGATCCGCAACCTGGAAGACTCCACCCTGTCCAAGAAGGACACCCTGGTGGCCATGGCCGAAGTCCTGCTGGACGACGGCTTCGCCCCCGCCTTTGTGGCCGGGATCCTGGGGAACATCATGGTGGAGGGGGACTGCGGCCGGTTTGAGAGTTCGGCCTACATCTCCAACCCCGACGCAGAGCCCGACTACCTGGTCTACCTAGACGAGAACTACGACTACCGGGAGAAGTACTCCTACAAGCTCATCTATGAGGGCATCTCCCTCCAGGAGGTCTACAACATGATCCTGGAGCTGGGCCCCGAAGGGGCCAACGGCCGGGGGAGCTGCTTCGGCCTGGGCTGCCTGCAGTGGACCTCCTACGAGCGCATCAAGCGCCTGGTGGAGAACTACATCGAAGTGGCCGGCGACGCCGACACCATCACCCTGGCCCAGGTCCAGGAGGCGGAGGGCATGACCGTGAGCTATGAGCTCAACAACACCTACCGCTCCGTCTACACCACCTGGCAGAGTGAGAACGCCGACCAGAACACCACCGAGGCGGCCTTCGCCGCCGGGGTCATCGTCTGCGTGCGCTACGGGGTGCCCGTGGGGTACAACACCGAGGAGGTCCAGAACACCCGGGGTGCCCTGGCCGAGGCGGTGTATAATGTGATGATGGGGAACTCTTGAAATTTGGGACCCGCTGACGCTGGGCTCCCAAATTTGAACAGCAGCCGCTGCGCGCGCCCTAGCGGGCACACTGGCGGCTGAGCGGAATAAAACCCCTGGCGGAGCCAGGGGTTTTATCTTTGGATTGGGTTGCCCCCTTGGGGGCAGGGAAAGGGAACCGCTGGAAAAAACGTTGGCTTTATGGTATCCTATTTACAAACGACCCGTTCCGGGAGGGTATTGCTATGAAACCCATAGAACAGAAAACCGCCGCCAAACAGTTCGCCGCCTACTGGGCCACCCGAGGAGACGAAAAGCAGGACACCCAGAGCTTCTGGCTGTCCCTGCTGCGAACCGTCTATGGCGTGGAGAACCCCGCCCAGTTTATCCAGTTTGAGGTTCCCGTCAAGCTGGACCATGTCAGCTACATTGATGGATTCATCTCAGAGACGAAAGTGCTCATTGAGCAAAAAAGCGCCAGCGTAGACTTGAACCGGGGCTACAAGCAGTCGGACGGGACCTTCCTGCGTCCCTACGAACAGGCCCGCCGCTATGCCGGGTTCCTTCCCCATGATCAGAACCCCCGGTGGATCGTGGTCTGCAACTTTCAGGAGTTTCAGATCTACGACATGAACCGGCCCAACGACGAGCCGGAAACCCTCCGTTTGGCAAACCTAGAAAAGGAATACCACCGTCTCCAGTTCCTGGTGGATACAGGGAGCACGGTGGTAAAGAAGGAGATGGAGGTCTCCCTCCAGGCCGGGGAGATCGTGGGGACGTTGTACGACGCCCTGCTCAAGCAGTACAAAGACCCGGAGAGCCCGGAGACTCTGAAAAGTCTCAACGCCCTTTGTGTCCGGCTGGTGTTCTGCCTATACGCAGAGGACGCCGGGGTTTTTGGCAGCCACGGGATGTTCCAACAGTACCTACAAAACCACATCCATGACGCCCGACGGGCCCTCATCGACCTCTTCCGCGTCCTGGACACCCAGCCGGAGGACCGGGACCCCTACATCGACGAGGACCTGGCCGCCTTCCCCTACGTCAACGGCGGGCTGTTCGCCGACGAGGACGTGGTCATCCCCCGGCTGGACGAGAACATCGTGGACCTGATCCTCCACCGGGCCAGCGAGGACTTTGACTGGTCGGTGATCAGCCCCACCATCTTCGGAGCCGTCTTTGAGAGCACTCTGAACCCGGAGACCCGGCGGAAAGGAGGCATGCACTACACCTCCATCGAGAACATTCACAAGGTCATTGGCCCGCTGTTCCTGGACGATCTCCGGGCTGAGCTGGACGACATCAAGGCCATCCCCGTGGACAAAACCCGGAACAAGCAGCTGCGGCAGTTCCAGACCAAGCTGGCGGGGCTCACCTTCCTGGACCCCGCCTGCGGCTCGGGGAATTTTCTGACGGAGACCTACCTCTCCCTGCGGCGCCTGGAGAACGAGGTCATTGACGCCCTGCTGTATGGCCAGGTCATCCTGGGCCAGGTGACCGACCCCATCCGGGTCTCCATTGGCCAGTTCTACGGCATCGAGATCAACGACTTCGCCGTGACCGTGGCCAAAACTGCCCTGTGGATCGCCGAGAGCCAGATGATGCAGGAGACGGAAAAGCTGGTGCGCCATACCCTGGACTTCCTTCCCCTGCGGTCCTACGCCAACATCGTGGAGGGCAACGCCCTGCAGATGGACTGGGAGAGGGTGGTGCCCAAGCGCGAGCTGGATTACATCATGGGCAATCCGCCGTTTGTGGGGCATCAGTGGCGGACAAAAGAGCAAGCTGTTGATCTTGAAAGTGTATGTAAGGACATACCAAAGTGTGGGAAATTGGACTATGTTTGCGGATGGTATGTAAAAGCTGCGGATTATATGCAGGGCACGCAGATTCACGCTGCTTTTGTATCCACCAATTCGATTTCACAAGGAGAGTCCGTCGGAATCTTGTGGAAGCCGTTATTTACAGAGAAACATCTGACAATAGAATTTGCATACCGGACCTTTGTTTGGACCAGCGAGGCAAAGGATAAAGCTGCCGTTCACTGTGTTATCATTGGCTTTACCTGTGGAAGTTCACAAACTACTCGCTTATTATATGAGGGGAATCGATGCCGTATAGTGGATTATATTAATGGCTATCTCTTGCCTGCGCCAGATGTTTTCATAAATTCAAGAGGCAAAGCATTACATGGATTTCCTTCCATGGTTCAAGGAAATAAACCGTGGGACGGAGGACATTTGATATTGTCATCGGAGGAAAAAGAGGAATTGGTATCAAAATATCCTCAAGCAAACGAGTTTATAAAGTTATTTATTGGCTCATATGAACTTATCAATCATAAGGCAAGATATTGCCTATGGCTCCAAGAAGTGTCACCTAGCAAATATAGAAATATTCCTGGGATTATGAACCGATTGAAAGCAGTTGCGGAGATACGAAAATCAACAAAAACTGCTGCTGTGCAAGCACAGGCAGAAACTCCAATGCTTTTTTCACAAATTAGGCAGCCAAGCACCAAGTATTTAGCAGTGCCCGAAGTATCATCTCAGAATAGAAAATACATCCCCATTGGTTTTCTCACCCCAGACATCATTGCCAGCAATAAATTGTATTTGGTGCCGAATGCTGACCTTTATATGTTTGGTATTATGACATCTAATGTTCATATGGCTTGGATGCGGGTAATTGCTGGTCGTCTGAAAAGCGATTATAGCTATTCTCCTGCCGTTTACAACAACTTCCCCTGGCCTACGCCCACCGACGAGCAGAAGGCCAAGATCGAACAGACCTCCCAGGCCATTCTGGACGCCCGGGACCTGTACCCGGATGCCAGCCTGGCCGACCTCTATGATCCGGCCACCATGCCGCCGGAACTGGTCAAGGCCCACCAAGAAAATGACAAAGCTGTGATGCGAGCCTACGGCTTCGACATCAAAACGACCACCGAGAGCAGCTGCGTGGCGGAGCTGATGCGGAGGTATCAGGGGTTGATGGAGGAGGCATAATGGATATTCCAAAGCTGTACAAGTATCGTTATTTCAATGAATCGCCGGTTTCCAGAAATGGATTGCCAAACGGTGAGAAAATTCCTCAATGGCAGCAAGTCCTATATGACGGCTTAATATTTCCGGCCTCACCAGAGACTTTTAACGACCCATATGATTGCGATTTTGTATTGTCAGATGATTTCTTAAATAGCAGGACAGCAAGGAAAATATTGGCGGACACGCTTGCTCAACGGTGCCCAATTACAAAAAACGAGAGGGACGAATTACTCAATACAGACAATGTAGAAAAAACATTAAAATCCATTCTTTGGCACTATTTTCGAATCAGAAATAGCGGGTTTGCTCAAAGGATGTTAAACGATCTTTATATAACATTAAAACAGGCCCGAGATTCTTTGAGAGTAGCTTGTTTTTCAGAAACCAATCGTTCGATTTTAATGTGGAGCCATTACGCCCACAATCACCAAGGCTTCTGCATTGAATATGATTTTAGTCAACTTGAATATAAGCAACACTTGAAACCTGTTCGCTATGTAAGCGAGCGGCATTATATTCCTGGTGATTTTGCGGACCATATATCCCCCAATGCTGGAAACGCAATTTATGAAGCAGCTTTATACAAATCAGCAGAATGGAGTTACGAAAAAGAATGGCGTCTTGTAATGTCAAAAATAGACCTAACCCATCCAGAATACAGTGAGCGTATACCAGTTATGGCAGTAAATGCGTTCATTCGCGCCGTATATTTAGGAGTCAAAGCTAGCAAAGATTTTGAGAAGGCCATCTGTACACACTATAAAGAAACACCCGTTAAAATCTATCGTATGAAGTTGAGTGCAAGCAACTATTCCTTGCAAGCGGAACAAATTCAGTGAGAACAATGTCATACATGAAGTGAAGTCTCAACCGTATTCATTGATGCCAGAACGCATACAACAGAAGATCCCGCCCTTCCAGCAGGGCGGGATCTTTCATCTATTATCTATTCTTCTCACAAATTCTGATACTTCTTATTCCCCTTCAACGCCTTCATGCGGATCTCGTGGTTCAAAATCCGTTTCCGCAGGCGGAGGGTCTTGGGGGTGACCTCCAGCAGCTCGTCGTCGGCCAGGAACTCCAGGCACTGCTCCAGGCTCAGGTTCCGGGGGGGCACCAGGCGGAGGGCCTCGTCGGAACCGGAGGCCCGCATGTTGGTCAGCTGCTTTTTCCGGCAGACGTTGACGGTGATGTCCTCGCTCTTGGGGGTCTCCCCCACCACCATGCCGCCGTAGACGGGCACGCCAGGGCCGATGAACAGGGCGCCCCGCTCCTGGGCGGCCCACAGGCCGTAGGTCACCGACTCCCCGTTCTCGAAGGCGATGAGGCTGCCGGTGTTCCGGCGGCTGAGCTCGCCCTTGAAGGGGGCGTAGGAGTCAAAGACCGAGGCCATGATCCCCTCCCCCCGGGTGTCGGTGAGGAACTCGTTGCGGTAGCCGAAGAGGCCCCGGGCGGGGACCAGGAACTCCAGCTTCATCCGGGTGCCCACGGGGGTCATCTCCAGCAGGTCGCCTTTGCGGGAGCCCAGCTTCTCGATGACCGCCCCCACCGCGTCGGCGGGGACGTCGGCCACCAGGCGCTCCATGGGCTCGCACTTCACCCCGTCGATCTCCTGGTACAGGACCCGCGGGGGGGAGACCTGGAACTCATACCCCTCCCGGCGCATGGTCTCGATGAGGATGGACAGGTGCATCTCCCCCCGGCCGGCCACGTTGAAGGCCTCGGTGGTGTCGGTGTCGCTGACCCGGAGGGAGACGTCCTTGAGGGTCTCCCGCATGAGCCGGTCCCGGAGGTTCCGGGAGGTGACGTATTTCCCCTCCCGCCCGGCGAAGGGGGAGTCGTTGACGGAAAACGTCATCTCCATGGTGGGGGCAGAGATCTTCACGAAGGGCAGGGCCTCGGCGTGGCCGGCGGCGCAGATGGTGTCCCCGATGGTGATGTCCCCGATGCCGGACATGGCGATGATGTTCCCGGCGGAGGCCTCGGTGACGGGCACCCGGGCCAGGCCCTCGAACTGGTAGAGGCTCACCGCCTTGGCCTTGCGGCTCTGCTCCGGGTCGTGGTAGTTGCAGACGGTGATCTCCTGGTTCTGCTGGATGGTGCCCCGCTCGATGCGGCCGATGGCGATGCGGCCCACGAACTCGTTGTAGTCGATGGAGGACACCAGCATCTGGAAGGGCTGGCTGTCGTCGGCCTCCGGGGCGGGGATGTAGCTGAGGATGGTCTCAAAGAGGGGCTGCAAATCGGTGCCCAGCACGTCGGGGTCGGTGGAGCAGATCCCCTGCCGGGCCGAGCAGAAGAGCATGGGGGAGTCCAGCTGCTCGTCGGTGGCGTCCAGGTCCAGGAGGAGCTCCAGCACCTCGTCCATGACCTCGTGGATGCGCTGGTCGGGCCGGTCGATCTTGTTGATGACCACGATGACCCGGTGGCCCAGATCCAGGGCCCGGGAGAGGACGAAGCGGGTCTGGGGCATGGGCCCCTCGGCGGCGTCCACCAGAAGGATGACGCCGTTGACCATCTTCAGGATCCGCTCCACCTCCCCGCCGAAGTCGGCGTGGCCGGGGGTGTCCACGATGTTGATCTTCACATCCCCGTACTGGATGGCGGTGTTCTTGGCCAGGATGGTGATGCCCCGCTCCCGCTCCAGGTCGCCGGAGTCCATCACCCGGTCCTGGACCTCCTGGTTGGCCCGGAAGGCGCCGCCCTGTTTCAGCATCTCGTCCACCAGCGTCGTCTTTCCGTGGTCGACGTGGGCGATGATGGCGACGTTGCGTAAGTGTTCATTCTGCATAGTATATTCTTCCTCTCTTGGCAAAACCACCGGGGCCCCGCACAGCGGGGCGCGCCAGGTGGCGCGTACAAACAATTTCCGCAGGAAATTTTTGGCGCAAGGCGGAATTCACTTCCGCCGCGCAAGTCCAATCCATTCGGGGGTCCCCCCGCAGGGCAAAGCCCTGTGGGGGCGTCATTCTGCACAGTCTTGCACCTCAGTTGCGCTTGCGTAAAATTCCTGATTTTCAACGGCTTTTTATTATACTATTGAATATAGAGGTTTGCAAGTTGATTTTTTGGGGGGCGGTACTGCGTACCCTGCGGGTGGGCGGGGCTCTTACGAGACCTCGGGGCGCAGCGCCCCGTAGGGCGCCTACCCGGCGGGGCCCCCGTTTCTCCCGAGAAACGGGGGGAAAGAGGGCCAGAGGGGAGAGGTTCTCCCCTCTGGACTCCCTGCTCTGGTTTGGAGGACCCTGCGGGGGTTCTCTCTTTTTTTCTGCCTGGCCTGCGGCCCTGTATCTTACGCCCGTAACGGCCCGCCCACC
>URCB01000043.1 GCA_900546255.1 uncultured Eubacteriales bacterium
CCAGGGGGCGCAGCCCCCGGCGCTCTTTCCTCCGGCTTTCTCCGGAGAAAGCCGGGCTCCCGCCCGGAGTCGGGCGGGAAACCACCTCGCAGGTCTGGACCTGCGCCGGTCCAAGCCCGGCCCCCCTGCCGCCCCGGCAGGCCCCTCAATTCTCCTGCCATCATACCAGAAAGCAGGCCAGATGACAACCAGCGGGAACGGCTGGCCTGCCGGAAGCAGGCCAGGCCGGCGGTTTCTGGCCTGCTGGAAAAGTGCATTTTGGAGATTTCTATAGGGTCAGCGTTGTGCTATCCTGGGGACAGTTCCCCAGGAGGGATATTCCTGGGACCCATCGCATAGAAAGTAAGGAGGCATCCCCATGTCCAGCAAAACCAAAACCGCCACCCCCGCCAGTTCCTCAGCCCACATCAAATCCATTGCCATCACCGCCATCTGCCTGGTGCTGGTGTTCGTGTTCACCGCCCTGGTAAACATCCGGCTCCCCTTCGCCCCCAACGGCGGGCTGATCCACCTGGGGAACCTCCCCCTCTTCGTGGCCGCCATCCTCTTCGGCAAGCGCACCGGGATGATCGCCGGGGGCATCGGCATGGCCCTGTTTGACCTGATGTCCGGCTGGACCCTGTGGGCCCCCTTCACCCTGGTGATCGTGGGATGCATGGGCCTGGTGGTGGGCGCCATCACGGAAAAACACCAGACCTTCCCCTTCTATCTCCTGGCCCTGGTAGCCGCCTGCGCCATCAAGATTGTGGGGTACTACTTCGCCGAGGCCATCATCTATGGCAACCTCATCGTCCCCATCACTTCCATCCCCGGCAACCTCATCCAGGTGGGGGTGGCCGCTGTGATCACTTTGGTGATTATTCACCCCCTCCGCCTGGCGGTCGAACACACCGGGCTGCGCAAATAATTGCAGCATCTCCTCCATTCTGCGCCCCCTTTTTCCAGGAAAACCCTGCAATTTTGGCGTCTTTTTGCAGCCCGCCGTTTTTCGACTTTCATTTGAGCCCGTCGAAAGAATTTGTAGGATGGCGCTAATTTCTACGGATTTTTTTCAAAATAATTGTTGCATTTACAGGGGCGACGTGGTATACTTTCACATGCATTGAGAGGACACGCAAGATACGCTTCTTCTCTTCTGCAAGTACCCTTGTATTTTCGCCTGGAGTCGCCAGGTAAAAATAAATTATCAACGAAGGAGCCAAAACATCATGAATGCTTACATCGAAAGCGTTATTGAGACCGTTAAGAAAAAGCACGGCAACGAGCCCGAGTTCGTCCAGACCGTGGAAGAGGTTCTGACCTCCCTGGACCCCGTCATCTCTGCTCACCCCGAGTATGAGGCCGTGGACCTGCTGGGCCGTCTGGTTGAGCCCGAGCGTATGTTCACCTTCCGTGTTGTGTGGACCGACGACGCCGGCAAGCCCCACACCAACATCGGTTATCGCTGCCAGTTCAACGGCGCTCTCGGCCCCTACAAGGGCGGCCTGCGCTTCCAGCCCAACGTGTATCCCGGCATCGTGAAGTTCCTGGGCTTTGAGCAGATCTTCAAGAACTCCCTGACCGGCCTGCCCATCGGCGGCGGCAAGGGCGGCTCCGACTTCGATCCCGCCGGCAAGTCCGACGCTGAGATCATGCGTTTCTGCCAGAGCTTCATGACCGCTCTGTATCGTTACATCGGGCCCGACATCGACGTTCCCGCTGGCGACATGGGCGTGGGCGGCCGTGAGATCGGCTATCTGTATGGCCAGTATCGCCGCCTGAAGGGCACCTTCGAGAACGGCGTGCTCACCGGCAAGGGCCTGTCCTATGGCGGCTCCCTGGCTCGTCCTGAGGCCACCGGTTACGGCGCTGTGTATTATCTGGTTGAGGTCCTCAAGCACGAGGGCGAGGACATCAAGGGCAAGACCATCGCTGCTGCTGGTTTCGGCAACGTGACCTGGGGCATCTGCAAGAAGGCCAAGGAACTGGGCGCTAAGGTCATCACCCTGTCCGGCCCCGACGGCTATGTCTACGATCCCGACGGTGTGTCCACCGACGAGAAGGTCGAGTACCTGCTGGAGATGCGTGCTTCCGGCCGTAACGTGGTTAAGGATTATGCTGACAAGTTCGGCGTGCAGTTCTTCCCCGGCCAGAAGCCCTGGGGCGTGAAGGCTGACATCATCATGCCCTCCGCTATGCAGAACGACGTCAACATGGAGCAGGCCAAGAAGATCGCCGAGTGCGGTGCTAAGTACTACATCGAGGTGGCCAACATGCCCACCACCAACGACGCTCTGGCTTTCCTGATGCAGCAGAAGCACATCATCGTGGCTCCCTCCAAGGCCGTCAACGCCGGCGGCGTGGGCGTGTCCGCCATGGAGATGTCCCAGAACTCCGAGCGTCTGTCCTGGACTGTTGACGAAGTGGACGGCCAGCTGAAGAAGATGATGGAGACCATCCACAGAGTCTCTGCTGAGGCTGCTGAGGAGTATGGCCTGGGCTACAACCTGGTTGCTGGTGCTAACATCGCTGGCTTCAAGAAGGTTGCTGAGGCTATGATGGAGCAGGGCATCTTCTAATTAACCCCCCTTCGTTTGCAAAAAGGTCCCGTCCCCTGGACGGGACCTTTTTTGTTTCCCGGGAAAGGAGGCCAGGATGGCAAGAAATGACAACGCAGCCCAGCGCTTTCCGCAGCTGCGGGCCCAGGTGGCCCGAAAGAAGGAGTTGGAGACCGCCCGAGCAGCCCTGACCGCCCAATGCGCGGCCCTGTCTGTCCAGGCCCAGGAGAAAAAAGCCGCCCGCCAGCAGGCAGAGCGGGAGCTGGAACAGTTGGAGTCCGGCGGCGCCATGGGGGTGCTGTTCACCCTGGCCGGAGGGAAAGCTGCCCGGCAGGAGGCGGCCCGCCAGGAGCTGCGCCGGGCCAAGGAGGAGGACCAGAAAGCGGCTTGGGATCTGGCAGAGGCGCAAGGGCAGCTGCTGGAGACAGAACGGGAGCTGGCCAGCCTAGAGGGCTGCGAGGCGGCCTTTGCCCAGGCGCGGCGGGAGCGGATTGCCGCCCTGCGGGCGGCTGGTCTGCCTCAGAGCGAGGTCCTGGATCAGTTAGAGGCCGAGCTGGCCCAGGGAAAGCGCCAGATCCAGGAGCTGACGGACCTGGGCAGCCAATGCCAGGCGGCCCAGGAGCAGGCGGAGCATACCCTGCATCTGGCGGAGCGGATGGAGTTTGTGCAGACGGTCTCCTCCATTTATACGTTACAGGATGCGGCCCAGCTGACCATCCAGCGGCAGCAGGAGGTAGCCCAGCGGCTCCAGGAGCTGACGGCTGGGTTGGAGGCGGCACAGGCGCGGCTGAACGCTCTTCTGGACGATCTGCTCAGCCAGGGCATCTGCCAATAAAAAAGAGAACGGCCCGGTCGGATTTCTCCGACCGGGCCGTTTTTGTGTCGGCGAATTGTCAAGTGAAGTGCAACACTTCAGCAGGGGAGGCAAATCGGAGGCACTTTCTGGGTCTGTGATTGAGCATATCCATAACCTGGGTAACTTCTTGCTGGGACATCTCCTGGAAGTTGGTGCCTCTCGGGAAAAATTGACGTACCAGGCCATTCAGGTTCTCTACCGAAGGCTTCTGCCAAGGGGAATGGGGACGCGTGAAATAGAAGGGGACCCCCAAGGTTTTCTCCACTTCCTGATAACAGGCAAATTCTTTTCCCCGATCCCCGGTCATGGTTTTCAGTGGGAGCTTCCCGTCCTCAAACAGGAACCGAAATCCCCGCATGGCCTCCTTGGCCGAGCAGCTTCTTAAGAGAACCAGCCCACAGTACCTGCTCTTTCTGTCACACACAGAAAGCAGGCAGCCTTTCCGGTTGGAGGAAACGATGGTGTCTACCTCCCAGTCTCCGACCCGCTTCCTCCACAGGGCCTGTCTGCTGCGTTCGTTTAGTTCCCGAATCCCGTGAAATCGTCCTCTTTTCTCCCCGTGTTGGTGCTTATAGTGCCGTAAATGGACCTGTAAGGCCGCAGATTGTTCTAAAAGGCCCTTTTTCAGCCAACGGTAAATGCTGCTGCAGGAGACCCACTTGGCGGGCTCCTGAGGGTATTCCCGGCGTAGCCTCCCCGCAATTTGTTCGGGGGACCAGCATTGGCTCAGCTTTTCCCGCACATATTGTTGGATCCACGGATCCTGATAGCGCAACGTACGGTGGCTGGCCTGCCGACGCAGGACAGAACGTTTCTGGGCCTCATCTGCTCGGTACCGCCCCTCTCCCTTTCCATTGGCCAGCTCCCGGCTGATCGTAGAGGGACTGCGGTGAAGACGGCGAGCGATTTCTCGACGAGGAACACGATTATTTTCCCACAGGGCTATCATTCCCCGCTCTTTTCTGCTAAGATGGTGGTAGCTCACAGGACGGCCTCCTTTGGTGATAAGTTTTTATTGACTCTCTTATTCTACCAGATTGCTGCCTTCCTGTGGGCCTTTTTCTTCTGCTGTTGCACTTCCTATTGTAATTCGCCTGTCTGAAAAGAGGGGGTCACTCCCCTACCGGGTTTTCCAGGGTGCCGATGCCCTCGATTTCGCAGCGGACTACGTCCCCTGCCTTGAGGAACTTGGGCGGGTCAAACCCCATCCCCACCCCCGCCGGGGTGCCGGTGGCGATGATGGTCCCCGCCTGGAGGGTCATCCCCTGGGAGAGCTCGTGGAGGATGTGGGGGATGGAGAAGAGGAGCTGGTCGGTGACCGCGTCCTGCCGCAGCTCCCCGTTGACGTAGGTACGGATGGCCAGGGCCGGGGGCTGGGGGAACTCGTCTCGGGTCACCAGGCAGGGGCCCATGGGGGTGAACCCGTCCAGCCCCTTGCCGAAGTACCACTGCTTGTGCCCCGTCTGGAGGTTCCGGGCGGAGACGTCGTTGACGATGGTGTACCCAAAGACGTAGTCGAAGGCGTCGGCCTCCGCCACGTTCTTGGCGTCCCGGCCCAGGACCACCGCCAGCTCGGTCTCATAGTCCAGGCTGTCCACCAGGTCGAAGTGGCCGGGGATGGGCGCCCCCGGGCCGGGGCAGGCGGTGGCCCGCTTGGAGAAGTAGACCGCCTGGCCCTGCCGGGTGAAGGCGGCGGGGTCAAACTGCTCGGCCTCGGCCTTGTGGGCCCGGTAGTTCATCCCCAGGCAGATCACGTCCTGCCGGGGGTGGGGGATGGGGGCCAGGACGGTCACGTCCCCCAGGGAAAACTCCCCCCGCCCCTTGGCCGCCCGGGCCAGGACCTGGTCCCGGTGGTCCGGGGTGTCCATGAGCAGGTGGTTCATGGTCTCGTAAGGCAGAGGGGTGAGCCACCCCGGCTGGGATTCCAGGCAGACCAGGGGCCGGTTCTGCCAGGATACGGTGTAGAGTTTCATGGGTGTTGCCTCCTTGCTGTCGTTGGTGTGTGGGGGATGGTTACCCCTCCTCCCACCGGTCCACCGCCTGGATGAGGGCCTGGATGGCCGCCGGCTCCGTGGCCCAGCTGGTGCAGAGGCGCACGGCGGTGTGGTCCTGGTCCACCTTCTTCCAGAAGGAGAAGGCGAAGTCGGCCTCCAAGTGCTCCACCAGCTCGTCGGGGAGGATGGGGTACTGCTGGTTGGTGGGGGAGTCGTAGAGCATGGCATACCCCCGCTCCTCCAGGGCCCGGCGGAGGTCCAGGGCCAGCCGGTCAGCCCGGCGGGCCAGGTCGAAGTAGAGGCCGTCCTCCAGCATGGCCTCGAACTGGACCCCCAGCAGCCGGCCCTTGGCCAGCATCCCCCCGTGCTGCTTGAGATGGTACCGGAAGTCCCGCTGGAGGGCGGGGTGGGCCAGGACCAGGGCCTCCCCAAAGAGGAGCCCCTGCTTGGTGCCCCCCAGGTAGAAGGCGTCGCACCGGCGGGCCAGGTCGGGGAGGGTCATGTCGCAGGCGGGGCTCATGAGGCCGTAGCCCAGCCGGGCCCCGTCCACATAGAGGAAGAGGCCGCAGTCCTGGCAGGTCTGCCAGAGGTCGTCCAGCTCCGCCAGGGCGTAGAGGGTGCCGTTCTCCGTGGGCTGGGAGAGGTAGACCATCCCCGGCTGGACCATGTGCTCCCGGGTCTCGTCCTGCCAGTGGGCCTCCCACACCCGGCGGACGTCCAGGGCGGTGAGCTTCCCGTCGGCGCTGGGCACCGCCAGGACCTTGTGGCCGGTGGCCTCGATGGCCCCGGTCTCGTGGACGTTGATGTGGCCGCTGGCGGCGGCCACCACCCCCTGGTGGGGCCGGAGGGCGGCGTCGATCACCGTGGCGTTGGTCTGGGTGCCCCCCACCAGGAAGTGGACGGCCAGGTTGGGGTTGCCGCACAGGTCCCGGATCCTCTCCCGGGCCTGGGCGCAGTGGATGTCCTCCCCGTAGCCGGGGGTCTGTTCCAGGTTGGTCTCAAACAGCCGCCGCAGGACCCGCTCGTGGGCCCCCTCGGCATAGTCACATTCCAGTCGGATCATACCGCATCCTCCTTTGGCTTTCCTGCTTCCATTATATGTGGTTTCGGGAAAACCGTCAACGAGGAAGAAAAGGAGAGCGCCAACTGGCGCTCTCCTTTCTACGCTGGGGGATGAAACTTACTTGGCCACGCCCTCGCAGAAGCGCATGAGGATGGTGGCAATCTGGGCACGGGTAGCATGACCGGCGGGGTTCAGGTTCCCGTCCATGCCCTCCACGATGCCCTCGGCCACGGCCCAGGTCATGGCCTCCTGGGCCCAGGACTGGATCTGGCCGGCGTCGGGGTAGCCGGAGAGATCGGCGGAGGCCGTGACATCATAGCCCTTGTTCTGGGCGTAACGGTACAGCATGGTCACCAGCTGTTCGCGAGTGAGGGTGTTCTCGGGGCCGAACTGGTTGTCGCCGATGCCGTTGACAATGTCGTTGGCGGCGGCCCAGATGACGGCGTCGGTGTACCACTGGCCAGCGGCCACGTCAGAGAAGTCGGCCTCGCCGGTGACGGCGGGCTCGCCCTCGAGACGATAGAGAATGGTCACCAGCATGCCGCGGGTGGTGGCGCTGTTGGGGGCGAAGCGGTTGTCGCCCACGCCGTTCATGAGGCCGTTCTCGTAGACGTACAGGACCTCGTCATAGAACCAGTCCCCTTCCTTCACGTCGGTGAAAGGCATAGCCGGGGCGGGCTCCTGGGTCTCCACGAAGGTGGCCTTCACGGTCACCTGGCCGTTGGGCATGGTGAAGGTGTAGGTGCCATCGGCGTTTTCCGTCACCTTCACGGCGTCGCCGAAGCGGTCGGTGACGGTGATGGTGCCAACTGCATAGCCCTCGTCGGGGGTGGCGGTGAGGGTGACCTTAGCGCCGGCCTTGGCAGCGGCGGGGTCGGCGGTGACGGTGCCGCCCTCAGCGGCGGGAATGTCGATGCGGTAGTTGGGGTTGGCGGGGGGGATGTAGTTCCAGACGGCGGTGAAGATGGTGTTGGCGGTGATGGGCACCTGAGTGTCGGCGTCATAGGTCTTGCTGCCGTCGTTCCAACCCACGAAGTGGTTGTAGCCGTAATCGCTGAGTGCGGCGGGAAGTTTATAGGTTCTTCCGCTCATCACAGTGGCAACATCCAGCACAGAGTTCCCATTCTTCACAGTGACAGAGAAGGAACCATCGGGGGCCTTGGTGACAACATTTGCCTGAAGGGTGCCTTTGTTGTCCATGGTGCTCTCTACAAAGTAAATGGTGTTGTTGTTCGCATTATTTTGCAGGACCATGGAAGAAGTACTGTCGATGGTTACTTTACCCTCTTTTTTGATCTCTACAGGATGCTTATAGCTTTCGCCATCCGTAGCCCAAATGGAGTCTTTCGGCAGACCCGTGCCACACTCCTTAACAGTGACTGCACTGTCATTTTCCAGTGTAATCTCTTTGGCGGTAACGCCCATCAACTGTGCGCCAGAGACAGAAACCTTAGAGTTATCCAGCGTAGCGGAATTGCAGCTGAATCCATTGGATGCGCAGTCCTCAATCTCAATGCTGGAATTGGTCAGCGCCCAGTCGCCGCCGTTGGAGAAGTTGCCTCCGATGTCCGTCGCCGTAATCTTAGAGTTGTTGAGAATGAACTTTCCGGGATCATCACTAGGATAGGTATCATCATCCCAAGAAGAAATGGTTGCGTTGGAGACACCCTCCAAAATGATTTCCGCATTATTCAGCGTCAACGTAGTACCATACTGAACATCAATGCCGTAGCCACTGTCTCCAGTAATCTTCAGCGTTACATCGTTCAATGTAAGAGAACCCGTATTTTCCTTGACAGTAAAGGCATGGGTGCTCGGATTGGTTGCCGTGATGGTGCCTGTCCCTGTAATGGTCACATCGCCTTTGATAGTATAGTTGGCGTTCTCCAGAGTGGCGTCCTTCAGCAGGGTGATGGTGCCGCCGTTAGTTGCAACAGCGTTCAGAGCCTCCGCCAGAGAGCCACTGCTGGTCTTGTCATCCTTCGTTGTCCAAGTGGCAACGTCGTCCTCACCCAGAGTGACCGCCGCAAAGGTAGACAGGTGCTTGGTGGTCCAGGTCAGGTTGCCGTCCTTCAGTTCGGCATTCATATCCTCCATGCCGCCGTTGTCGATGCAGTAGACCTTGGTGTTGTCAGCGGTTGCATCTTCAGGGGCGGGCACGGTAATGGTGATCCCAACATCCGTGGTCTTAGCAAAGAGTTCCTTTTCGCCTTCCTTGACGGTGACTTCCCAAGTGGGGGCGGCATCGTCTACGGCGCCCTTTGCCTCAATGGAGATGACCACAGGCGCGGTCACATCAGCCAGCTCGCCCAGGGCGGCGCTGTCCAGCTTGACAGAACCTGCCGCAGAGTTCACGGTAAGGCTGGGTGCGGTGGTCAGAGAGGTTGCAGCCTCTTTTGTGACGGTCAGCGTAGCAGAGGTTGCATCATCATCTGCCTTGGAGAGGTCCACGACAACACCTTCGGAAGCAGTGGCATCAGCTTCTACATTATCAGGAGAAGCGATGGTAGTGTCTGCACCACCATAGGTGCCTTCCAGGGTAGCGGAAACGCTTCCTTCCTCGGAAGTGTCCGGCTTAACGGCCATTTCGTTGTCGCCGAGTTCCTTGACGGTCCACGTTTTGGCATCCGCATCTTTAACAGCGGCATACCCAGTAGGAATAAAATCACTGTCAGGCTGAGCGGAGAAAGTACCGCCTTGGATTGTAATGTCAGCGTCCTCATTGCTCGCAACAAAAGATCCATCTTGATTGAAAACCTGGTGGCCGACCGAGATCGTTCCCGTTATGGTCGGCGTTCCGCTGATTTCAACGATGGGTTTATTGGTCGCGGCAGTATTATTATAAGTCAGTTTTACCGCCTGGAGTTCGCCAGTGATAGAGCCACCGGAAATCTTCGTCGTCGCACTGGTGCTGAGGTATGTCCAAGAAGTCACATCGCCTTCCAGCGTTCCCCCGTTGATGGTGGCATCACACCAGTTCTGAACAGCTTGTGTTTCAGACTTAACAACGGCACCCTCATTAATCTCCAGAATACCCTTTTCATCATTCTTTATAGCAATAAAATTATTCTGAGAAAACGTGCCGCCATTCAGAATGAGGGTAGCTTCTTGGTTGGGACCGTTGCAAATCAGAGAAGACCCACTCCAAGCAGGGGGGTTCTTGCCGGAATTATTTTCAACTTTACCTGCCTTAAAAGTTAAGGTTCCAGACTTATTCAGTACGGTGTAATAACTGGTTGTACTACTGGTGTCCGAACGTTTGATCGTACCGGTTTGCGCTTCGCTGCTATCCTGAATAGTAACCGTACCGCCATTGTTGGTGAGTGCCGGAGAGCTCTGTACCGTTCCGCCATCGATTGTAAAACCATTCAGATCAATCGTGACGGTAGTACCACTGCTAACCGTTACATTTGCGCTTACATCTGCCTGCAACGTAACAGTTTTTCCATTGGCATTATCAATCGCTGTTTGCAGCGAGGAATAGGTTGTATCCCCCACCTTAGCAACAACTGTATCGTCTGTTTCTTCGCCTTCCGCCGCCAACGCCGTAACCGGCAACAAACTCATTGCCATGCACAGCGACAGAAATACGGCCAAAATTTTCTTTTTCACGTGTGTTTTCATCCTTTTATTTAGTTCTTTTCGCTGGGGTAGGGCGTCCGGCTCTCGATAGAACCACCTCCGCTCCGAAAAGTATACGTTTCCAAACGTGGAACTTTTGTGGATGTGTACGTTCATCATACTGCAAACCCGCCCGGTTTGCAAGGGTTTTTTCCAAAATGTCAAAACTGTTCCGTTTGTCTGCAAAATTACACCATTCCAAACCCCCGCCCACAAAAAAAGGGCCCGGGATCCTCCGATCCCGGGTCCTTTTCCGCTGTTTGGTTGTTCAGCCCACGAAGAGCTGGGCCCAGTAGTGGCCAAACCCGTCCTCCGCCGGGGCATAGCCCAGGCCCATCTGGGTAAAGTCCTCGCTGAGGATGTTGGCCCGGTGGCCGTCGGAGGCCATCCAGCCCGCCACCACCTCCGCGGGGGTGGGGTAGCCGGCGGCGATGTTCTCCCCCGCCGCGCCATAGGCCACGCCGGCCTCGGTCAACGCGGTGAAGCAGCTGCGCCCGTCCGGCCGGGTGTGGGAGAAGAGGACGGGCAGCTCCCCGGCCCGGACCTGGGCCGCCTGGGTGAGGTTTTTCGCCAGGGTCAGGGGGGCCAGCCCCTCCTGGGCCCGGGCCTCGTTCACCAGGTCCAGGACGGCCTGCTGGAAGAGGACCTCCCCATAGGCGCCGTCAAAGCGCATGAGCATCACGGCCACCTGGGCCCGGGTGATGGTCCGGTCGGGGGAGAGGGTGGTGGCGGAGGTGCCGTTCATGATCCCCTGGGTATAGGCCCAGGAGACGGCCGCCTGGATCTGCGCCACGTCCGCCTCGTCGCTGAGGTAGTAGGGGTAGGCCGCCGCCAGGACCTGGTAGAGGGCCTCCTGGGTCACGTCCACAAAGGGGAGCTCCTCCCCGGCCTCTGCCGGGGCTTCCCCGGTGAGGTAGAGGGAGAACTGGTAGAGCATCTGGGCAAAGTCCATCCGGGGGGTGGGGCTGTCGGGGGCAAAGGTGGTGCGGTTATGGTCCCCCCCGTCCTGGGAGACGATCCAATCGGGGAAGATGTCGTTCTGGTAGGCCCACACCACAGCGTCCCCATAGTACGCCCCTTCGGGGATGTCCTGGAAGGGGGTCTCGCTGGCCACCGTGCCGGTGACGGCGGGGGAGCCTGCGTAGCGGTACAGGACCACGGTGAGCATGGCCCGGGTCATGCCGCTGTCGGGGGAGAAGGTGGTGGCACTGGTGCCGTTGAAGAGCCCTTTCTCCACCACATAGTCCACAGCGTCGCTGGCCCAGTGGCCGTCGGGCACGTCCTGGAACTGCGACGCCCCGGCGGGAATGGCCATGCCGATGCAAAGAACCAGGGTGAGCAGCAGGGCAAGACAGCGTTTTTTCATGGTCCTCGCTCCTTTCCTCGTTTCGGAAATCGGGCCTGGGGCCCGTTGGTTGCTAGTTCCATTGTACTGGTTCTTGCGGGGGATTGCAACTGTTTTTCTAGGATTTTCCCGCTTTTGGAGCACGCCGCGGAAGGCTCCCTCTCTCAAGCAGGCAAGCACGATCAGGAGGGCAAAGGCCTGCCTCTTCATAGGATTGCTGGAACACCAAAGGACAACAGACCTGCCGTGTTCCTTCTTATTAAAATTGAATTTTTCTGCAAAGTATGTTAGAATAAAATCGTTGTATCGATAGGGAACCCTGAAAGAGGTCTTACAACGGTACCTATCCGCGTCCAAGTGACCCATGACAAGGAGGTCCCCATGCCCTTAGAAAACAAACGTCACTGTGTAAATTTAAGAATACGAGCGAAAAACACAGAAATTTCCCACAAAACGAAGGCAATTTATTTAAAACCGCAAAAATAGATGGTTGATTTTTGAGCTCCAGGCGCATATTATATATAGTACAACGATGAGTGGCTTTTGTCCCTTCCGCCGTTGTACCATAAATAGGCCCTTGGTGCGTAAGCTCCCCACTGATCCGGGGTAAGCTGAGACCAGGGGCCTCATCATTTAGGGAGAGAACTTGAGCATGACAAAAACTGCAATTCTGGTTGACGGAGCCTTTTACCGAAAAAGATCACGTTACCTTCGGGGAGAAAAATCCCCTACCGAACGCGCAAATGAATTGTATGCGTATTGCATGACGCATATACGAGATGAAAAATCTGATCCTTCTTATCATGAGGACCGTGAACTATACAGGATTTTTTATTACGACTGTCCTCCTCTCAAAAAAACAGTATATCATCCTGCGCTGAAACGCGGTGTTGATTTTGGACGCTCTGATACATACAATTGGACCATATCTTTTTTTGAAGAGTTGAAGAAAAAGCGAAAGCTGGCACTCAGGATGGGCGTTCTCTCTGACGCCAATGCTCACTTTTCATTAAAGGCGGACAAAATTAAGGCTCTTTGTCAAAGTGAAATCACCATTGATGACTTGACAGAATCTGATTCCTCGATTTCTTTCTCTCAAAAGGGCGTAGATATGCGCATTGGACTGGATATTGCCTCTTTGGCATACAAAAAGCAAGTAAACCAAATTATTTTGATTGCTGGAGACAGCGACTTTGTGCCCGCCGCAAAGTTAGCTAGACGCGAAGGAATCGACTTTATTTTAGACCCTATGGAAGCAACCATACGTTCAGACCTTTTTGAACACATTGATGGCTTAAAAACATGTTGGAAAAAAGAAAAACACGAAAAGAAGTGGATGGCTTCTGCCGAAAAACTGTAAACCCTACATTACAACATAACCCAAAATGGAGGTCCCCATACCCCTAGAAAACAAATGCCGCATCACCGACTCTTTAGAGTTGTCCCGCGTAGAAGAGAAGCTGGGCAAAACCAGAGCTAGAGAGCGCTTCGAATCCGGCGCCTTGGATGCCATGACCCCTGGAACAGTCCAAACCCTCCGGGAAATTCACCGAATTCTCTTCTCGGATCTTTACGACTTTGCCGGTCAGATCCGCACGGTGAACCTGGCCAAGGGGAACTTCCGCTTTGCCCCGGTGTTGTACCTGGAATCTGCCCTAGCCAGCATCGAGGCCATGCCGCAATCCACCTTCGATGAGATCATAGAAAAATACGTGGAAATGAACATTGCCCACCCCTTCCGGGAGGGCAACGGCCGCAGCGCTCGGATCTGGCTAGACCTAATCCTCAAAAAAGAACTGGGCCCTGTGGTGGATTGGAGCCTTGTGGACAAGACCGACTACCTCCTGGCCATGGAACGCAGCCCCATCAAGGACCTGGAGATCAAAACCGTGTTGAAAGCAGCTCTCACTGACCAAGTCAACAACCGGGAAGTCTTTATGAAGGGATTGGACACCAGTTATTCCTACGAGGGATACACAGCGTACAAAACAAAAGATCTATAAGCCCGGGAATACGTCGCTGTGTGGTACTAGCATGATAATCTCTCCCCTCTGTTCCCCCGCCGCCAGGTGGCGGCACAAATATATAGTTTGGAGGAAATCCGATATGAAAAAGAGAGTAGCAGCCATCCTGTTTGCCTCCGTGCTGGCGTTGAGTCTGTGCGCCTGTGGTGGAGACACAAACTCTAGCACCGCCTCGGCTGACGTCGAAAGTGATGCCACTACCCAACAGGCAGAAGATCCCAAACCAGTGGAAGAAACCCAAGAACCGGAGGATACCGTCCCTCAGGAGTACAAGAATGCCTTAGCAAAGGCAGAGCAATACAACGAATGGGCCCACATGTCCAAGCAAGGCCTCTACGATCAGCTCACCTCGGAGTACGGAGAAGCCTTCCCAGCCGATGCCGCTCAATACGCTATTGACAACCTCCAGGCTGACTACAAAGCCAACGCCCTAGAAAAAGCAAAAACCTATTATTATGACATGAACATGTCCAAAAGTGGTGTGTACGACCAGCTGATTTCTGAGTATGGTGAGCAGTTTACCGCAGAAGAAGCGCAATACGCCATCGACAATCTCGAGTAATCTTCTCTCGCGCATGAAGAAGGCCGGATTCTTTTTCAGAATCCGGCCTTCTTCATGCGTTTTTGTAACAAAAAAGCCTTGAACCCGTTAAGGCTCAAGGCTTTTCGTGGAGCTGCTGGGCGGATTTGAACCGCCGACCTCATCCTTACCAAGGATGCGCTCTACCGACTGAGCTACAGCAG
>URCB01000044.1 GCA_900546255.1 uncultured Eubacteriales bacterium
CGTCCGGGCTTTCTCTAGAGAAAGCCTGGATCCCCCGCCCGGGACCGGGCGGGAAGCCACCCCGCAGGGGCTAACCTGCGCCGGTCCTAACAGGACCACCTGCCGAAGGCAACCCCGGCCCCTCGGGAATCCCCCCTCTCATGGAGAATGGAGAAAGGAGCAACACCTCTATGACCCAAAAACTCTACGACCAAGACAGCCACTGCCGTGCCTTCTCGGCCCAAGTCCTCACCTGCCAGCCTGGGGCAGCGGGCACCTGGCAAGTCACCCTGGACCGCACCGCCTTCTTCCCCGAGGGGGGCGGCCAGCCCGCCGACCGGGGCACCCTGGGGGGCGCCGCCGTCCTGGACGTCCAGGAGGTGGGGGAGGCCATCCTCCACACCACCGATGCCCCCCTGACCCCCGGCACCACCGTCCAGGGGACCCTGGACTGGCCCCTCCGCTTTGGCCGGATGCAGTGCCACTCCGGGGAGCATGTGATCTCCGGCCTGGCCCACAGCCTCTACGGCTGCACCAACGTGGGCTTTCACATGGGGGAGGATGCCGTGATCCTGGACTTTGACAAGGAGCTCTCCCCCGCCCAGCTCCGGGAGATCGAGAACCAGGCCAACGCCATCATCACCGAGAACCGCCCCGTCACCGCCTGCTACCCCAGCCAGGCGGAGCTGGCCGCCCTGGACTACCGCAGCAAGCTGGACCTGACGGAAAACGTCCGCATCGTCACCATCCAGGGGTGCGACGTGTGCGCCTGCTGCGCCCCTCATGTGAAGCACACCGGGGAGATCGGCCTGGTCAAACTCCTGGACGCCATGCGCCACCGGGGCGGCATCCGCATCTGGATGGCCGCCGGGAAAATGGCCCTGGCCGACTACCAGGTCAAGCAGGAGAACATCGCCGCCATCTCCGCCGCCCTTTCCGTGCAGCAGCCCCAGGCTGCCCAGGGGGTCCAGCGGATCCTGGGAGAGATGGAGGGATTGAAGGAAGCCCTGAAAGCCGCCCGCCAGGCCCTGGTGCTGGAGAAGGCCAAGGCCCTGCCAGAGACCCAGGGCAACCTCTGCCTCTTCGAGGCGGACCTAGACGCCGGCAGCCTCCGGGCCCTGGCCAACGCGGGGATGGAAAAGTGCACCGGCATCTGTGCCGTGTTCACCGGCGATGACCAAACCGGCTACCGCTACGTCATGGGCAGCCGGACGGTGGACCTCCGGGCCCAGGCCAAGGCCATCAACACCGCCTTGGGGGGCAAGGGCGGCGGCCAGCCCACCATGATCCAGGGGTCGGTTACCGCCGGGCAGGCGGCCATCCTGGCCTACTTCCAGTGAGGGCCCGCCATGGCCAAGAAGAACACCCGGAACACCCGGGCCAGCATCGTGGACGCCGCCTGGCAGCTCTTTTACGAGCAGGGGTATGAGGACACCACGGTGGAGGAGATCATCGCCGCCTCCCACACCTCCAAGGGGTCCTTCTACCACTACTTTGGGGGGAAGGATGCCCTGCTGGCCACCCTCAGCGACCTCTTTGACCAGAAGTACCAGGACCTGCAGCCCACCCTGGACCCGGCCATGCCCGCGTTGGACAAGCTCCTCTTCCTCAACCGGGCCCTGTTTCAAATGATCGAGGACCGGGTGCCCCTGGACCTGCTGGCCCGGCTGCTTTCCACCCAGCTGGTGACCACGGGAGCGCGCCACCTGCTGGACCATCGGCGAACCTACTACCGCCTGCTGCGGCAGATCATCGCCCAGGGGCAGGAGGCCGGCCAGCTCACCCGGGACCAGAGTGTCAGCGACATGGTCAAAATCTATGCCCTGTGTGAACGGGCCCTGCTCTACGACTGGTGCCTTTGCGGGGGAGAATACTCCCTGGCCGCCTACGCCCGGGAGCAGATGCCCCGGTTCCTGGCACAGCTTCTCCCGGGAAATTCGTCTGGTTAACGTCTATCCAGAAATCCCTTTATTTTCCAGATCTTTTCCAGTTTTTTCAAGAACGCCGTATAGACTATAGTCTATACGGCGTTCTGCATTGCGTTCTCCGCCTGTTCGTGGTAAGATAGGAAACAACACGCTTCGGACCTGTCCCCGCCCCTTTCCCGACGGAGGCGGGTTCGCTTATGCGGTTTCCCAACCAGAGAAAGAAAAGAGGTATCCTATGTCAACATCCCAAATCTGCATCCTGCTGACCATCGTGGTCTATCTGGTGGCCATGGTGCTGGTGGGGGTCTACTGCAGCCGCAAGGGCGGGGGCGACAGCTCCAACGAGTTCTACCTGGGCGGCCGGAAGCTGGGCCCCATCGTCACCGCCATGAGTGCCGAGGCCTCGGACATGAGCAGTTACCTGCTCATGGGTCTGCCCGGCCTGGCCTATCTCTCCGGCGTGGCCGAGGTGGGCTGGACCGCCCTGGGCCTGGCCATCGGCACCTATCTCAACTGGCTCATCGTGGCCAAGCGTCTGCGGCGGTACACCGCCAAGGTGGGGGCCATCACCATCCCCAGCTTCTTCTCCCGGCGGTACCAGGACCAGCGGAACGTCCTGTCCTGCATCGCTGCTGTGGTCATCCTCATCTTCTTCATCCCCTATACCGCCTCTGGCTTCAAGGCCATCGGCACCCTCTTCAACAGCCTCTTTGGGGTGGATTATCACACCACCATGATCATCGGCGCCGCCGTGGTCATCGGCTACACGGTGCTGGGCGGGTTCCTGGCCGTGTCCACCACGGACCTGATCCAGAGCATTATTATGACCTTTGCTCTGATCTTCATCGTGCTCTTCGGCATCCAGCAGGCCGGCGGGTGGGATCTGGTGGCCTCCAACGCCTCCTCCCTGCCTGGCTTCCTGAACATGACCCAGGGGTACGACCCCGCCACCGGGCAGGCCAGTTCCTACGGAGGATTGAGTATCGTCTCCACCTTGGCCTGGGGTTTGGGCTACTTCGGCATGCCCCACATCCTGCTGCGGTTCATGGCCATTGAGGACGACGCCAAGCTGAAGACCTCCCGGCGGATCGCCACGGTGTGGGTGGTCATCTCCATGTTCATCGCCATCCTCATCGGCATCGTGGGCCTGGGCGTCACCCAGACCGGCAAGATCCCCTTCCTGGGCTCCAGCGCCGAGGCAGAGACCATCATCATCCGCCTGTCTGACCTGCTCAGCCAGCACGGGGTGCTCTTCGCCATCATCGCCGGCGTGGTGCTGGCAGGCATCCTGGCCTCCACCATGTCCACCGCCGACTCCCAGCTGCTGGCCGCTGCCTCCAGCATGTCCCACGACCTGATCCAGGACTTCTTTGGCCTGAAGCTCAGCCCCAAAGCCGCCATGCACGCAGCCCGGGGCACCGTCATCGGCATCGCCATCGTGGCCATCTTCCTGGCCTGGGACCCCAACAGCACGGTGTTTAACATCGTCTCCTTCGCCTGGGCAGGCTTCGGCGCCTCCTTCGGTCCCCTGGTCCTCTTCTCCCTGTTCTGGAAGCGGACCAACAAGTACGGGGCCATCTCCGGCATGATCGCCGGCGGCGCCATGGTCTTCATCTGGAAGTACCTCATCGCCCCCCTGGGCGGCGCCTGGGGCATCTACGAGCTGCTCCCCGCCTTCCTGGTGGGCTGCATCGTCATCGTGGTGGTCTCCCTGGCCACCGCGCCCCCCAGCAAGGAGATCGTGGAGGAGTTCGAAGCCGTGGGCAAGTAAGCCCCTCCCCTCTGTGTGCAAAAATCCCCGGCCTTCTACCGAAGGCCGGGAATTTTTTGTGGGGGTTCTGGGGTCACTTAAGGAACTTCTGCACGTCCTTGTTCTCGCCTAAGATGTAGATGCTCTCCCCCTCCCGGAACTGGTGGTCGGGGCCGGGAAGAAACTTCATGCACTCGCCGGTCTTGATGGCCAGGATGTTGATATGATAGCGCTGGCGCACCGCCAGCTCCACGATGGTCTTGCCCACCCAGGAAGGGGGAACCTGGGTCTCGAAGATGGAGTGCTCTCGAGTCATGGCGATGTAGTCGAAGATATGCTCCGAGCTGTAGCGGACGGCGGCCCAGCGGGCCATCTGCTTTTCCGGGTAGACCACGTCGTCGGCCCCATTGCGCCGGAGGAATTTCTCGTGGACCTGGCTGCAGGCCCGGGCCAGGACGAAGGGGGCGCCGTATTCCTTCAGCAGGGCGGTGGTCTCCAGAGAACTCTGGAAGTCGTCGCCAATGGCCACCACGCACAGGTCGAAGTTGCGCACCCCCAGGGAGGCGATGAAGGCCTCGTTGGTGCCGTCGCCGATCTGGGCGTTGGTCACCAGGGGGAGAATGTCGTTGACCCGGCTCTCCTCCCGGTCCACCGCCAGCACCTCGTGGCGCAGTTCCTGCAGTTTTTCGGCCATCTGCCAGCCGAAGCGGCCCAGGCCGATGAGCAGTACAGATTTCATGGGAATCGTTTTTTCCTTTCTGGGGCAGACTCACCCCACCGTCACCTGCTCCTGGGGATACTGGGAGGCGGGGCCCCCAGGGCGGGCGGTCATGGCGTAGATCATGGTCAGGCCTCCCACCCGGCCAAAGTACATGAGGAAAATGAGGATGAGCTGGCCGAAGGAGGACAGCTCCGTAGTCACCCCCAGGGTCAGGCCCACGGTGCCGATGGCCGAGGCCGCCTCAAACAGGGCGCTCATGAGGGGGATGCCCTCCACGCAGCACAGCAGCAGGCCCCCGGTGAGAAAGAGGGTCAGGTAGAGCACGAACAGGGCGCAGGCGTTGCGGATGACCACCTCCGGCAGCCGCCGGCCAAAGGCGCTGGCTCCGCTCTGCCGCCGGAACACCCCCAGCACCGCCAGAAAGAGCACGGCCAGGGTGGTGGTCTTAAACCCGCCCGCCGTGGACCCCGGGGAGCCGCCGGCCAGCATCAGCAGGATGGTCACCAGCAGGGTGGGGGCGCTGAGCAGGGTCAGGTCCACGGTGTTGAACCCCGCCGTCCGGGGGGAGACCGACTGGAACAGGGCCGCCAGCCCCCGCTCCTGGCCGCTCAGGTCCGCCCACTGGGGCTGGGCAAACTCATACAGGCCGTAAAACAGCCCGCCCCCCACCAGCAGAAGAGCCGTGGTGCTCAGGACGAGCTTGCTCTGCAGGCGGTAGCGGTTCACGTGCCAGCGGTGGGCGGCGACGTCCTGCCAGACGAGAAAGCCCAGGCCGCCCAGGACGATGAGCAGACAGACGGCGGCGTTGATGACCGGGTCGCCGGTGTAATCGGTCAGGGAAGAAAAGGCGGCCTTGTCCCCCATCAGATCAAAGCCCGCGTTGCAGAAGGCAGAGACGGCGTGGAAGATTCCATACCAGATCCCCTTGCCCAAACCGAACTCCGGGCAGAACCGCAGGGCCAACACCAGGGCGCCGATGGCCTCGATGGCCAGAGCGGTCTTGAGGATGAAGCCCGTCATGCGCACGATGCCCCCCACTTGGGGCGCCGAGATGGACTCCTGCATCACCCACCGCTCCCGCAGGCCGATTTTCCGGCCGGAGAAGATGGAGATGGCCACGGCCATGGTCACCACTCCCATGCCCCCGATCTGGATGAGCAGGAGGATGACCCCCTGGCCGAAGGGCGACCAGAACTGGGCGGTGTCCTGGACCACTAGGCCAGTGACACAGGTGGCCGAGGTGGCGGTAAACAGGGCGTCCAGGAAAGAGGCCCCCTCCCCCGACTGGGTGGAGACGGGCAGAGTCAGCAGGCAGGCCCCCACCAGGATCTGAATTAGAAAGCCCAGGATCACCACCTGTGCAGGTTTGATCCGGTTGTGTTGAAAACGAGACATGGCGCCCTCCAGGTGACCGCCGCGCGGTGGGAATTTGGTTGTATTATAGCATGGCCGGCCGCGGGCTTCTATCCCAAAAACTCCCAAAGCCCGCAGCGAAACTATTGCTTTTTTGTGGGGAATGAAGGCAGACTCTCCCAAGCATACAAAAACGGACAAGGCCGCTGGCCTTGTCCGTTGCTCCTGGTCCCCATGGTAGGCCAGAGGCCCGCCTTACTTCTTCCCTTCCCGTCTCTGCTTGAGGGCGGAGAGGGTCTGGAATGCCTTGACATGGTGGCGGGAAGTAGCGGAGGGGTTGCGGTAGAGCAAATCCACCGCCCGCTGGAAGTCTCGGGTCCGGCGGGCATAGACCTCTTCCTGGGTCTTGCGGATGCCCTCGTCCACGCCCGTCAAGAAGGCACGCAGGTCCTCCAGGCGCTGGCGCTCCCGGTCCTCCGAAGCGGCGGCCAGGCGCTGGTCCACCTTGGCCAGAACGGCCTGGCTCTTCCGATCCAGGCTGTCCAGCAGGCGGGAGGTCCGGTCCCGGCGCTCCTCCAGTCTGCGCAGCAGATAGGCCCGGCGGGACTCCCGCGCCCGGTGGCCAGGCTCCGAGGACAGGGAGAGCCGGCCGCCCTCCAGCTCCATGCCCAGCTGTCCAGCGGCGGACTTGAGCTTTTCTTCCAGAGCCTGCAGGCGCTGGCTGGTGGCGCTGAGGCTGGTGAGCAGCGCCTTGAGGTCCAGGGCCTTCTGGACCGACAGGGCCGTGTCCGCGGCGAAAAGAACCGCCAGGCACAGGCATACCTTTTCCGTGACCGCCCCCGGCAGCCAGAAAACCAGGTCCTCCACCGGCGGATGAAGGAGGTAAATCAGCAGCAGGGAGAAACCGCCCCAGGCGATGGACACCGGCAGGCAGATGTGCCCGTTGACGTTCAGGGGCTTGTCCGAGTAATCCCAATAGCGCATGTGGAAGAGTCTTTCCATCACCGCGCCGGTGACGTATTCCAGCACAGTGGCCCCCACCATGCCCAGCAGAAAGATCAGGGCCGGCCGGCCCCGGGCGGGCAGGGTAAGCAAAAGGATCACGATCGCCCCCGAGCCATAGATGGGCAGCCAGGGGCCGTGGAGAAACCCTCGGTTGACCCACTGGCGGCTTTTCAGGGAAACATAGCAGGATTCCCAGACCCAGCCCAGCACACTATAGAGGAAAAAGAGCAGGACCCATTGGTCCTGGGTATACGGTTCCACGGCACATTCCCCCTTTTCTCTGCCGGAACATGCCTTTCATTGTATTCCTGGCCCGCCTTCTTGTCAATGAACACAGACAAGGGGGAGGGGAAACACGCGCCCCCTCCCCCTGTTTCCTTGTCCTGCCCTCAGGGCACCTCCATCACCTTCAAGATCTCCTTCTTCAGCCGCCCAATGATCCGCTTTTCCAGCCGGGAGATGTAGGACTGGGAGATGCCCATCCGGTCCGCCACCTCCTTCTGGGTGTGCTCTCGGCGGCCTCCCAGGCCGAAGCGGAGGGTGATGATCTCCCGCTCCCGGTCGTTGAGGGTGGCCAGGGCCTGGGCCAGCACCTGGCGGTCTGCGTCCTCCTCCATGGGCCGGACCACCAGGTCGCTGTCGGTCCCCAGAACGTCGGAGAGGAGGAGCTCGTTGCCGTTCCAGTCGGTGCTCAGGGGCTCGTCAAAGGGGACCTCGCTCTTCTGCCCCGCGGTTTTCCGCAGGTGCATGAGGATCTCGTTCTCAATGCACCGGGAGGCGTAGGTGGCCAGCTTGATCTTCTTGGCCGGCTGGTAGGTGCCCACCGCCTTGATCAGGCCGATGGTGCCGATGGAGATCAGGTCCTCGATGTTGATCCCCGTGTTCTCAAACCGCCGGGCGATGTACACCACCAGGCGGAGGTTGTGCTCGATGAGGGGGCCGGAGGCGCTCTGGTCCCCCTGGGCCAGGCGTTGGATGAGCTGGCTCTCCTCCTCCCGGCTCAGGGGGGCTGGCAGCACGTCGCTGCCCCCGATGTACATGAGCTTTCCCGGCTGCCACAGCCGGAGGCGGGCCAGCCACCCGCCCAGGGCCCAGCGCCAGCGGGCCCACGGTTTCTTCATCCCCATTCCTCCTGTCATTGTGTGTTCACGCCCCCTCGCCGCCGATGAGGGCGCTGTACCCCCCGCCGTCCGACAGCGGGGTGGGAGAGAGGGCGGTGAGGCAGTCCCGGACCTCCCCGCCGCCGCAGTTGGCCCGGTCCACCCGCAGGGCCAGGAGCAGGCCGCACTCCACCCCCACCGCCCGATAGGGCAGCAGCTGGAGCCGCAGGTCCCCCGCCGTCCCCTCCAAGTCCCGGAGGAGCTCCACCGGGTGGGCCAGGCTCTGCCGGTCCAGCCGGGGCAGTTCCGGCAGGAGAGGGCGGAGCTTCTCCCCCTCCACCACCACCACGGGCCGGCCGGTGAGGGGGTCCTGGAGGGTGTTGCCCGTGTCCCGAAGGGCCAGCAGCTTCACCGAGCGCCCCTGACGGGTGAGGGTGAGTTCCTGGAGCTCCCCCCCTGTCCGGGTGTGGGTGAACTGCCGCCCCAACACCAGGGAGAGGACCCCGTAGCACAGCGCCGCCGCAATGAGGATGCCCCGCATCCCCAAAGAGGGCCCCAGCAGGCCCCCGGCCATCACCGGGGTCTCCCGGGCCAGGGAGACCAACAACAGCAGCCCCCCAAAGGCGCAGGAGAGGACCAGAAACAGCCCCCCTGTCCGCAGCAGCTTCTCGGACCGGCCATAGGCCACCAGGAGCATGGCCACCGCCGCCCCGGCCTTGCAGGCCGGGTGCTCCAGAAAGGCCCAGCCAGGCAGCAGGGTCAGGGCGGCATACCCTGCCCCCAACCCGGCGGCCAGGGCCACCCGCCACCGGCACCGGGGCTCCCCGTCCAGCCGGCCAGCGCAGGCCAGCAGCAGATAGTTCACCCCGAAGTTCAGGGCCAGGAAGGCGTCCAAATAGACCACCGTCACAGCATCCCTCCTTCCTCTCCTTTGGGCTTGGCCCCCATTATAGCCCCGCCGCCTACGCAAAAAAAGTCACAGCAAGGCGCCCCTGCCCAACAAAAAAGCAAGACCTTCCGTATAGAGAGGTCTTGCTGAACCCTTAAAATACAGTTCCCAATGGAGGGGCCGGTTCGGCGCAGATAGGCCAGGGGGGGGCGCCTAGGCCGCCCTCACCCGTTGATGCTGTCCAGCACCGCGTCCCGGAAGTGCACCGGGGACAGGCCCAGGCGGTTGAACTGGCTGGCCAGGCACAGGACATTGTCCCGGCTGGGGGAGACGTCCTCAATACAATCCGTCTGCACCCACGCCCCTTGGCACTCTGTGAGGCAGGCCAGGCCATAGGTACAGGGAACCTCCGGGTTGTCCTTCACAGGGGAACACACCGTCTGGTACCGTACAGCAGCATGGGGCAGCACCTCCCAGACGCTGTGGGTGGTTTCGGCGCTCTGCGTATCTCTTCTCTCGGTCATCCCAACCGGCTCCTTTCTCTAAAATCCATCTTTACAGGAGCGGTGGGGAGATGGTATACTACCCCATGGTCTGTGGCGCAGCCGCCCTGTCGGATTGCCAATTTTTCCCTGCCCTCCGTTCCCCTTTCTTGTGGATTCCGGTGGGAAGGGCTCTGCTGTCATGGTACAAAATCCGACTGCTTTCGTCAAGAACAGGGATAAACAGCGGCTTCCACATCCTCTCATATCTGATAAAATCCTTACCCACAGGTGATAAACATGATGCTTGCCACCCAATTGAAGCTTCTCAAAGAGAAACGGAAGCTCACCACCCAACAGCTCTCTGACCTGTCCGGCGTCCCGGTGGGGACCATCAACCGCATCCTCTCCGGGCAGACAGACAACCCCAGCTTTCAAACCGTCTGCGACCTGGTGATGGCCATGGACGGCTCTCTGGACGAGCTGGTGGGCATCCAGGCAGAGACCCCTCCCGCCGAAAAAAAGGCCCAGGCCAGTCAGGAGATCCTCCGCCTCTACGAGGAGATGATTGCCACCAAGAACGCCTGGCTGCTGCGCCTGTTCGTCTGTCTGTGTGTGGTGACCTTTGCCTTCCTCTTTGTGGTCATCTTCGACCTGATGAACCCCTCCATTGGCTTCTTCCGAGGGTGACCCGCCCTCCCTCCTGCAAACACCGCCCCCAAGGCCATCTCGTGCCTTGGGGGCGGTGTCTTTCCTGCGGTTGACCGGGGGGCTGCCCTTAGCGGCCTGCCGGGTTTTGGTAGTGGTGGATCAAGGCCTGGGTGCCCCGGTCCCCCAGGCCTTGGCCTTCCAGGTCGGCGCAGTTGGCCAAAGCCTGGCCCAGCACTTCCAGGGTCAGGCCGCTGCCCCGGGCCTCGGCCTGGGCCAGGCCCAGGTCCTTCACAAAGTGCTTGAGGTAGAAGCCCGGGGCGTCGTCCCCGGTGAGGATCTTCTCCCCCAGGGTGTCCAGCTGGCGGCTTCCGGCCGCCCCTGTGGCCAGGGCGCCCAGGAGCTTCCCCCCGTCCAGTCCCTTGGCCTGGGCGTAAGCCAGGGCCTCACACAGGCCGGAGAGGGTGCCGGCAATCATGATCTGGTTGGCCAGCTTGGCGTGCTGGCCGCAGCCGGCAGGCCCTTGGTGGGTGATGTTGGTGCCCAGGGCTGCAAACAGGGGGCGGCAGGCTGCAAAATCCGCCGCCTCGCCCCCCACCAGGATGGAGAGGGTACCTGCTTTGGCTCCCACGTCCCCTCCGGTCACCGGGGCGTCCAGCACCCGGAAGCCCCGCTTGGCCCCCTCCACCGCCAGGCGCTGGGCCAGGGTGGGGCTGGTGGTGGTCATGTCGATGAGGTAGGTCCCCGGCGCCGCCTGGTCCAGAATGTTCCCCGGGGCGAAGTAGACCTCCTCCACGTCTTGGGGGTACCCCACCATGGTGACCACCACCTGGCGCCCCTGGACGCAGCCGGCAATGGTGTCGTGGAACACGGCCCCCGCCCGGATGACTTCCTCCACCTTGGCCCGGTTTCGAGCCGTGATGTGGACCTCAAACCCTGCCTTCAGCAGGTTGCGTACCATGGGCCCTCCCATGATGCCCACACCAATCCATCCGATGCTCTGCATAGATATCTCCTCCTTTTCAAAACAAACAGGCGGGCCCGTCTGGGCCCGCCTGGAATGTTGGCTGTTGGGTTGGGGTCAACCTGTGGTGCTGGTGGTGCCACCGGTTCCCCCTGTGCCGTCGGTGCCCGTCCCGGTGTCGGTGCTGCCGCCGGTACCCGAACCGGTGCCAGTGTCCCCGGTGTCGGTGCTGCCGCCGCTTCCGGTACCCGTGTCGGTGCTGCCGCCGGTACCAGAGCCGGTGCCGGTGTCCCCGGTGCCGGTGCTATCGCCGGTGCCCGTCCCAGTGCCGGTGTCTCCGGTATCCGTCTGGGTGCCGTCCTCCGGCTCCTGGCCCACGTCCTGGGTGGCATCGTGGGTGCTGTTGTCTGTGCTGGTGTTCTCCACCACTTCCACGGAGATCTCCACCGTCTGGGTGCCTGCCACGCCCTTAATGATGGCGTTGCCCACCTGACGGGCGGTGATAACGCCGTCCTCGCTGACGGTGGCCACGGAGGTGTTGTTGCTGCTCCACTGGATGGTGGCGGGGCTGTCCTGATACTCCTCCTCCATCTCCACGGTGGCGTTGATGGTGTAACTCTCGCCGGAGGGGATGGTGATCTCCTCCTGACTGACCCGGATGGCAGCCACACCCACGGCGGTTTCCACGGCGGTAACGGTCTGGGTGGCCACGGTCTCCCCATTGATGGAGGCCACAATGGTGGCATTGCCCAAGCTCTCTGCGGTGAGGGTGGCGGTGGGGCCGTCGCCGCTGACGGAAATCACATTGTTATCCCGGCTGCTCCACTCCACCTGGGTGCTTTCGCTTAAGGGGGCGTTGTCCCGCCCCACCAGAGTGGCGGTGGCGGTTTCGCCCAGCACGATGTTGCTGGAAACCTGGATGCTATAGTCGCTGTTGCCGCTGAGCATGTTGCGGATCACCAGGGCAGCCAGGATGATGACCACCAGGCCGATGATCACCGGCAGGAACTGCAGGGCACTTCTCCGCTTATTGTTCCCGCCGCCGGAGCGGCGCTGGTTGCCGCCGCGCCGGCGGTCCCGCTCGTCATAGTCGTAGGAGCGGCGGCTGCCATTGCGGCTGCTCTGGGTGGGGCGGCGGTCTCTGTCCCGGTCACGGTCCCGGTCCCGGCTGCGGTCGCTGCTGCGGCCGCTGCGGCTGCTGGAGGAGCCGCTCCTCCGGGCCGGGGCAGAAGAGGAACTGCTCCGCTTTTTCCGGTTGCCGTGCTCCTCCCAATCGGGGGCGGTGCGCTCCCAGTCGGAGCGGTCAAAGTCGTCGTAAAAATCCCGGCTGCTGCGGGTATCGTACCGGTCGGAATAGCGGTTGCGGTCAGAGTAACCCCGGTTATAGTCGTAACTCCGGCCGTAGTCGCTGCGGTAGTCTCTGTCATAGTAATCCCGGTCATAGTCCCGCCCGCTGGAGCGGGAAGAGGAGCTCCGTCGGGAACCGTTTCGGGAAGACCGGCTATTGTAATCGTAGTCGTCGTCGTAACGCATGGTAAGTATCCTCCTGACCGTTGTTCTGCTGGCAGAAACGTCATCGGGTCTGCTTGATTTCTCCACAGTTCAGGTTATTATATCACAATTCGCCATTCCTTGAAAACACCCAATTTGTAAAGAATCTGCAAAATATTGTCACCGCTTTTGGTGGGAATCCCCCCCTTACCCTTTACCAACGGAGGGGTTTGTGCTACAATCATGACAAATCTTACCCGGTCTGCCAGGGGCTTCCACCGCCCAGGGGCAGGCTAGAAACGAGGGGATCCCATGAACCTGACCTTTCAACTGATCGACCCCGCCGGGGAGGCCCTCCTCCTGGTCCACACCCCCGTGCCCCGGGAGGCGTACGCCGACCTCACCCGCCGGCTGCTGGCCATCCGGGAGCTGGCCCCCCGCCAGGTGGCCTTCCTCACCGCCCCCACCCAGGGGGGCGTGGTGCGGGTGGAGGCGGCCGCCGCCGTCTGCGGCGGGGAGGTCCTCCGCCAGGCCGCCTTCGCCTTCGCCGTGGCCCGGGAGATCCGCCGGGAGCGCAAGGTGCCGGTGGAGGGGGACGGGTGGCCGGAGGCCCTCCCCGCCCAGGTCAATCCCCTCACCGGCCAGGCCACCCTGGACTTCCCCCTCCCCCAGGTGCAGCCCGGCGAGGGGGAGCGGGGGGACCGCCTCCTCTTCCCCGGGGTGGCGTGGGCGCTGCAAAAGGGGGGCGTGCTGCCCTCGGAGGCCGCCCTGGCCCCCGCCCTCCAGGCCCTGGCCCAGGAGACCCAGCGCCCCGCAGCCGGCCTGCTGGTCTGGGACTTCCGGGCCCAGACCCTGGAAACCGCCCTGTGGACCGCCCAGGACGCCGCCCTCACCCACCCCCGCCGGTGTGCCGCCGGGGGAGCGGCAGCCGCCGCCTGGCAGGCCCTGCGCAGCCGGGAAGGCCGCCAGACCTGGCCCTTCCACCAGCCCGGGGGCTCCCTGGAGGTCACCACCGTCACCCAGGGCAGGCAGCTCAAGCGGCTGTCCGTGGCGGGCGGGGTGGACCTGGGGCCGGTGTATACCGTGGAGTTTTGAACGGACAGAAAAAGGAGAGAGCGCCTTTCCAGGCGCTCTCTCCTTTTGGTATCTCGCAAAAATCGCCTCTGGTCCAACCACAGGCGATTTTTCCTTGGGGTCAATCCCCCCGGTATTTCTCCAAAAACTGGCGGGTGCGCTCCTGCTGGGGGTTGCCGAAGACGGCCTCCGGCGTCCCCTCCTCCACCACCACGCCGCCGTCCATGAAGATCACCTGGTCGGCCACGTCCCGGGCAAAGGCCATCTCGTGGGTGACAATGATCATGGTGGTCTTCTGCTCTGCCAGCCCCCGGATGACCTTCAGCACCTCGCCAGTGAGCTCCGGGTCCAGGGCGGAGGTGGGCTCGTCAAAACAGAGAATGTCCGGGTGGAGGGCCAGGGCCCGGGCGATGGCCACCCGCTGCTGCTGTCCGCCGGAGAGCTGGTGGGGGTAGTGCCCCGCCCGGTCGGCCAGCCCCATCTTGGCCAGCAGTTCCCTGCCCTCCGCCTCGATCTCCGCCAAGATCTCCTTCTTCCGGCTCTTGAAGTCGGGCTGCTCCTGAGCCAGCAGCTCCTTAGCCAGGGTGACGTTTTTCAGGGCGGTATACTGGGGGAACAGGTTGAAGGACTGGAACACCAGGCCGAAGTGGAGGCGCTTCTTCCGCACCTCGCTCTCCCGCTGGGTGGCGGGATCGGCGGCGTCAAAGATCAGGTTGCCCGCCACGGAGA
>URCB01000045.1 GCA_900546255.1 uncultured Eubacteriales bacterium
CTAGAGAAAGCCTGGATCCCCCGCCCGGGACCGGGCGGGAACCCACCCCGCAGGTCTGGACCTGCGGCGGTCCCAACGGAACCACCTGCCGCTCCCGGCACCTCCCGCCCGTCTTGACTTTTTGAAGCGGAAACCGTACAATGAAAGCCAATGTTTGGAGAAACGAGGGGACCAAGGAATGGAACCGATCTATTTTGACCACGCCGCCACCACCCGGGTGCTGCCGGAGGCCGCCCAGGCGGCCCTCCGTGCCATGACGGAGGAGTATGGCAACCCGTCCTCCCTGTACGCCCTGGGGACCCGGGCAGCCAAGGCGCTGGCCGCCCACCGGGAGGCGGTGGCCCAGGCCCTGGGCTGCCAGGCCGGGGAGGTCATCTTCACCTCCGGAGGTACCGAGGGGGACAACTGGGCCATCTCCCTGGCGGCCCACCTGGGGCGGCATCGGGGCAAGCACATCATCACCACCGCCGTGGAGCACGCGGCGGTGCTGGAACCCTGCAAGGCCCTGGAGGCCCAGGGGTACCAGGTCACCTACCTCACCCCCGGCCCCGACGGGCGGGTGAAGGTGGCCGACCTGGAGGCCGCCCTCCGGCCGGACACGGTGCTGGTGTCCATGATGCTGGTGAACAACGAGACCGGGGCCATCCAGCCGGTGAAGGAGGCCGGGCAGGTGATGAAACGCTGCCGTTCCCAGGCCCTTCTCCACACCGACGCCATCCAGGGGTTTCTGAAAATCCCCTTCACCCCCAAGGCGCTGGGGGTGGATCTGCTCACCGTGAGCGGCCATAAGATCGGGGCCATGAAGGGGTCCGGGGCGCTGTACCTCCGCGCCGGCCTCCGGGCGGTGCCTCTGCTCCGGGGGGGCGGGCAGGAGAAGGGCCTGCGCTCCGGCACGGAACCCACCCCCCAGATCGCCGCCCTGGCCGCCGCCTGCACCCTGGGCAAGGCGGCGCTGGAGGACCACCAGACCTATCTCACCCATCTGAAGACCTACGCCCTGGCAGCTTTCCAGAAGGCGGTGCCGGGGCTGGTGGTGGTGGCCGCCGGGGATGCCCCCCACATCTGCGCCATCTCCCTGCCGGGGTACCCCAGCCAGGTGGTGGTGCGCTGGCTCAGTGACCAGGGGTTCTGCCTGTCGGCGGGGTCGGCCTGCCACCGGGGACAGGCCAGCCATGTGTACGCCGCCATGGGCCTGTCCAAGCCCGTGCGGGACGGGATGCTCCGGGTGTCCTTCGGGCCGGAAAACACCCAGGAGGAGGTGGACCGGCTGGCCCAGGCCCTGGGCACGGCCACCCAAGTGCTGCTGCCGGCCGGGCGGTGAGTGTGCGGAACTTCCAAAAAACACCCCCCTTCGGGGGTGTTTTTTGCGTTTCCAGGGCATAGGATGAAAGTGGGCCCGGAAAAACGTGTCAAAAATCGAAAAAATTTTTCGTTTCCTCTTGCAAATATGCAGGATGCTTACTATAATATTTCATCGAATACGAAAAAAGCATTGAGATTAGATGTAATTGGGAGGCCGGCAACCTATGAAACCACTTTCTACCTTAGCCCAGTCCGTCCGGGCATCCACCACCATGGCCATCGACACGCAGTTTAAAAAGATGCGGGCCGAGGGCATCGACGTCATCGGCTTCAGCGTGGGGGAGCCCGATTTCCCCACCCCGGAACGCATCAAGCAGGCGGGCATCCGGGCCATTGAGGCAGACCAGACCAAGTACACCCCCACCCCCGGCACCCTGGCCGTCCGCCAGGCGGTGTGCCAGCGGCTGGCGGCGGACTGGGGCCTGCACTACACCACCGACGAGGTGGTGGTCACCGGCGGCGGCAAGCCGGTGCTGTACACCGCCCTGAAGGCCCTGGTGAACCCGGGGGACGAGGTCATCCTCCCTGCGCCCTACTGGGTGAGTTACTATGAACTGATTCAAATGGTGGGGGGCACCCCCGTGGTGGTGGAGACCACCGAGGAGAACGGGTTTAACCTCACCCCCCAGCAGCTCCGCCAGGCCATCACCCCCAAGACCAAGGCGCTGATCCTCAACAGCCCCTCCAACCCCACGGGGATGATTTACAGCCGCCAGCACCTGGAGGACCTGGCCCAGGTGTGCCTGGAGGCCGACCTCTACGTCATTGCCGATGAGATGTACAGCAAGCTCATCTTCGATGGAAAGGAGTTCGTCTCCTTCCCCACCCTGTCGGAGGCGGTGAAGGCCCACACCATCCTGGTCAACGGGGCCTCCAAGACCTACGCCATGACGGGCTGGCGCATCGGCTTTGCCGCAGCCAGCCGGGAGATCATCCAGGTGATGAACAACTACCTCAGCCACAGCCTCTCCGGCACCTGCTCCATCGCCCAGGCGGCGGCAGCGGAGGCCTTCGGCGGCCCCCAGGAGGAGATTGAGGCCATGCGCCAGGCCTTTGAGACCCGGCGGAACTACCTCTATGACCGGATGTCCCAGATCCCGGGGGTCCACCCCGTCCGGTCGGAGGCCACCTTCTATATGCTGATGAACCTCTCCCAGCTCATCGGCAAAACCCTGTACGGGGTGGAGATTCACGATGCCGACGACTTTGCCAACGTCTTCCTGAAGGAGGGCCTGGTGGCGGTGGTGCCCTGCACAGGCTTTGGGGCGCCCCACTATGTCCGGTGGTCCTTCGCCGTGTCCATGGAGAACATCAAGGAGGGCATGGACCGGCTGGAGAAGTTCTTGAAAAACGCCTGAGTTTTTTCCGTAACCGAGGATTGCCCCAGGAACCTGGTTTGCCTGGGACAGGGAACCGGCCCGGCGCTGTATCCTACAGCGCCGGGCCGGTTCGTTCAGAAAAGAAAAGGGAAAGCGGCGTTACGGGGCCAGCAGGTCCAACAGCTGGGGCAGGGACTTTTTTCCAAAGACCACCTGCTGGCCGTGGTTGACCACCAGGCAGGGCACGCTCATCACCTGGTAGCGGTCCCGCAGGGCGGGGAAGTGGTTGAGGTCATAGGCCTGGGCGGTGACCTGGCCGCTGGCTGCCGCCAAACGCTGGGCGGCGGTCACCAGGTCGGGACACATGGTGCAGGAGAGGGAGACCAGGATCTGCAGGTCCACCGGTGCCCGGAGGGCCTGGATGGCCTGTTCCGTGGCCCCGTCCAGGGCCTGCCCTGGGCCGGCGGCGTTGTACAGCCCCAGGACGAAGGCGGTGAACTCATGGCCCCCCGGCACGCCGTGGAAGGCCAAGCCCGTCCAGCTGCCATCGGGGCGGCACACCCGGACGCAGGGGGGCTCGGGGTCCTGCCCGGTGGTGGTGAGGGTGAGCTGGTCGGTGAGCTGGCACAGGGCCTGCATGTATGCCTCCAGCTCCCGGGAGAGGGGGGTGCCGTCCAGGGTGAGCTCCAGCACCAGGGACCCGGTCATCCGGCGGAACACCGTCTGGAGTTGGGCCAGCATCTCCGGCGGAAAGAGGGCGTCCCCCGGTTCTGCAGGGGGAGCCCCCTCCGCCGGGGCAGGGGGGAGGACCTCCGGCGGGGTAGGGCGCAGGCCGGTGCGGGCCTGGGCGGCCGCGGCGTACTTTTCCAGCTCGGTGGCGGCCAGCGCGCCGTCCCCTACGGCGGTGACCACCTGGCGCAGAGGCTTTTGGCACACGTCCCCGGCGGCATAGAGGCCGTCGGCGGAGGTCCGCTGCCCCCGGTCGGTGAGAACATACCCCTGGTCATCCAGGTCGGCCACGCCCTGGAGCAGTTCGGTGGCCGGTTCGTACCCGGCAAAGACGAAGAGGCCGAAGGTCTCCCCCGCCGGGGGGCGGTACTCGGTGACCTGGCCGGTCTGGGTGTTGCGGTAGCGCAGCAGGCGGAGGGCGTCGTCCCCCTCCACCCCCTCCACCTGGGTGTGGGGGAGGACGGTGATCCTCTCGTGGTCCCGGGCGGCCTGGGCCACGGAGGGGGCGCAGGAGAAGTCCGCGCCCCGGATGAGGATGGTCACATGACGGGCGTACTTGGTGAGGAACACGGCCTCCTCCGCGGCGGCAAAGCCGCCGCCCACCACGAACACATCTTTGCCGGTGAAAAACTCCCCGTCGCACGTGGCGCAGTAGGCCACGCCCCGGCCCTGGAAGGCCGCCTCCCCGGCAAAGCCCACTTTTCTGGGGTGGGCCCCGGTGGCCCACAGGACCCCGAAGCAGGACAGCGCCCCCCGGGTGGTGCGGACGGTTTTGACGTCCCCGGTCAGGTCCAGCCCCGTGACCTGGGCCAGCAGGAATTCCGCCCCGAAGGACTGGGCCTGCCGGCGCATGGTCTCGGTGAGTTCGGCGCCGCTGGCCTGGGCCACACCGGGGTAGTTGACCACCTGGTGGGTGATGGTGACTTGGCCGCCGAAGTGGTCCTGCTCTACGATGACCACCCGGTACCGGGCCCGGGCCAAATAGAGCCCGGCGGTGAGGCCGGCGGGGCCGCCCCCCACGATGACCACGTCATAGAAGGTCTTGGGGTCCATCACAGCTGCCCCACCAGGTCCAGGCTGGGCTTCAAGGTTTCGGCTCCGGGCTGCCACTTGGCGGGGCACACCTCGTCCCCGTGCTGGTGGACGAATTGGCAGGCCTGGACCTTCCGCAGCAGCTCGTCGGCGTTGCGGCCTACGTTGCCGGCGTTCACCTCATAGGCCACAATCTTCCCCTCGGGGTTCACCACGAAGGTGCCCCGTTCGGCCACCCCTTCGGCTTCGATGTAGACGGCGAAGTCCTGGGACAGGACGTGGGTGGGGTCGGCCAGCATGGGGTATTGGATCTTCTGGATGCGCTCCGAGGCGTCGTGCCAGGCCTTGTGGACGAAGTGGGTGTCGCAGGAGACGGCGTAGATCTCGCAGCCGATGGCCTGGAACTGGGGGTACAGGTTGGCCAAATCCTCCAGCTCTGTGGGGCAGACGAAGGTGAAGTCGGCGGGATAGAAAAAGAACACAGACCACTGGCCCAGCACGTCCGCCTTGCACACCGGGACAAAGGCGCCCTTGTGGTAGGCCTGCACCTGAAAGGGACCAATCTCTTTTTGAATCATAGACATGGGGGAACCCCTCCTTTTTTAAAATCCAGATGTTAGCATACGCTAACTAAAAGGAGTGTACCATGCCCCAAAGGGGAAAGTCAATGCGGAAACGGACGGAGACCGTCCCAAAACGACGAAAAAAGCGGGGCCCCGTTTGGGACCCCGCCAGGGGAGGAATGGTCAGGAGACCTGCTCGAACTGGCTGTTGTACAGCTCGGCGTAGAAGCCCCCCTGCTGGAGGAGCTGGTCGTGGGTGCCGCTCTCCACGATGTCCCCCTCCCGCAGGACCAGGATGAGGTCTGCGTTCTTGATGGTGGACAGGCGGTGGGCGATGACGAAGGAGGTGCGGTGCTCCATGAGCTGGTCCATGGCCGCCTGGATCTTCTGCTCGGTGCGGGTGTCCACGGAGGAGGTGGCCTCGTCCAGGATGAGCATGGGCTTGTCGGCGATCATGGCCCGGGCGATGGTGAGCTGCTGCTTCTGCCCCTGGGAGAGGCTCACCTGGTCGTTGAGGATGGTGTCGTACCCCTTGGGCAGGGTGCGGATGAAGTGGTGCAGGCCCACAGCCTTGCAGGCTTTCTCCATGGTCTCGTCACTGACCCCGGGGGTGCAGTAGACCAGGTTTTCCCGGACGGTGCCCTCGAAGAGCCAGGTGTCCTGGAGGACCATGCAGAAGAGGCTGTGCACCGCCTGGCGGCTGAGGTCCTTGGTGGAGATGCCGTCGATGAGGATCTCCCCCTGCTGGATCTCGTGGAAGCGCATGAGCAGGTTGACCAGGGTGGTCTTGCCCGCCCCGGTGGGGCCCACGATGGCGATCTTCTGCCCCGGCTGGGCCACGGCGGAGAAGTCGTGGATGACGGTGGTGTCGGTGTCCTCATAGCCGAAGGTCACGTGGCGGAACTCCACCTTGCCCTGGACCTGGGGCAGGGCGGTGGGCTTGCCGGCCTCGTCCTCCATCTCCTGGGCCTCCAGGAACTCGAAGACCCGCTCCCCCGCGGCGGCGGCGGACTGGAGGGACTGGACCGCCTGGGCGATCTGGGACAGGGGCTGGGTGAAGTACCGGACGTACAGCATGAAGGCCACGATGACCCCGAAGCTGATGGCGTCGTTGAGGGCCATGGCGCCCCCCACCACGCAGACGGCCACATAGCCGAAGTTGCCGATGAAGCTCATAATGGGCATCATCAAGCCGGACAGGCACTGGGCCTTGAAGTTGCTGCTGCAGAGGTTGGCGTTCATCTCGTCGAACTGGGCCTGGGCGTGGGCCTCCCCATTGTAGGCCTTCACCACGGTGTGGCCGGTGTAGATCTCCTCGATGTGGCCGTTGAGCTGGCCCAGGTGCTTTTGCTGGCGGCGGAAGTACTTCTGGCTCTTGCCCATGATGGCGAACATCAGGGCAAAGCCCAGCAGGCTGGCCACCACCGCGGTGAGGGTCATCCAGACGTTGGTGAGGAGCATCATCACCAGGCTGCCCAGAAGGAGGACCACGGCGGAGAGCAGGCCGCCGATGCTCTGGTTCAGGGACTGGCCGATGGTGTCCACGTCGTTGGTCACCCGGGAGAGGACGTCTCCGGTGGTGGTGCGGTTATAGTACCACATGGGCAGGCGGTTGATCTTGTGGGAGATGTCCGAGCGCATCTCCTTGGACACCCGCTGGGTGATGGTGGCCATGATCCACCCCTGCACGGCGGAGAGGACGTAGCTGATGGCGTACAGGGCCACCAGGAACAGGCCGATGCCCACCACGGTGTCCATGTCGACGGAGGGTTTGACCAGGTTGTATACCGAGGCCGGCAGGCTGTCGATGGCGGCCAGGAGGGCGTTGGTGTCGCTGCCGTCCAGGTGGGTGAACAGATCCAGCATGGCCTGCTGGTCCGCCCCGGAGAGGGTGGTGCCTTCCACATCCACGTCAGTGAACAGGGCGGCCTGGGCCTCTGCCGGCAGGTCTGTGAGGACGCCGGCCAGGGCGGCGGGGTCCTCAGAATCCAGCTGGCCCAGGGTGGTCAGCAGCTGGACCTGGTCCTGGGGGGCCAGGGTGACGCCGTGGACGGTCACCGGGGAGAGGAGGGCCTCCAGCATCCCCTCCGGCAGGGAGAGGAGGAGGGCCTGCTGCTGGCTGGGGTCTGTGGCCCCCGCCAGGCCGGCCAGGGTCTCCTGGAAGGCCTGCTTCTCGGCGGGGGTGAAGTCCGGGGAGGCCAGGATGGCCCCCGCCTTCTGGGTGAGCTGGGCCTGGTCCCCCAGGCCGGCGGAGGTGGCCTGGGTCACGGCCTCTAAGTTGTCGGTGAGGGTTTGGGAGACGGTGTCGGTGACGGTCTCCAGCATTGCCTGGTCGGGGGCGATGCCGGCGGTGATGGTGTCGGTCATGTCGGAGAGTTGATCCGGCCCTGCCAGGGTGAGCACCGTGCCCAGCACGGCGCAGAGGAGGGCCACCACCAGGGCCACCCGGTACCGGCGGCAGTAGCCCAGCAGCTTTTTCCAGGTGCCGATGAGGTCCTTGGCCTTTTCGCCCCCCCGGGCCATGCCCATGGGGCCCCCGTGGCCCCGGCGAGGGGGTGCGGATGTGGTGCGCGGTTCTTCCATTATGCCAATTCCTCCTTTGAAAGCTGGGAGAGTGCGATCTGCTGGTAGACCCCACAGGTCTGCATCAGGTCTTGGTGTTTGCCTATGCCGGCGATCTGGCCGTCGTCCAGGACGATGATCTGGTCGGCGTCCCGGATGGTGCCGATGCGCTGGGCCACGATGATCCGGGTGGTGTTTTGGCAGGTCTGGTCCAGGGCGCTGCGGAGGACCCGGTCGGTCTTATAGTCCAGGGCGGAGAAGGCGTCGTCGAAGAGGAGGATCTCCGGCTTCCGGGCGATGGCCCGGGCGATGGAGAGCCGCTGCTTCTGCCCGCCGGAGAGGTTGGCACCCCCCTGGGCCACGTACCCCTCATAGCCCCCCTCCATGTGGGTGACAAAGTCCTCGGCCTGGGCGGTGGCCACGGCGGCCTGCACGTCGGCCGGGGAGGGGGGCGCCTCCCCGTTGTCCCCATAGGCCACGTTGGAGGCGATGGTCCCGGTGAAGAGGGTGGCCTTCTGGGAGACGTACCCAATCTTGTTGCGCAGGCTCCGCTGGTCGTATTCCCGCACGTCCACCCCGTCCACCAGGACTTGGCCTTCGGTGGCGTCGTAGAACCGGGGGATCAGGTTGACCACGGTGCTCTTGCCGCAGCCGGTGGAGCCGATGATGGCCACCGTCTCCCCCCGTTTGGCGGTGAAGGAGATGTCTTTGAGGACGTACTCCTCCGCGTCCGGGTAGCGGAAGGAGACGTTGCGGAACTCCACCTGGCCGGGGCAGGCGGGGTCGCCGCTGGCCTGGGTGCCGTCCAGAATGGTGGGGTGGGTGTGGAGGACCTCCCCGATGCGGTGGGCGGCCACAGAGGCCCGGGGGAGGATCATAAAGATCATCACCAGCATCATAAAGGCCATGACCACCTGGATGGCGTACTGGGAAAAGACCATCATGTCGGAGAACAGGGTGAGCTTGGCCTGCATCCCCGCCTGGTCGATGAGCACGCCGCCGATCCAGTAGATGGCCAGGGACAGGCCGCTCATCACCAGTTGGATGCTGGGCAGCAGGAAGGCCAGGGTGCGCTGGGCGAAAAGCTGGTTGCCGGTGAGGGCGGCGTTGGCCTGGGCGAACTTGGTCTCCTGGTAGTCCTCGGCGTTGTAGGCCCGCACCACCCGCAGGCCGGTGAGGTTCTCCCGGGTGACCCGGTTGAGGTCGTCGGTGAGTTTCTGCATCCGGCGGAACTTGGGGGTGGCCAGCAGCAGGCAGCCCCCCACCACCACCAGCAGAACCACCACCGCCACGGCGGTGGCCAGGGTCCACTCCCACTGCTTGCCGGCGATCTTATAGATGGCGAACACCGCCATGATGGGGGCCCGCAGCAGCATTTGCAGGCCCAGGACGATGAGCATCTGGATCTGGGTCACGTCGTTGGTGGAGCGGGTGATGAGGCTGGCGGTGGAGAAGTGGCCGATCTCCTCCATGGAGAAGGACTGCACTTTGGAAAACAGCCGGCCCCGGAGGGTGGCCCCCAGGGTGGCGGCGATGCGGGCCGCGCAGATGGCGGTGACCACCGAGGCGGCCAGGCTGCCCAGGGAACACACCAGCATCATTCCCCCGGCGGAGAGGATCTCCCCCATGGTGCTGCCGGCGGTCTGGACCAGGGTGGTGATCTCGGCCATATAGTCCGGGGTTTTCAGATCCAGCCACACTTGGAGGGCGATAAAGGCCAGACAGACGGCAGCCAAGAGCCAGTCGGTCTTTTTCAAGTTTTGGAATACGGTTTTCATGGCATTGCTCCTTTGCGATGGGATGGGCGGAACCGATGGCTAACCCGGTTAGACGATAGAAGGCAAATCAGCCCCCTATGCCTGGCCGGGGGGCTACAGGTTCAGCTTGGGTGGGGTGAGCAGGCCCTTGATCTCTTGGGCGGTGCGGATGAAGTCCAGCAGCCGGGCCTCGCCAATCTGGTCGATGAGCAGGCCCACCTGCTGGTGCATATGGTCGGCCAGATCCTGGACGGTCTGTGCCCCCAGGGGGGTGAGGGCCACCACGGTGACCCGGGCGTCCACCGGGTCCCGCCCTTTGGTGACCAGGCCTTTGGCCACCAGCTTTTTCAGCAGTACCGCCACCCGGGCGGTGCTGACGTGGAGTTTCTCGCTGATGGTCCCTGCGGTCACCGGCTGGTCGGCCAGGTAGAGCAGGCGCAGTACGGCGCCCAGCCCGGCGTTGGCGGCGTCGATGGGTTTGAAGCAGTCGGCGGGGTGCAGGGCGACCAACTGTGACAGGATGGATGCAATCTGTTCCGGGGTTGCCACGGGGGACCGCCTCCTTTCCAAAGGCTAACTGGGTTAGATTATAGACGGATTGTCTACCCCTGTCAAGGGGGGAATGGAAAAACCGGCGGGCCGGGGCTCAGGGCCGCCCCTGGCCGGGGGCGGCCTGGTCCAGCACCACCTGGAGCAGGTCCCGGGCCAGGGGGGAGAGGACCTTCTCCCGGTGCCACACCACCCGGAACTGCCGGCGGAACACCAGGCCCTCCACGGCCACCTCCCCCACCTTGCCCTGGGCGATGGCCTCGGCGGCCACCTGGCGGGAGAGGACCGCCAGCCCCAGCCCTGCCGCCGCGGCCTGGAGCAGGGCGGTGTTGCTCACCGACTCCCACCGGGGGTGGGGGGTGAGGCCGGCGGCCTCCATCACCCGGTCAAACTCCTCCCGGGTGCCGCTGCCCTTCTCCCGGAGGAGGAGGGGCTGCCGGACAAAGGCATCCGGGGTCAGGGCGGTACCCGGGGGCACCGGCCCGTGGGGGGCGGCCAGGACGGCCAGGTGGTCCTCCTGGTAGGCCTCCCACTGGAGGGCGGGGGCGTGGGGGAGGCCCTCCATCAGGGCCAGGTCCAGGCGGTGGTCCAGCAGGGCCTCCTCCAGGGCTTTGGAGGGGGCCACGGTGACCTGGACCTCCACCTCCGGCCGCTGGGCGGCGAAGGCCCGCAGGGCCTGGGGCAGGAAGCGGGAGCCGATGGTCAGGCTGGCCCCCATGGTCAGCTTGCCCACCTGGTCCCAGTGGCGCAGCTCCCGGTCCAGGTCCTGGAACAGGCCGGCGATCCGCTGGCCATAGGTCTGGAACCGCCGGCCCTGCTGGGTGAGCACCAGCCGACGGCCCACCCGGTCAAACAGGGGCACGCCGTAGTGGGTCTCCAGCTCCCGGATGGCGGCGCTGACGGCGGGCTGGGTCAGGTGGAGCTGCTGGGCGGCCTTGGTGGCGCTGCACCCGCAGGCGCACACCGCCAGAAAGATGTGAATGTGGCGAATGGTCATGGAAATGCCTTCCCTTATATGAATTTTGTTATGATTCTGATAGTATACTATGATTTTACGCCGGGGGCAAGAGGGGGTATAATACCGGCAGAATACCATGTTGGGAGGGATGCCCCTTGGCAGAACCTTTGGAAAAACCCCGGTACCGGGCGCTGTTCTGGTCCACCTTTCGCCTGAGCGCCTGCACCTTTGGGGGGGGCTACGTCATTGTGCCCCTGATGCGGAAAACCTTTGTAGAGAAACTCCACTGGATCGACGAGGGGGAGATGATGGACTTCACCGCCATCGCCCAGTCCACCCCCGGGGCCATGGCGGTGAACGCCTCCATCCTGGTGGGGTACCGGATGGCGGGGGTCCCCGGGGCCCTGGTGACGGTGGGGGGGACGGTGCTGCCTCCGTTGATCATCATCTCGGTGATCTCCCTGTTTTACCAGGCCTTTCGGGCCAACCCCATTGTGAACCTGGCCATGACCGGCATGCTGGCCGGGGTGGCGGCGGTGCTGTGCGACGTGGTGTACACCATGGCCCGGTCGGTCCTCCGGCCGGGGAAGTGGGTGCTGCCGGCGGTGCTGATGGGCCTCTCCTTCCTGGCGGTGGCGGTGGGAGGGTGGAACCCCATCCTGGTCCTCCTCCTCTGCGGCGGGGTGGGGGCGGTCCAGCTCCTGGCCCCCCGGCGGAAGGGGAAGAGAGGGGGGCAGCAGCCGTGATCTACCTGGAACTGCTGTGGAGTTTTATCCAGATCGGCCTGTTCAGCATCGGCGGGGGATACGCCGCCATGCCCCTCATCCAGCACCAGGTGGTGGACCTGCACCCCTGGCTGACCATGACCCAGTTTGCCGACGTCATCGCCATCGCGGAGATGACCCCCGGCCCCATCGCCCTCAACGCCGCCACCTTTGTGGGGATCCAGGTGGCGGGCCTCCCCGGGGCCCTGGTGGCCACGGCGGGGAGCGTGCTGCCCTCCTGCGTCATCGTGCTGCTGTTGGCCTTCCTGTACTATAAGTTCAAGGGGTTCTCGGTGATCCAGGGGATCCTGGCAGGGGTACGGCCGGCGGTGGTGGCTATGATCGCCTCGGCGGGGGTGTCCATGGTGCTGCTGGCGGTGTACGGCACCCGGACCCTGCCGGCGGACCCCACGGCCGTCCAATGGACGGCGGTGGCCATCCTGGCCGGGGGGCTGGTGGTGCTGCGGAAGTGGAAGGTGAATCCGGTTTGGGTGATCCTCGGCTCGGGCCTTGTGGGAATCCTAGTGGGAATTTTGTAAGGGGCGAGGGGGGTTGGCGCTTCGTTCGGGGCGGTAGCGTACGGGGGTGTCAGAGATTCTGTTTGGGTTGAGGCCCCTTACAAAATTGGGGGATGCACCCCGAACCATACCCATAACAAAAGGAGAGAGCCTGGCTCTCTCCTTTTTTGTGCAACTTTTTTTCGGGGAACGTGTACGTTTTCGTGCAAGTATGGACCGGGTGCCCGGGTAGGGTGAGGGGGCTGGAAGTGGGTCCAGCGCCGGAAAACTGGGGGGGCCAGCCGGGAAAAGGGCCGCCGGGGGAATCCTCCGCCCAGGCGGGGCGCGGAGACGTTTTCCACACCCAGTTATCCACACCCGGGGCCAGATTTGACCCCGGTCCGGATTTGGCCTACCCCGGTCCGAATCTGGCCTGGGGGGGGTCCGAATTTGGCCCCCTATTCAAGTAATTTAACCAAGTGAGTAAATCAATCTATATGCTTATAGGGGGCGGGGATTGGCCTGTGAAAAAGTCGGAGAATGTGGAAAACTTCACAGCCGCCGGAACAGCTCCATGAGGGGCACCATCAGGCAGTGGGGGATGAACTTGGCCGCCACCCGGTGCAGGGTGCACACGATGCCCGGGGTGGCCACCCACAGGTTCACCGCGCTGGCGGCCAGGGAGAGGGCCACCACCGACTTGCTCCGGGAGGCCAGGGGGAAGTGGTGGAACTGGCCGGCCTTGCCCTCCTGGGCCAGGGGGATGAACTCCGTGTCCTTCACCCAGTAGGGGCACACGGCGGTGACGTGGATGCCCTTGGGGAGGAGCTCGTGGTGCAGGGTCTTGGCGTAGCTGTGGAGGAAGGCCTTGGTGGCGGCGTACACCCCCAGCCCCGGCATGGGCTGGAAGGCGGCGGTGGAGCAGATCTCCAGCACCCGGCTGCCCCGGGTGAGGTAGGGCAGGCACAGGCCGGTGACCCCCACGGCAGCCCAGCAGTTGAGGTCGATCATGGCCAGGTTGTCCCCGGGGTCCACGGCGGCGATGTTGCCCATCTTGCCAAACCCCGCCGCGCACACCAGGCGGGTGACCACGGGCTGCTCCTGGGCCAGCAGGTCCCGGAGGGTGTCCAGGGACTCCTGCCGGGTCAGGTCCAGGGGGATGGCCCGGACGGGGCAGGCGGCGAGGGTGGACAGGGCCTCCAGCCGGTCCTTCCGCCGGGCGATGGCCCAGATCTCCTGGACCTTGGGGTCCCGGCTGAGCTGGCGGACGTACTCCTGCCCCAGCCCGCTGGAGGCCCCGGTGATCAGAGCGATGGATTGTGACATGTGACGCACCTCCTGGGGGTGGGCCGCACCCGGCGGCGCCGGGTGGCCTTGCTTGCCTGCTGGAATCGGCAGGGGGTTCATTCTTGGACCTTCGCAGGTTAGGACCTGCGGGGTGGGTTCCCGCCCGGTCCCGGGCGGGGATCCAGGCTTTCTCTAGAGAAAGCCC
>URCB01000046.1 GCA_900546255.1 uncultured Eubacteriales bacterium
CTTTGATAGAATACCACTCCTCCTCCGGAATGTCAACCCCTATTTTTCACTTTTTTCAAATTTTTTCTTTTTCCCCTGTTCTTCGCCTTTTTCTTGGCGCATCCCCACTGGAATCTGAATCTCCGTCACAAACTGCTCTGGGTCACTGGTCATGCCGTCGTCGATCATGGTGATCTCCATGGCAGTCCCCACGGGGGACAACCCACGCTCCCGGCACTCCCCCAGCAGCCGGACATAGTGCTCCCCTGCCTGGCGGTGGCTCCCGCGAAACCGCAGCGTGACCCAAGTGGCCGGCGGCAGCGTCTCCACCGGGCCGGGATAGCGGTCCTCCCGATCCAGCAGGAGAAAGACCCGGTCATAAGAGAAATAGTTTCCCTGCCACAGCCGCTGGAGGGAGAGCCCCACCCCCACCTTTCCCAAAAAGGCCACCGCTTCCTGGGCGGGCGCCTCCAAACGGCGGATGGAGTGTTCCAGGTCCAGATAGGTTTTGGGGGCCAGCTCATCCCGGAGCCAAGCCACCCGCCGGGCGGGCAGTTCCACCAGGCGGACCTCCTCCAGAGGTCCTTCCAGGGCATCCTGGATCTGACGGAGCCGGTTCTCGATCTTCCGCTGCACGATTCCCAACGCCTGGCGTTTTTGGATGACGGCCTGCCGCTGCTGGAGGAGCATCCCCTGGATCTTCCCCACCTCCCGGTCCTGGAGAAAATCCCGGATCTGTTCCAACGGCATCTCCAAGGCTCGGAGATACCGGATGGTGTTCAGGCACTCAAACTGCCGGGTGCTGTAGGACCGGTAGCCTGTAGCGGGGTCCACATACTCCGGGGCGAGCAGGCCGATCTTTTCATAGTGCCGCAAGGTGCTTACACTCACCCGGAACATCCGGGCCACCTCTCCAATGGAGAACCGCTCAGTCCCCTCTAAAGACACGCTGCTTCCTCCCTTCCCAAAGGACATAGAGCAAAGTATAGGCCGCCATCATCCCCGACACCACCGGGGCCACCGTCCCCAGCATCCCCAGATCCTGGGCAAAATGGTTCCCCACATACCACACCAGGGGGATGCGAAGGAACAGGGCGCCGCAGGTACAGCTGACCATGGTCCACAGGGTCTTCGACCGGCCGTTGAGATACCCATTGAGGCAGAACACAAAGGCCACCATGAGATAGTCGTAGCTGCAAGCCCGGAAATAGGGCACCCCTGCGGCGATCACCCCCGGGTCATCCGAGAAGAGGCGGATCATGCTCTCCGGGTTCCACTGAGCCCAGGTCCAAAAGACGAAGGCCGCCCCCAGGGCAAAGGCCAAGCCATACCACAGAGACCTCCAGGCCCGGGCGGGCTTGCCCGCCCCCATGTTCTGGGCGGTGAGCGCCGCCAGGGCATTGGCCACCGAGGTGGCCGAGAGCATGGAAAACACGTCGTATTTCGCCCCGATACCCACCACGGCCGCAGCATACACCCCGCAGCCGTTCATCACCGCGGTGAGATACAGGAAGGAGATGCGCACCATCAACTCCTGGAAGGAGATGGGGATCCCCACCCGGGCCAGCTCCTTGGCCATGGGTCGGGCAATCCGAAAGCTGGCCGGCTTGAAATCAAACAGGAAGGCATGGCGTTTCAGGTAGGCAATCCCCAGGAACATGCTCAGCCCCTGGGAAATCACCGTGGCCAGGGCCGTCCCTGAGGCCCCCAGGTGAAACCCCGCCACGAACACCACATCCAGGATCACATTCGCCACGCAGGCCACCGCCACAAAGTACAGGGGCCGCACGGAATCCCCATACCCTCGGAGGATGGCGCTGAGGGCGTTGTACCCACAGATGAAGAAGTTGCCCCAGGCGCAGATGGCCACATAGTCCATGGTGGCCTCGAAGGACTCCGCCGGGGTGTTGAGCACCGTGAGCAGTGGGGCCTCAAACAGAAGCATCAGGGCTGTGAGCAGGACCGCTACCACAGCAAACACAGAGAGGGTAGTGCCAATGGCCTCCTTCACCTTGTCCCACCGCTCCATGCCGGTGTAGTTGCCCACGAGAATGGTGCCCCCCAGGGTGAGGCCGGTGACCAGGCTGGTGACAATCTGCGTCACCTGGGTGCCGGTGGACACCGCCGCCACCGCCTGGGCGTCGCAAAACTGCCCCACCACGAAAAGGTCCACAGCGCCATACAACGACTGCAACACATTGGCCAGCAAAAACGGGACCGTAAAGGTCACCAGGGCCTTGAGCACACTGCCCTTGGTCAGGGCATTGGGTGGGTTTCCCATGGGAATCCTCTCCTTGTCTTAAACTGCCTGTTTAGCATAAACTCTACTATCATTGTAGAGTCAAGCCGTGAAAAAGACCGGCCAGCGGCAAGGCAGCCCGTCCGGGAAGCAGCCGGCAAACCTGTGGTGCTTTCATTATACAATAGGCGGCCCGGCCCTGTCCAGCGGGGGCCTGGACTTGCCCTGGCCCTCTATGGTACAATAGGAATCATCTTACCCGTGTTCCAACCACAGGACAGAAAGGAGAGCCCCCCCATGAAACCCATCCTACGACGGGCTGCCGCCCTGGTGCTGTGTGCGGCCCTGCTGATTCCCACCGCCCTGGCCTCGGATGCCTTGGGCAGCACCATCTACGACTATACCTTAGACATCTGCGACGGCACCACCCTCACCCGGGAGGTGATGTGGAGCGCGTCCAAGTCCGACCTCCGCACGGAAAACTACGTCACCTACACCCCCTCCGGCAGCATCTCCCCCGTGGTGAGCTACGGCACCTCGGTGGTGAGCAAGCAGTCCGTGGCCGACATGGCCAAGTCCCTGGAGACCGACGGCCACCGGGTCCTCAGCGGCATCAACGGGGACTACTTCGTCATGGCCACCGGCGACCCTCTGGGGCTGGTGGTGACCGACGGGGTGCTCCGGTCCTCCGCCTCCTACCTCCAAGCCCTGGGCTTCCTGGAGGACGGTTCCGCCATCATCGGCACCCCCAACCTGGACCTGAAGGCCAACTTCAAGGGGTATTCCCTCAAAATCGCGGACATCAACAAGATCCGCACCAACACAGGGTTTTACATTTTCACCGATGACTTCGCCTCCACCACCCGGAACACTCAGGCGGGGGTGGACGTGATCCTCACCCCCAACACCCCGGGGGAGGAATTGAAGATCGGCTCCACCCTCTCCTGTACCGTGGAGCAGGTCATGGAGGCCACCGGCGCCACCACCATCCCCCAGGGCAAGCTCATCCTGTCCATCTCTAATCAGAGCGGGGAATGGCTTCAGGAGGTCATCCGCTCCCTGGCCCCCGGGGACTCCGTGGACATCAGCATCACCGCCCCGGACACCCGCTGGGAGGACGTGACCTACGCCGTAGGCGGCCTGTACTGGATTCTGAAGGACGGGGTGGTGGACACCTCCCTCTCCGACGGCGCCGCCGCCCCCCGCACCGCCGTGGGCACCAAGCCCAACGGCGAGGTGGTCTTCTACACCATCGACGGCCGCCAGGCCGGCCACAGCGTGGGCGCCACCATTCAAATGGTGGCCCAGCGGCTGAAAGAGCTGGGCTGCACCAACGCCATCCTCTTAGACGGAGGCGGGTCCACCACCATGGTGTCCACTTACCCGGACTATGGCTCCTCCTCCATCATCAACAAGCCCTCGGACGGCACCCCCCGGGCGGTGAGCAACGCCGTGTTCCTTCTCTCGAACCTCAGCCCCACCAACCAGCCCGGCTCCCTCTATGTGACCCCTAAGAGCCTCACCCTCCTCCCCGGGGCCACCACCCAGTGCACCGTCTCCGCCATGGACACCGGCTGGTACCCCATGGATGAGCTCCCCGGAGAGATCACCTGGTCCTCCCCGGAAGGGGCGGTGAGCGCCAGCGGCCTCTTTACCGCCCCCCAGACCCCGGGGGTGTACACCGTCACCGCCGAGAGCAGCGGGGTCACCGGCTCCACCCGGATCCACGTGCTCCAGGCAGACACCCTTTACCTCACCGACGAGGCCACCGGCAAGCGTCCCTCCTCCTACTCCCTCACCCCAGGGCAGAAGGTGAACCTCTCTGCCGCCGGGTCCTACCGGACCATTGACCTCACCGGCGGGGACAGCGCCTTCCAGTGGACCGTAGAGGGGGACATCGGCACCATCACCGACGACGGTCAGTTCACCGCCGGCCCCAACTCCGCCACCGGCGCCATCCGCGTGGCCTCGGGGGACACGGCCGTCACCGTCCCGGTCACCGTGAAGGCCCCGGGGCAGTACACCCTCCTGGCTGACTTTGAGGGGGACACCCCCGGCCTGACCGCTCAGAACGCCACCCTCACCTTAAACGCGGACCCTGTGAAGTATGGAACCCAAAGTCTCCGGGTAGACTATCGGGACGGGGCCCGGCTGACCCGCACCCAGGACCTCACCCAGCGCGACCGGTACGTCTCCCTGTGGGTCTACGGCGACGGGTCGGGGAACCTCCTCTCCGCCGCCTTCGCCTACGAGGACGGCACCTCGGTGAGCCAGTCCCTGGCCACCCTGAACTTCACCGGGTGGAAGAAAGTCACCGCCGCGGTGCCCGACGGGGCAGCCACCTTCCAGGGGCTCACCCTCTCCGGAGGCAGCGGCGCCCTGTGGCTGGACCAGTTGGTCCTGGCCAACGAGAGCGGGTGGGACAGCACCGCCCCCACCGTGGCCCTGTCGCTGTCCGGCACCAACGTGACCGCCCGGATCACAGACGCCTCTCAGAACGCCCTGTCCGCTGACCGGATGTCCCTCACCGTGGACGGCCAGGCGGTCCCCTTTACCTGGGATGCCGGCAGCGGCACCCTCACCGCCACCCTCTCTGGCCTGGGCAGCAGCAGCCACCAGATCACCGTCACCGCTGGGGACGCCTGCGGCAACCTGGGCCGGGACGCTGTGATGCGCTCTGGCACCTCCTCCAACCCCTTTGAGGATATGGAGGGCCACTGGGCCCTGCCCTACACCGGCCGGCTCAGCGAACTGGGCATCCTCCAGGGGGTAAGCAGCACCACCTTCGCCCCCGACCGGAACATCACCCGGGGGGACTTCGCCCTGATGACCGCCCGGTGGCTGGGCCTGAACCTGGAGGACTACGCCGGGGTGGACCTTCCCTACGCCGACGCCGACGACATCCCCAGCTGGGATTATACCGCCATCCAGGCCCTCCACACCCTGGGCATTCTGGAGGGGAGCACCGGCAGCGACGGGCAGCCCTACATCCACGCTCGGTCCTCCATCACCCGGGCCCAGGCCATGACCATTCTGGGACGGGTCCTGGAGAAGGGATATCCCCAGGCCGCCCTGTCTGACTTCTCAGACGCCGCTTCCGTGCCCGCTTGGGCCAAAGAGCATGTGGCTACCTTGGTTAGCCTGGAAGTAGTGGGCGGTTCCAACGGCCAACTGCGGCCCAGCGCCCCCGTCACCCGGGCGGAAGTTGCCAAGATGCTCTTTACTCTCTGGTAAAAGTTCCAATTTTTTCAAAAAGCCCTTGCAATGGCCAAAAGATTGTGGTATGATAACTTGCAATTATGAGAGACCCCGCCTTTTCTTATGGCAGGGTTGCCACCCGGGACAGCGAGCCCGGGGCTTCGGCAGAGGAAAGGATTCTTATTCACTATGGCAACTACCGTTATTTCCATCATTCAGGTCTTGGTGGGCGCAGTGCTCATCATCTTTGTGCTGGGTCAGTCTGGCAAGCACTCCGGTCTTGGCATGATTTCTGGTGCCACAGACTCCTTCCTGTCTAAAAACAAGGCAAGAACTGCTGACGCTAAACTGGCTAAGTGGACCAAATGGGTCGCACTGGTTTTCATTGTGCTGACCTTAGTCCTGAATTTCCTGTAATTCCACGCAATCAAAATGCCCTTCCATTCCGGAGGGGCATTTTGCATATATTTTCCCATAGACAAGAGGTGTTTTCCCCATGACCCGCAATGAAGCATTTTCCATGCTGGATCGAATGGCGAAAGGAATCGCAGAGATGTTCGGTTCCAACTGTGAAACCGTGATCCACGACCTGTCTGACCCCCTACACCCGGTGCTGGCCATCTACAACGGCCATGTCTCCGGCCGGACGGTGGGCTCCACCCAGGACGTCACCGGTGTGGAGCAGGACCTCCACCTGGACTCCGACGTAGTGAACCTCCTGGCGGTCACCCCCAGCGGGCAGCAGACCAAGTCCTCCACCTTCACCATCAAAGGGGAAGACTATCACCTAGGCTTCGGCATCAACTACGACTTTACCCCCCTGGCCTACGCCAACCGGGTGCTGCTGGACCTGATGCACACCGAGGTGGACTTTCACAGCGCCGTGTACAACGCCCGGGACACCGGCATCAGCGAGCTCTTCGACGCCGCGCTGCTCCGGGTGGGCAAGCCCGCCCGGGAGATGAACAAGGCGGACCGGCTGCGGGTCATCGAGTACCTGAAAAATATGGATGCCTTCTCCTACCGCCGGGCGGTGCCCTATGTGGCAGCCCACCTGGGGGTGTCCCGCTACACCATTTACAAATACCTGGACGAGGTCAACGCCAAGCAGCAGGAAAAGGAGGATGCCTGACATGCTCCATCAGTCTGCCATCAAAGGTTATTTCGCCCAGCAGGAGGGCCTGCTGGTGGAGGCTGTCTCCCGCCTGGTGCGGATTGACAGTACCCTGGGCCCTGCCCAGCCCGGCCAGCCCTTTGGCCCCGGCCCGGCAGCCGCTTTGGAGGCCTTCCTCTCCCTGGCCCAGGAATGGGGCCTTCCGGGGGAGAACCGCTCCGGCTATGTGGGCACCGTGGACCTGAACAACCAGCCGGACACCGCCCTGCACATCCTGGGCCACCTGGACATTGTAGACGCCGGGGAGGGGTGGACGGTAACCGCCCCCTTCCAGCCCAAGGTGGTAGACGGCCTGCTCTACGGCCGGGGCACCGCAGACGACAAGGGGCCCATGGTGGCCGCCCTGCTGGCCATGAAGGCCGTCCGGGACTTGAAGCTCCCCCTGACCAAAAACGTCCGCCTCATCGCCGGCACCGACGAGGAGACCGGCTTCCGGGACATCAAGTGGTACTACGGCAGTCACCCCTATGCCCCCCACACCCTGTCCCCCGATGCGGACTTTCCCATCATCAACCTGGAGAAGGGGCATTACCAGCCCACCTTCCAGGCTGCCTGGCCCCAGGAGATCGCCCTGCCGCGGGTGGCCGCCTTCTCCGGCGGCACCCGGCTGAACATGGTGCCCCCCAAGGCCCAGGCCACCGTCCTGGGCCTCTCCCCCCGCCAGGTGGAGGAGGCCTTTCAGGCCCTGGCCTTGGAGGGGGCGGTCACCTGCACCTGCACCCAGGAGGGGGAGGCCCTCCACGTGGCCTGCGCCGGGCAGAACGCCCACGGCTCCACCCCCGAGGAGGGGCACAACGCCCAGACCGCCTTGGTGGCGCTGCTGGCCGCCCTGCCTTTGGCAGACTGCCCCTCTACCCGGGCCATCCGGGCCCTCCACGCCCTCTTCCCCCACGGGGACCACAGGGGCACCGCCCTGGGCATCGCCCAGGCGGACGACCTGTCCGGCCCCCTGACCCTGGCCTTTACCATGCTCACCCTGAACGACACCGGCTGCACCGGCCGGTTTGACAGCCGCACCCCCCTCACCGCCACCCAGGCCAGCGTCCAGACCGTGGCGGAGGCCGCCCTGCGGGCTGCAGGCTTTGCCGTCCAGGGCGACATGGATCCCCCCCATTACGTGCCGGAGAGCGACCCCTTCCTCCGCACCCTGGCCCAGTGTTACGAGGCCTACACCGGCCAAAAAGGGCAGTGCCTGGCCATCGGCGGCGGCACCTATGTCCACGACATTCCCGGCGGAGTGGCCTTCGGGCCCAACATGCCGGGGTTCGTCTCCAACCTCCACGGGCCCGACGAAAAGATCCGGGTGGCGGACCTGCTCACCACCGCCAAGATCTATGCCCAAGTCATGGTGGCACTGTGCCTGTGAGCCAGGCCCCTTTCTAAACGCACCGGACCCGGGCCGCCCGGGTCCCCTTTCGGCCACAGTGGGGACAGGCTTCCCCCTGTGGCGTTTGCTTTGAGATCGATCTTGCTCGGTCTCCGCCTTGAAATCTTCTCAAAGGAGATGCTTCCCGTGTCCTCCCTGCAAAACCCCATGCAAGCCTTTGACGGTCTGCCCATCCGGCAGGCCGTTTTCCGCCAGATTTTTCCCGCTGTGGCCAGCCAGATGATCACCCTCATCTACAACCTGGCGGACACCTACTTTGTGGGCCTGCTCAACCAGCCCAGCCAAACTGCCGCCATTACGGTGGTCTACTCCCCCTTCCTGATGCTCACCGCCATCTCCAACCTCTTTGGGGTGGGCGGCGCCAGCGCCCTGGCCCGGGCTTTGGGCCACAAGGCCCCGGACAAGGCCCGGGAGATTGCCGCCATCTCCTTCTGGTGGGGGGCGGCGGCCAGCTTGGTGTTCTGTGCCCTGTTCTGGGTGTTTGCCGCCCCCATCCTTTCCCTGTGCGGCGCCACGGCGGACACCCTCCCCATCGCCCTGGGCTATGCCAAGTGGGCGGTGGTGATCGGCGGCCCGGCCACCATCCTGAACACCCTGCTGGCCAACCTCATCCGGGCAGAGGGGAAGGCGGGACAGGCCTCCTTCGGCGTGTCCATGGGCGGCATCGCCAACCTGGTGCTGGACCCGCTGTTCATCCTGCCCCAGTTCCTGGGCCTGGGGGCGGTGGGCGCCGGCATCGCCACCTGCCTGTCCAACGTGCTGTCGGTGGTCTACTTCCTTCTCTGTCTGGTGCGCCAGCGGAACGAGAGCGTCATCGGCCTGCACCCCCGGCACCTCCGCCACAGCCGAAAGTACCTGGGGAACATCTTAGCCATCGGCTTCCCCTCTGCCCTGCAGTATGCCCTTACGGTGGTGGCGGTGGCTGCCCAGTCCCGGTTCGTCTCCCAGTACACCACCGAGGCTGTGGCCGCCCTGGGCATTGTGAAAAAGCTGGACCAGCTCCCCCTCTACTTTTCCATCGGCGTGTCCAACGGCCTGCTCCCCCTGCTGGCCTACCACTACGCCGCCGGTCAGCAGGAGAAGCGCCGGGCCGCCTTCCGCCTGGGGGCGGGGATCTCCCTGCTCTTTGCCCTGGTCTGCCTGGTGCTCTTTGAAGGGTTCGCCCCCCAGCTGGCCGCCCTGTTTATCGACGACGCCACCACCATTCACTACGCCGCCGGGTTCCTGCGGCGGATGGTCATCGCCATGCCCATGATGTCCCTGTGCTACCCCCTCATCATCCAGTTCCAGGCCATGGGCAAGGCCCGGGAGTCCCTGGTGTGCTCCATCCTTCGGAAAGGCGTGCTGGACATCCCCCTGCTTTTCCTGATGGACACCCTGTTCCCCCTCTACGGCTGCATGTGGGTGCAGCCCATGGTGGACGGCATCTCCCTGGTGGCCGCCACCGCCTTTTACCGCCGCCTGCGGCGGCGGGGCGAGGCCTGACCCCTCTCTTTCCCAAATACAAGAACAGCGGCAGCCCCGTGGGCTGCCGCTGTTGCTGTTTGTTCGTGTTGCTTCTCAGTCCCGCTCGTCAAAGCCAAAGCTGCGGATGAGGTTCAGGTTATCCCGCCAGCGCTCCTTGACCTTCACCCAGGTCTCCAGGTAGACCTTGGTGCCCAAAAAGCGCTCCATGTCTGCCCGGGCCATGGTGGAGATCTTCTTCAGCATGGCCCCCTGCTTGCCGATGATGATGCCCTTGTGGGAATCCTTCTCGCAATAAATGGTGGCGTGGAGGTCGATCATCCCATTCTCCCGCTCGGAGAACTTGGTGACCTCCACCGCTGTGCCGTGGGGAATCTCCTTATCCAGGCAGTAGAGGAGCTTCTCCCGCAGGATCTCCCCGCAGATCTGCCGCTCCGGCTGGTCGGTGACCACCCCAGGGGGGAAGAGGGCGGGGCCCTCCGGCAGGAAGCCCGCCAGCACCGTCAGCAGGTCCTCCAGCCCCTCTCCCCGCTTGGCGGAGATGGGGAGGATGGCCGCAAAGTCATGGGCCTGGCGGTAGGCATCCATCACCGCCAGCAGCTGGGGCTTGTCCACGGTGTCGATCTTGTTGATCACCAGCACCGCCGGCAGGTGCATGGCCTGGATCTGGGCGATGAGCTCTGCCTCGGGTTTGCCCACATTGGGGATGGGCTCCACCAGCAGGAGGACGGCATCCACGTCGGCCACGCTTTTCTTCACCACGTCCACCATATAGTCCCCCAGGCGGTTGGCCGCCTTGTGAAGGCCGGGGGTGTCCAGGAAGACGAACTGATCCTCCCCCCGGGTGAGGACGCCGCAGATCCGGTTCCGGGTGGTCTGGGGCTTGCTGCTGACGATGGCCACCTTCTCCCCCACCAGGGCGTTGGTGAGGGTGGACTTGCCCACGTTGGGCCGGCCGCAGAGAGTGAGCATGCCGCAGCGCTTCACCGCCACCTCCGCCGGGGCGGGGACGGCAGGCTCCAGGGGGGCGTCCAGGTCGGGGTTCTCCTGGTCCCGGGTGACCCCCAGGGCTTCCAGGATGGCCTCCTCCCGGGCCCGCATTTGGGCCTTCTGAGGACCTTCGTCCAGGTGGTCATACCCCAGCAGGTGGAGGACGGAGTGGACCGCCAGATAGGCCAGCTCCCGCTGGACGCTGTGGCCGAACTCCTCCGCCTGGGCCTTGGCCCGGTTCAGGTCAATGACCATGTCCCCCAGGTAGCACAGGCCGGTCTCCGGGTCGTGCTCCTCCTCCCCGGTGCCGTCTGGGGGGGTGCCAGGGGTCAGGTTCAGCATGGGAAAGGAGAGGACGTCGGTCACACTGTCCACCTCCCGCTGCTCCCGGTTGATCTCCCGGATGCCCTCGTCGTCGGTGAGGAGCACGTCCACCCCGCAGGGGATCCTCACCCCCTCCGCCTCCAGCGCGGCGGCAATCACCCGGGTCAGGAGGGGCTTGTAGGGGTTGGTGCCGGGAAACTCCCAGTCAATGTAAATGTCGTGCGTATTCATCTCAGCGTTTCGCCTTTCTTCTGTTTTCGTCGTCCTCGTAGGCCTTGATGATCCGTTGGACGATCACATGGCGGACCACGTCCCCCTGGCTCAGGCGGCAGATGGCAATGTCCTCCACATCCCGGAGGATGCGCATGGCCTCCTTCAGGCCGGAGACCTTGTCCCCCGGCAGGTCAATCTGGGTCACGTCCCCGGTGATGACGATTTTGGACCCAAACCCCATCCGGGTGAGGAACATCTTCATCTGCTCCCGGGAGGTGTTCTGGGCCTCGTCCAGGATGATGAAGGAGTCGTCCAGGGTGCGGCCCCGCATATAGGCCAGGGGGGCCACCTCGATGTTGCCCCGCTCCAGGTACTTCTGGTACGTCTCCGCCCCCAGCATGTCGAAGAGGGCGTCGTACAGGGGCCGCAGGTAGGGGTCCACCTTGGACTGGAGGTCCCCGGGCAGGAAGCCCAGCCGCTCCCCGGCCTCCACCGCCGGGCGGGTGAGGATGATGCGGTTGACCTGCTTGTCCCGGAAGGCCTGGACGGCGGCGGCCACGGCCAGATACGTCTTGCCCGTGCCCGCCGGGCCCACGCCGATGGTGACGGTGTTTTTCAGAACGGAGGCGATATACTCCTTCTGGCCGATGGTCTTGGGCTTGATGGGCCGGCCCTTGGCGGAGATGCACAGCACGTCGCCGGTGAGTTCGGTGATCTGGGCCTCCTTGCCGCTGCGCACCAGGCCGATGACATAGCGGACATTCTGCTCGTTGATGGGTTCGCCGCGGCCGGACAGCTCCAATAGCCCCTCGATGGCTTTAACGCCATAGATGACGTTCTCCCCGTTCTCGCCGGCGATCTTCAGGCTTCCGTCCCGGTTCACCACCGAGACCGAGAGTTCATGCTCAATGATCTTGATGTTCTCGTCAAAGGAGCCGAACACGTTGATGGTGTCCTCCAGGCGCTCCAGACTGATATTCTGTTCTGTCATTGGTATCTGTCTCCTAGCTTTATGACGCGGCTGCGTCAGATTCCGCCTGCCCGGGCACGGGGACGCAGGAGGGGACCTCCCTGCCGATTTCCTCCCGGCACTCGGCCACCAGCGTGACCTGGAGCAGCCCGTTTTCCACCTGCGCGGCAAACTGAAGGGACTGTACCGTTCCATCCTCCCCAATCAGCTGGGTGAGCCGCTCCTCCAGGCGCTGCTCCAGCAGGACCTGGGCGGCCGCCAGGTCCACCGCCGCGGTTCTAGGCTCGTAGGCCCGGACGGTCTCCCGGCTCAGGCAGACGGGCAGCTCCGCTCCGCCGGGAAGCCGCGCCTGATGCACTGAGGTTATTTTATCATAGAATGGCCAGGAAATGCTACTGTTTCCAAAAATTTCGATGCGCCGCCCCAGAACGGTCAGCGACCAGGCGCTTTTTTCCTCCCCGGTATAGTCCTTCACCGTGGCCTCCATGGGGATGGAGGCCGTCAAGGTGCGCCAGGTACGGGCCCACACCCGGCCCCTGGCGTGGGTCTGGTAGTAGCGGTTGGGCTGGTCGCTGTACTTGGGGGGCTCCATGGTCACGGTGCCGGAGATGAGCACGTCCCCCGGCGCCACCATATCCCCCACCGCCACCTGGGCCTGCCCCTCCAGCACCTTGATATCCGTGATCAGCCCGCCGGCCCGGGCTGTCACGTCGCACACCCCCTCCTCCTCCAGCAGGCCGGGCGCCGGTGTCTCCTCCCGCACCACCACCTGGGCCCGGGTGCCGTACAGATTGATGGTGATCCAGGACAGCTCATCCAGG
>URCB01000047.1 GCA_900546255.1 uncultured Eubacteriales bacterium
CCTTGACCACCTCGATGATGGGCAGGCCGAACTTCTTGGCAAACTCCCAGTCGCGCTGGTCGTGGCCGGGCACGCCCATGACGATGCCGGTGCCGTAGCCCATGAGGACGTAGTCGGAGACAAACAGGGGCACCTGCTTGCCGCTGGCGGGGTTGATGGCCTCAATGCCCTCCAGGCGGACGCCGGTCTTTTCCTTGTTCAGCTCACCGCGCTCAAAGTCGGACTTGTGGGCCGCCTCGTCAATATAGGCTGCCACGGCGTCCCAGTTTTTGATCTGATTCTTCCACTGCTGCAGATAGGGATGCTCCGGGGAGATGACCATGTAGGTGACGCCGAAGAGGGTATCGCAGCGGGTGGTGTAAACCGTCAGCTTGTCGCCGTTGGTGGCGGTGAAGTCCACCTCCGTGCCCTCGGACCGGCCGATCCAGTTGCGCTGCTGGATCTTCACCCGCTCGATATAGTCCACATCCTCCAGGTCGTCCAGCAGGCGCTGGGCATAGGCGGTAATCTTCAGCATCCACTGGCTCTTTTCCTTGCGGATGACCTCGCTGCCGCAGCGCTCGCAAACGCCGTTGACCACCTCCTCATTGGCCAGCACGCACTTGCAGCTGGTGCACCAATTCACGGGCATGGTGGTCTTGTAGGCCAGGCCCTTCTTGAACATCTGCAAAAAGATCCACTGGGTCCACTTGTAGTAGTTGGGGTCCGTGGTGTCCACCACCCGGTCCCAGTCAAAGGAGTAGCCCAGCATCTTCAGCTGGTTGGTGAAGTTCTGGATGTTATCGTGGGTCACCTTGGCGGGGTGAATGTGGTTCTTAATGGCGTAGTTCTCCGTGGGCAGGCCGAAGGCGTCGTACCCCATGGGGAAGAGGACGTTGTACCCGTCCATCCGGCGCTTCCGGGCCACCACGTCCATGGCGGTGTAAGGCCGGGCGTGGCCCACGTGGAGGCCCTGGCCGGAGGGGTAGGGGAACTCCACCAGGGCATAGAACTTGGGCTTGCTGTCCCCGGTGACGGCGTGGTAGCAGTTTTCCTTAGCCCAGCGGTCCTGCCATTTGCGTTCAATGCGGTTAAACTCGTATTTCAATCTGATCACACTTCCTGTTTCTCGAAATCAAGGGTTGGGGGTTGCGGGGGTCAGGGTTGGGGCTGGAGGATGTCGGTGAGGTCCACCTCCACCGCGTCCTGCCACAGACGGTCCAGGTCGTAAAAGGCCCGGGCCTCGGTGTCGAACAGGTGGACCACCACGTCGCCGTAATCCTGGAGGATCCAGGTGCCCCCCCGGTGGCCTTCGATGTGGTGGGGGAGGATCCCCGCCTCCTTCATGGCCTTCTCCCCTGCGTCGGCCAGGGCCTTGAGCTGGGGCGCGGAGGTCCCGGTGCACAGAACGAAGTAGTCTGCTAGGGTGGTAACGTTGTTGATTTCCAGTACCCGAATGTTTTTCCCCTTCTTGCTGTCCAGGGCGCGGGCCAGCGTCAGGGCCATCTCTCTCGGTGTCATAGCTGTTTCCTTTCTTGCCGCCGGGCCCTTGGCCCGGGCAGGTTATTCTGTTGTGCCCCCGCTCTGCGTTTCGGCAGAGCTCTCCTCCGTCGTTCCCTCTACGGGGAGGTTGTTGACGGTGGTGTCATAGATCACGTGCTGCATATCCGAAGTGATCTCCGCCTGATACGGGTTCAGATAGGTGTTCACCAGTTCCAGCAGGGCACTGGAGTTGACGAAGACGTAGGACTGGTAGTTCTGATAGGTCTGGCTCCACAAGGTGCCGGTATAGTCCCCAGGCAGGTTGTGGAAACGGATCTCCGTGTCCCCTGCCAGCAGGAACTGCTCCCCAAACCAGATCATCTCGCCGTAGTTCAGGTTGCTCTCCAAGTTGCGGTTCATGATGTCCACAATGTCCCCGATCTTGGTGATGGTGCCCAGGCTGAGCATCTCCTGGGCCAAAGCCTGGAGGAAGGAATGCTGGACCGAAACCCGGCCCACATCGCCCACAGAGAGGTTTTCCCCGCTGTTGTTCTTCCGCCAGCGGAGCACCTTCACTGCGTCCTCCCCGCTCAGGTGCTGCATCCCCGCCTGGAAGTGGATGGACAAGTCCTGGGAGGGGTCATCGTAATCCATGTTGTAGGGGACATTATAGTCCACGCCGCCGATGGCGTCTACCAGTTCCGCCACAGCATCCAATTCCACGACAAAGTAGTAGTCCGGGACGTATCCGATGAGGTTCTTCACCTGCTGCTGGACCCCTTCCATCCCTTGGTTGTTGTAGACGGAATTGATTTTCTTGATCTCCCATGGCACGTCCACCAGGGTGTCCCGGTAGATGCTCAGCACGTCTAGGGTGGCATTCTTCACGTCGTAGCAGCCTACCATGATGGTGTCGGTGTTGCCGCCGCCGCCATCGTCCCGGCCCACCAGGAGGAAGGTGTACACCCCATCTCTCCGGCCGGCGCCTAGGACGCCGGGGTCGGTACCCTGAGAGGTCTCCTGGGAAGGGATCTCCGGGGGGCGCACATAGATCTGGTGGATGATCACCCCTGCGGCCACCAGGGCCAGCAGAACGATGAGTACAATGAGGAGAACCTTCCTCCGCCGGCGCTTTCGGGGGGGCTGGCCGCCCCCTGGGTCCAGGCTGTCCCCCTTTCGTCCTCTGCGGGGGGGCTGGGCGCCCCGCTTCCGGGGGACGCCCTCTTCACCTGCACTCTGGCGGGAGACAATGGGCTGCCAGGCATCCTCTTCCTCCTCCCGGTACCGGTGGTTCTGGAGGGGTTCCTCTGGGTCCTCTGCCCAGTCGGTCTCTTCGGGGAACGCCTCCGGCGGGGGCGCTGCCCGCCGCCGGGTGGAGGGCGGCTTGGGCCAGGGATCGTCCCACAGGTCCTCCTGGACCTGCTGGCGGGTTTCCTCCTCCCAGTCCTCTTCCTGGGCGGGTTCCGGCCGGCCGGGGTGGTCCCGGTCGTACAGCCGGTCTCGGGGGTCCTCCCAAAAGGCCTGGCGGTAATCCTCTGGCATGGCGTTTTGCTCTTCATAGATCCGGGAATAGACCCCTCTCTGGGCCTCCCGGTAGGCTTGTTCCTGTTTGCGCTGGCGGGAGCGGACTTCCTTTTCTCTCTGCATTCTCTCTTCCTGGGAAAAGGATCGATCTCTCACCGCGTTTTCCTCCTTAGTTCTTCCAGAATGCCCAGGGTATCGGGATGGACGGGGACCCCTCTCTCTTCCAGGTCCTCGACGCTCATCTCCAGCCCTAGGATCATGGCCCGGTCCAGGTCCTCCCAGACCAGGCGGCGGAGCTCTTCCACCCCGTCAAAGTCCCGGGTGGGCTCCATGTAGTCGGCTAGGTAAAGGATCTTGTCAAAGGCCGTCATTCCTGGGCGGCCGGTGGTGTGGGAGAAGATGGCCTGGCACTCCTCCTCCGGCTCCCCAAATACATGGCGGGCCAGGGCGGCGGCAGACTTGGCGTGGAGGAGTTTGACCGAAACACACTCCAGCTCATCCAGGGCCACCCCGTATTTTGTGCAGGTCTCCAGGTGCTGCTCCAAGGTCCAGTACTTGGTGCAGTCGTGGAGGATGGCTGCCCGGCGGGCTTTCTCCGGGGACAGGCCCCAGAAAGCGGCCAGGGCGGCGGCCGTCTCCTCCGTCCCTTTGATATGGGGCAGGCGCTTGGCCTGCACCATGGAGAAGGAGATGGCTCGGAGGTGCTTGTCGCTCAAGTGCTTTAGGTCGGCCTGGGTGCCGAAAAGTCCCTCTTTCAGGATGTATCCGTACACCGGCTCCCACAGATATTGGGCCGGGTCCACGTTGCCCCCTGTCCACTCTGAGGCCAGCATCCGCCGCAGGTCCCGGGAGGCGATCTCCCGCACCTCTGGCAGGGGGACCACCGTGGTGCGGGCGTGGTAGGTCTCCTCCAAGTACTGGCTCTGCTGGGCGAAGATCTCTTGGGTATCCTCCTGGCTGCGGGAGAAGGCCGCCACCCCGGCGTACTGGAAGATCCGCTCCGGCTGGTACCAGTTCTGGATGGTAAGGAACATGTCGGTTCCCATAAGCAGCCAGAGTTCATCCTCTGGAAAGGCCTCGTGGATGGCCTCCACCGTGTCGGCGGTGTAACTCTTCCCCTCCCGGCGCAGTTCCAGGTCAGAGGTCTCTGCCCGGGGGCCCAAGCCGTCGGCCATCAGGGCGGCCATGGCCAGCCGCTGCTGGGGGGAGGCAGCCTCCTCCGCCAGGTCCTTGTGAGGGGGCTCCCGGTCGGGAATGATGAGAAGGCGGTCCAGGTTCATCTGCGCCAGGGCAGCCCGGGCAGCCTCCATGTGCCCCAAGTGGGGCGGGTCAAAGGTTCCGCCATAGATTCCGATTTTCATGACGTGATTCCACCTGCTTTCCCCGTTAGTTTGGGTTGGGTTTCTTCCGGTCTTTTACCAATACAATCTTGTCTTTCTTCTCTTTGCTGTGGCTTTCGCGATAGAGCACGAATTTGGTGCCGATCACCTGGACCGGCTCACTGCGGGTCAGCCGGGCCAGGGTCTGGCAGGCCTCCCGGGGGGTGAGCATGGCGCTCTCCAGCACCCGGCCTTTGATGAGTTCCCGGGCCTCCAGGGCCTCGTTGGCCTGCTGGACCAGGTTGTCTCCGATGCCCTCCTTGCCGATTTGGAGGATGGTGTCCAGCCCGTTGGCCAGGCCCCGGAGCTGGGCTCTCTGCTTACTGGTCAGTTCCATGGCGTTGTCTCTCCCATTCCTTTTGAAATCCCGCCAGGGCACGGGCCCGGTGGGAGATCTGATTTTTCTCCGCAGGGGTCAGCTGGGCCATGGTCTTGCCCAGCTGGGGCAGGTAGAAGATGGGGTCATAGCCAAAGCCCCCGTCCCCGCTGGGCCCCTGGGCCAGGATGCCGGGGCACTCCCCCCGGGCCATCACCTCGCCCCCGTCGGGGAAGGCGCAGCAGATGACGCTGACGAACTTGCAGGCCCGGTTGCTCTCCCCTGCCATGTTTTTCAGCAGGAGCTGCCACCGGCCCGTGTCGTCCAGCCCCGGGCCGCCGTACCGGGCGGAGTAGACCCCAGGGTCGCCCCCCAGGGCGTCCACCATGAGGCCGGAGTCATCGGCGATGGCGGGCAGGCCGGTGGCCTGCATCACCGCCTGGGCCTTGATGCGGGCGTTCTCCTCAAAGGTGGTGCCCGTCTCTTCGGGCTCCAAGTCCACCCCCACCTCGGCCTGGGAGAGGACCTCCACCCCCATCTGGGAGAGGATGGCCTTCATCTCCACCATCTTCTTCTGGTTATGGCTGGCTAAAACGACTTTCATGCGTCCCCTCCTTCCAACACGGCTTTCTGGATGGCCTGGATCTCCCGGATGCCCTTGGCGCACAGGTCTACCAGCTGCCGCTGCTCGGCAATGGTGAAGGCCCGGCCCTCGCCGGTGCCCTGGAGCTCGATGATCTCCCCTTCGTGGTTCATCACGCAGTTGAGGTCCACCATGGCGGAGGAATCCTCCTCATAGCACAGGTCCAGCATGGGCACATCGTCCACAATCCCCGCGGACACGGCAGCCACGCAGGTGGTGATGGGCATCTCAGGGATCACCCCCTCCTCCACCAGCTTCCAGCAAGCGTAGGACAGGGCCACAAAGCCCCCGGTCACCGAGGCGGTGCGGGTGCCTCCGTCCCCCTGGAGGACGTCACAGTCGATGGTGATGGTGCGCTCCCCCAGCTTTTTCAGGTCCACTGCCGCCCGGAGGGCCCGGCCCACCAGGCGCTGGATCTCCGCCGACCGGGGGGAGAGTTTCCCCTTCGAGATGTCCCGGCGGCTGCGCTCCCGGTTGGCCCGGGGGAGCATGGAGTACTCCGCCGTCACCCATCCCTCCCCTTCGGGGACGTGGGGGGGTGTCCGCTCCTCCACGCTGGCGGTGCACAGCACGTGGGTGTTGCCACAGCGGATGAGGCAGCTGCCCTCCGCGAACCGGTTGATGCCAGGGAGGATCTCCACCGGCCGCAGCTGGTCGTTTTCTCTTCCGTCTATCCGAGCCATCGTTTGCTCCTTTCCGTTCGCCCCCGGCTTGCCGGGGGATCTTTGGTTTCTCTTTGGGTCTACGGTAACGTTCTATGCAGTCACGGGTTTTGATTCCCTCAAATCAGGGCGTTGACGAAGGCCACCGGGTCAAAGGGCTGGAGATCGTCGATCCCCTCGCCCAGGCCCACAAACTTCACGGGAACCCCCATCTCCTTGGCGATGGCCACCACCACGCCGCCCTTGGCGGTGCCGTCCAGCTTGGTCAGGACGATGCCGGTGATGCCGGCACTCTCCCCAAACTGCTTGGCCTGGATCAGGCCGTTCTGCCCGGTGGTGGCGTCCAGCACCAGCAGGACCTCCTTGGAGCTCTTCTCCCCCTCCCGGTCGATGACCCGGCGGATCTTGTTCAGCTCGTTCATCAGGTTCTGCTTGTTGTGCAGCCGGCCGGCGGTGTCCACCAGCACCACGTCTACCCGGCGGGCCCGGGCGGCGTTCATGGCGTCAAAGACCACAGCGGCGGGGTCAGACCCCTCCTCGTGGCGGACGATCTCCACCTGGGCCCGGTCAGCCCATATGGCCAACTGGTCGGCCGCGGCGGCCCGGAAGGTGTCCCCGGCGGCCAGGAGGACCCGGTTGCCCGCCTGCTTCAACTGGTGGGCCAGCTTGCCGATGGTGGTGGTCTTGCCCACCCCGTTGACCCCGATCATCAGGAGGACGGCGGGCTTCTCGGTGAGGTCCAGGGCGGGGTCCCCCACGTCCAGGGTCTCCACCAGGATCTCCCGCAGACAGGCCTTCACCTCCTCGGGGTCCTTGATCTTATTGGCCTTCACCCGCTCCCGGAGGGTGTCCACCGCCTCGGTGGAGGTGTCCACCCCCATGTCGGAGAGGATGAGGGCCTCCTCCAGCTCCTCGAAGAAGTCCTCGTCGATGGAGAACAGGCCGGAGAAAATATTCAGCTTCTTGATTTTATCAAACAATCCCATGGGAAACCTCCACAGTCTTCTGTCGTGCTTAGGCCGGGCGGCTGCCCAGCAGTTCCTCCGCCTGGCGGAGGTCCAGCTTCAGCACCCGGCTGACCCCCTGGCGCTCCATGGTGACACCGTAGAGCACATCTGCGGCCTCCATGGTCTCCCGCCGGTGGGTGATGAGCAGGAATTGGGTCTGCCCCGCCACCTTTCCCAGGTACCGGATGAACCGGGCGCCGTTGGCCTCGTCCAGGGCGGCCTCGATCTCGTCCATGACGCAGAAGGGGGTGGGGTGGACCTTGAGAATGGCAAAATACAGGGCGATGGCCACCAGGGACCGCTCCCCGCCGGAGAGGAGGCTGATGGACCGCAGGGTCTTGCCCGGGGGCTGGACCTGAATGTCGATGCCGCAGCGGAGGACGTCGTTCTCATCCTCCAGGGCCAGGGTGCCCCGGCCGCCGCCGAAGAGGTCGGCGAAGGTCTGGGCAAAGGCGGCCTGGACCTTGGCAAACTCCCGGCGGAAGATGGTCTCCATCTCCCGGGTGATGCCGTCGATGACCCCCTCCAGCTCCTGGCGGGCGGTCTCCACGTCGGTCTTTTGGTCGGTGAGGTAGCGGTAGCGCTCCTCCACCCGCTGGTACTCCTCCAGAGCCCCCAAGTTCACGGTGCCCAGGGCCTGGATGGCCCGGTTGAGCTGGGCGGTCTTGCGCTGGGCCTGGGCGGGGTCCTCCACCGGCTGGCGGAGGGCCAGGGCAGCCTGGTGGGTGAGGCCGTAGGTGTCCCACAGCCGGTCCAGCAGGCGCTTTTCCTCCAGGTTGGCCTGGAGTTTTTTCTGCTCCAGGGCCCCGCATTCCCGCTGCAGGCGCAGCTGGGTGTCGTTGGCCTGGCGGGCGGCCCGGTCATTCTCCGCCCGGGCCTGGTCCAGGGCCCGCTTGGCCTGGAGGCTGGCCTCCCCCTGGGCAGCCAGAGTCTGGCCGGTCTGTTCCAGGGCGGCAATCTCCCGCTCCAGGGTGGCGATCTCCTCGGTGAGGCTCTGGTTCTCTGCCGTCCAGCGCTGAAGCTGGGCGGCTTGGCGGGCCCGGTCGGCCTGGGCGTTGTCCCGCTGACGCTGGAGCTGATCCAGTAGGGGGGCGAAGGCCCCTAAGGTGCCTTGGAGGGCGGCCAGCTCCTCCCGGCGGGCCCGGAGGGTCTCCTCCTGGGCCTGGGCCTGTTGGATTAAAGTGGTGTCCTGGGGTGGGCCGGCGGCCTGCTTGGCCTCCAGGGCCTCGCTGGCCTGGCGCACCTGCTGGCGGGCGGCCCGGAGCTGCCCCTCCCCCTGGGCCAGGGCCTGCTGGGCCTTGGCCAGACGGCCGGCCAGGTCGGCCTCCTCCGCCCCGCGGGTGAGCAGGCCTCCCGTCCGCTGGACGGAGCCGCCGGTCATGGAGCCCCCGGGGCGGAGGATCTCCCCCTCCAGGGTGACCACGGGGAAGCGGTACCGCCGGGCCCGGGCCAGGGCCACGCCGTGGTCCAGGTGGTCCACCACCACCGTCCGGCCCAACAGGGCCTGGGCAGCGGGGCGGAGGCGGGGATCGCAGTCCACCAGGTCGGCGGCCACCGCCAGGTAGCCGGGCTCCTGTTCCAGCCCCTCCTCCCGCAGCTGGGCGGGACGGAGGGCGGTGAGGGGCAGGCAGGTGACGCGGCCGCCGTCTCTCTGCTTGACCAGGCGGAGGACGGCCTTGCCCGCCGCCTCATCCTCCACCAGGAGGTTCTGCATGGCGCCCCCCAGGGCGGTCTCCAGGGCCACGGTGTAGGGGGCGGCCACGTGGAACTGCTCCCCCACCGGGCCGATGACCCCCCGCAGGGTCCCCTGCCGGGCGGCCGCCATGGCGGTTTTCACCCCTTTGGCATAGCCCTCGTAGTGGCGGGCCATCTCCCCCAGGGCCCGGGACCGGGCGGCCAGGGTGCGCTCCTGGGTCTGGAGGGCCATCCAGGCCTCCTCCGCCTGGGCGGCCTGCCGGCGGAGGGCGGCCAGAGTCTGCCGGTCGGCCTCCAACGTCCGCTGCCAGGTCAGGGTCTGGTCCCGGCGCTGGGCCTGGGCGGTCTCCAGGGCCTGCTGGGCCTGGCGGACCGCCTCTTGGAGGGCGGTCTCCCGCTGCTTCAGCTGGGCCAGGCGGGTTTGCTGGCGGGCGATGTCCCCCTCCAGCTCCTCCCCCCGGTGCTGGTGCTGGTCCAGGTCGGCCTGGGCCTGCTGGGCCGCGGCCTGGTTGGACCGGATCCGGTCCCGGAGCAGGTCGATGCGCTGGCGGCGGTCCCGCCGGTGGGTCTCATTCTGTTGGATCTGGGCGCGGAGGGTTTCCCCCCGGGCCTCTTGTTCTTGGAGCTGGGCCAGGAGGCTCTCTCCCTGGGTATAGAGGGCGTCGGCCTTGGCCGTCCACTCTGCCAGCTGGGCTTGGGCCGTGGCGCAGTCGGCGGCCAGGGCCTGGCCGGCCTCCCGCTGGCGGTCCAGCTGGGCCATCCAGAGGGAGACTTCCAGCCCCCGCAGCTCTTCCCGCAGGTCCAGGTACTGCCGGGCCTGCTGGGCCTGGGCTTTCAGGGGGCCCCGCTGGAGGTCCAGTTCCTCCAGCTTATCCCCGATGCGCACCAGGTTTTCCTGGGTGCGCTCCAGCTTGCGCTGGGTCTCCTCCTTCTGGTGGCGGCAGTGGGAGATCCCCGCCGCCTCCTCAAAGATCTCCCGCCGCTGGGTGCTCTTGGCGGAGAGGATCTCGTCGATGCGGCCCTGGCCGATGAGGGCGTACCCCTCCTGGCCCAGGCCGGTGTCCATGAAGAGTTCATTCACATCCCGCAGGCGGACGGACTGGCCGTTGAGGAGGTATTCACTCTCCCCGGAGCGGTAGTACCGCCGGGTGACCGCCACCTCCTCCCCCCCGTCGGGGAGGAGATCCCCGCACTGTTCCAGGGTGAGGGTGACCTGGGCAAAGCCCTGGCGGCTGCGGGCCTGGGCCCCGCCGAAGATCACATCCTCCATCTTGCCCCCCCGGAGGGTTTTGGCGGACTGCTCCCCCAAAACCCAGCGGATGGCGTCGGAAAGGTTGGACTTTCCGCTGCCGTTGGGCCCCACGATGGCGGTGATGGGATGCTGGAAGGAGAGGACCGTCCTGTCCGGAAAGGACTTGAACCCTTGCAGTTCCAACGATTTCAGCCGCAAGGCGTCTTCCTCCTTTGGGTTTGTCGCGATGGGTTTGGTCCACGCCCCGGCTCCCGGCGGCGGTTCCGCCGACAAAAGGGCATGATTCATTTTATTATAGCAACTCCCCGGCCGTTTTGCAACGGGTAATCTCAAGGCCCCCCTGGAAGGCCGGCGCCCTGGGATCTCGGCGCCCGCCCAGGCGGTTTTCCTTGCCCTCCGGGCCGGCCCTGTGGTATACTAAAAGAAACAAAATACCGGGAAAAGGAGGTCTGAGCTATGATCACCATTACCCCCTCTCGCCGCCGAGGACTTCTCCTGCTGCTGGTGGGCTTTCTGGTCTTTCTCGGCTGCTTCGCCTTTCCCCTGGTGAACCTCACCCTCCCGGAGTACAACAGGGCCCTCTGGGATATTGTCTTCACTACTTTGGCCTATCTGTCTGCCGGGGTGCTGGCCTGGATTCTCTTAGGGCCCCGCTGCCTGGGTAAGATGCTGGGGCTGGTCCTCCCCGCCACCGCGGTGGGGTTCCTCTGCCGGTATGGCCTGGAGTACGGGGAAACCTCCATCGCCTACGCCTTCTCCCTGCCCAACTGCGCCTTCCACCTGGCTGCCGCAGCCGGGCTCACCCTTTTGGGGGCCTGCCTGGCCCACTTTCTGCGCCGCCGGTAACCGCTGACTGTTTCCTTGGAGGTATGCTCTATGAACGAACTGCTCTCCCTTCTCCTCACCCGCCGGAGTGTCCGGCGGTACACCGGGGACCCCATTCCCCCGGAGACCCTGCGGGCGGTGGTCACCGCCGGTCTCCTCTCCCCTTCCAGCCGGAACCGGCGGCCCTGGCGGCTGGTGGTGGTCCAGGACCGGGCCATCCTGGAGGCCCTCTCCCACTGCCGCCAGGGTTCGGCCCAGATGCTGGCCAGGGCCGGGGCGGCCATCCTGGTCTTTGCCCGGCCGGCAGAGAGCGATGTGTGGACCGAGGACTGCTCCATCCTCATGAGCAACCTCCACCTGGCCGCCCACAGCCAGGGGCTGGGCTCCTGCTGGATCCAGGGCCGCCTGCGCCAGGCCGAGGACGGCCGGACCACCGAGGCCTTCTGCCGGGAGCGCCTGGCCCTGCCGGAGGACTGGGCCCTGGAGGCCATCCTCTCCCTGGGCATCCCGGTGGAAAGTCCCCCACCCCACACCCTGGAGGAGGCAGACTGGGGGAAGGTCACCTTCCTGTGAGCCTCCCCTTCGGGACAGACATCGCAAACATACGCTGAAAAAATCCCCCCTCCTTGGGGGGGATTTTTTCATAGGTACGATCCTCCGCCCCCAATCTACTTGACAGCGCCCACGGAATGTGGTATATTTACCGCATCAAGAGCGAAATACCTCACATTCCCTTTCTCAAAAAGGAGGCGCATACTATGAAACGGCACTATCTCTACGGCCTACTGGGGCTGCTGTCCCTGCTGGGCTTTGTGGGGGTATTCACCCAGGAGCGGGCTTTTCTGGCCTTCTTCGCCTTCGCCGTGGACTTCACCCACTTTTTCCAGCGGAAGGACGAGATGGCCGTGGCCTACCTCAACCGCTCCGCCGCCCTGGGGTTCCATTGGGGGATGGCAGCCACCGGCGTGGTGGCTGCCGGGGCCTTCTTCCTCCAGGGCCAGGAGAGCAGTCAAGCCCTGGTCACCGGTTTGGCTGCAGGCTTTGCCGTGGCCGTGGTGGTCCACGCTCTGGCGGAGCTCTATTTCGTCACCCGAGAGCGTTGGGGGCTGACCTATGATCCGGACTAAGCTGAAGGAGTACCGGGCCAAGTACAACATGACCCAGGAGGACCTGGCCCAGCGGGTGGGCGTCCGCCGGGAGACCATCGGCAACCTGGAAAAGGGCCGGTACAACCCCTCCCTGGTCCTGGCCTGGCGGATCGCCCAAGTCTTTTCCGTCCCCATCGAGGAAATCTTCATCATCGAAGCATAAAACAGCAGGACGCGAATCGCGTCCTGCTGTTTTACACGCAACAAACTGCCCAAGGTCCCCACAAACCTCTCCGTCCCACGGACTCGCCCGGCAGGGCAAACCCAGCAGGTCCGGGCGGCAGCCCGCAAAAACCCGAAGGGCCCAACTAACCTTTCCACCCCACCGGCTCGCCCGGCAGGGCAAACCCTGCAGGTCCGGGCGGCAGCCCGCAAAAAGACCCAAAGGGCCCAACCAACCTTTCCACCCAACCGACTCGCCCGGCAGGGCACGCCCAGCAGGTCCGGGCGGCAGCCCGCAAAAACCCGAAGGGCCCAACCAACCTTTCCACCCCACCGACTCGCCCGGCAGGGCACGCCCAGCAGGTCCGGGCGGCAGCCCGCAAAAAGACCCAAAGGGCCTAACCAGCCTTTCCACCCAACCGACTCGCCCGGCAGGGCAAACCCTGCAGGTCCGGGCGGCAGCCCGCAAAAGGCCCAAAGGGCCCAACCAACCTTTCCGCCCCACCGACTCGCCCGGCAGGGCACGCCTCGCAGAGTTCCGCCGGCCGCAGCCGGCGGAAAAGGATAAAATCATGTTTTGACCGGCTCCGCCGGCCAAAACATACTTCTCACCCCGAGAGTGC
>URCB01000048.1 GCA_900546255.1 uncultured Eubacteriales bacterium
CCCCGCCCGGGACCGGGCGGGAACCCACCTCGCAGGTGCTAACCTGCGCCGGTCCAAACCCGGACCACCTGCCGACGGCAAACCCAGGCCCCCGGCCCCACCTGCGGGGCCCAGAGACACCGGTCCCAACAGAACCACCTACCGACAGCAGAGGCCCCCGCAAAGGCCCCCCTCCTTACGCCTCCCCGTAGAAGGCCCGCCGCAGCGCAGCGTAGCTCAGCGCATAAGCCGCCTTGCTGTAGTCGGCCTCGGGGACGCTGAGCTCAAAGCAGTGGTAGCACCCCGGGAAGACGTGGTACTCCACCGGCACCCCCGCCTCCATCATCCGGGTCCAGTAGGCGATGTTCTCATCCCGGCCCGGGTCCAGCTGGCCGATGTAGGAGAAGAGGGGGGGCAGCCCCGCCAGATCCTTGGCCAGGGCGGGGGACTCATACTGGGTGGGCAGGTGGCCGGGGCTGAGGACCTTCTCCCAGGACTTCTCGCAGTTGTCCCGGCACCAGACCTTGGGGTCGGTGATCTCGTGGGCGGAGGGGGTCTCCAGGCGATAATCCAGCTCTCCGTACAGGGGCATCTGCAGGCAGAGGGCAGGGCCCTTCCGGTCCCGGGCCATGAGGGCCACCGCCGCGGCCAGGTTGCCCCCGGCAGACAGGCCGGCCACCGCCAGGCGCTGGGGGTCGATCCCCAGTTCCTCGTGGTTTTCATGGGCCCAGAGGAGGGCGGCGTAGCAGTCCTCCAAGGGGGCGGGCATCTTCCACTGGGGGGCCAGACGGTACTCCACCGAGACCACCACGCACCCCACGTGCTTCACATAGCGCTGGCACAGGGCCTCCTGCCGGTAGACGGTGCCGAACAGGAACCCCCCTCCGTGGTAGAAGAACAGACACGGCAGCGCGCTGCTCTCCCGGTCCTGGGGGGCATAGACCCGGATCTTCACATCCGGGGAACCCGCCGGGCCGGGGATGGTCCGGTCATAGGTGACCACCTGGGGATCCTCCTTCAGGTTTGCCAACTCTGCTTCGTTGCACTTGGGTACGAAGGTCTCCAGATGGTCAAAGTCAAATCCGGCGGAGGCGTCGTACCAATCCCGCAGCTGGGGGTGAATGCGGTCACGGAATGTCATGTCCATTCCCTCCTTTACAGATGGGACCCGCAGGGTCCTTTTTCCCCGAAAAAACGGCGGTGGAGTGGCTTCCTCCCCCGCCGTTTTTGGCTCAATAGGCGTGCTTGCCCCGGGAATAGGCCACCACCGTGCGGCGGTTGGGCTCGGTTCCCGTGGAATAGGTGATGACGTCGGGGTAGTCCTGGAGGGTCTCGTGGATCACATGGCGCTCATAGGCGTTCATGGGCTCCAGGGTGATGTTCCGACGGTATTTGACCACTTTGGCCGCCACCTTGCTGGCCAGGCGGCGAAGGGACTCCTCCCGCTTGGCCCGGTAGTTTTCTGCATCGATGTGGATGCGCACCCGGTGGGTGCGGCCCCGGTTCACCGTGTAGTTGGTCAGCTGCTGGATGGCGTCCAGGGTTTCCCCCCGGTGGCCGATGACGGCGCCCAGTTTGGGCCCGTCCAGGGTGACGGGGATGCCGTTCTCCGTCCGGGGGCCCACGGTGATGGTGGCTTCCACCCCCATCTGCTCCAGAAGGCCTGTGAGGAAGGCGCGAATGCGGGCCTCATAGTCCACGGCCTTCCCCTCTGCAGGGGTCTCCTGGGGGGCTGCTTCCTCTGTTTGGGCGGCAGCGGGGGCCTTCTCCTCCACGGGGGAGGCCTGGGCCGGGGTCACCGTCTGCTTGGGCTCCTCTTTGGGGGCCTTTTCTTTCTGGGGGGCAGAAAGGGTCTCCTCCTGCTGGGGCGCGGGGGCCTCGTCAGGCACTTCATAGGTGACCTTGACTTTTGCCGGGGAGCCGCCGATGCCGAAAAATCCGCTTCTTGCCCGCTCCAGAATCTCCACGGACACGCTGTCCCGGTCCAGCCCCAGCTGCGCCAGGGCATTCTGCACGGCAGCATCCTCTGTTCTGCCGGTGGCTTCGATCCATTTTTCCATCAGGCTTCTCCTTATTTCTTTTCGTTCTGGTCCTCTTCCGCCTCTTCCAGGAAGGACTCCTCCACGAAGGTCTCCTCTACCTCCTCCGCAGCAGGTTCAGCCGGAGAGGGGTCGGCAGCGGGGGCCTGGTCAGGGGTGGAAACGGAGGTCTCCTTGGTTTCCTCCTGGGGGGACGGGGACTCCGGCAGAGAAGATTCGCCTTTGGCTCCCTTCTTCCCCTTGGACTTCTTGGCGGAGGCTTTCTCCTCCTCCTGGCGCTGGCGCTCGATCTCCTCCAGCTTGGCCAGTTTATTGGGGTCCTGGTAGGGGAAGGTGGGGTAACGGTCTGGGTCATACATACGGCCCCGGGCATAGGTACGCAGCCCTTCCCGGCTGGCCGTAGCGATACTCTTGTTCAGTTTCCGCTCCATCTGGATGCGGCGGCGCTCCTCGGCGGCCTTCTTCTTGGCTTCGGCCTGGGCTTTCCGTTCCTGGGCGGCCCGTTCCTGGGCCTCTTTCTTTCGCCGTTCCCGATCCTCGGCCTGCTTCTTCAGGAAGGAGCGGAGGAAGGGGATGTTGGCAAACTCACTAAGCATGGCAAACAGGCTGTTGCCGATCCAGTACACGCCCAGGGCAGCAGGCAGGGTAAAGCAGATCCACAAGGAGAACAGGGGCATGATGATCATGGTCATCTTGGCGGACTGGTCCATGGTGGACTTTCTGGTGTGCAGCACGTTGGCGTTGATGTGGTTGGTGACGATCATAGACACCACGCCCAGCGCTGCCGAGATCACAGGGATCAGCCACAGGCCGAAGGCCTGGCCCACGTTCTCCTGCTGCCAGAACAGGAACTGGGGCGTCTGAGACAGGTTCACCCCCAGGAAGGTAAAGTCGATGTGGGGCATGTTGGACAGTTCCGGTACTGCCGCAACGATTTTGTCGTAGTTTAGGTAGACATCTTGGGCGATTTGAAGCTGTCCGTTGGCATAGTCGCCTACACTCCCATACAGGAGGTTGGACACGGTGTTGAACTGGTCCTGGCTCATTCCCAACAGATAGGTCAGAGGACGCCGGACCACCAAATACAGCACCATCAAAAAGGGCATGGGCAGGAAGGACCACAGGCAGCCGCCGGAGGGCTTGACCCCTTCCTCCTCATAGAGTTTTGCCAGCTCTTGGCTGTACTTCTCTCGGTTTCTGGCGTATTTTTTGGCCAGTTCCTGCTGTTTTTCCGCCAGGCCGCTCATGGAGAGCATGCTCTTCCGTCCCTTCAAAAAGACGGGGAAGAGGATCAGGCGGATCACCAAGGCAAACAGAAGCAGAGACACGCCATAACTGCCTGTGATGCTATAGAACAGCAAGATCAGTTTCGCAAATGGGGTTAGGATAACACTTAATGCACTCATTGCAGCGCCTCCAGAGTGGGATGGGTTCCGCCGGTCCAAGGCCGGCAGAGGGACAGACGGTCCAAGTCAGGGGACGGGGTCATACTCGATGCTCGTTTGCTTATGGAATGGGTTGCACCGGAGGATCCGGCGCACCGCCAGCCAGCCCCCCTTCCAAGCGCCATACTTTTCAATGGCCTCCATGGCATAGGCCGAGCAGGTGGGAATGAACCGGCAGGTAGGGGGGTGGAGGGGGGAGAGGTAGCGGCGGTAAAACCGAATCATCCCCAAAAGGACTGTCTTCATGGCTTCTTCTCTCCGGAATCAGGGGATTCTTGGGGGGAGAGAAGCTGCAGTTTTTTGGCCAAGCGGAGAAAATCCCGTTCCAGCACAGCATACTTGCTGTGCACGGCCCGGACCCGAGCCACGACGACAATATCGTAACCAGGCAGCAGCTTGTCCTCCTGGAGGCGGTAAATCTCCCGCAGACGGCGGCGGACCCGGTTGCGGACCACCGCGTGGCCCAGCTTGGTCCCGGTGGTCAGGCCCAGGCGGCTCTCCCTCCGTCCGTTTTTCCGGCAGTAGAGGACCATGGTGGGCGCCACTGCGCTCTTCCCCTTGGCGTACAGCCGGCGAAAGATTCGATTCTCCTTTAAGGACACAGTATGCTTCACAGCGATCGTTCTCCTTGACCCGCAGAGCGCCATACGGGGGAAGACGATACCCTCGCCGCCCATACCTGCCCTGGAGAGGCACAGTCTGGGCAACCAGCAAAGGGCAGGGGTCCCGCAAAACGGACCCCAAATCTCCCGATGCTTCGCAGGGGCGGTGGAACCAGAGTCCCCCGCCCCTTGTATGTACGCTCTATGCGGTTAACCTTGGCATCAGTGGGTCAGCCGGGCACGGCCTCTGGCGCGGCGACGAGCCAGAACCTTGCGCCCGTTGGCAGTGGCCATGCGCTTGCGGAACCCGTGCTCCTTGGAACGCTGACGCTTCTTGGGCTGATAGGTACGAACCATTCTGATACACCTCCTGTATCGATTTCCAGCGGGAAACCCCGCCAACCACAACGGCTGCATTGCCCCAGCCGCGGTTGTCCAATCCATGGCAACCAAAACCCCAAAAGGTCATGATTACGTGAAGCTTATTATAACGGAAAAAAACCCGATATGTCAACCTAAATTTTTACGGTTCCTCCATGACGCAACATCTTGTGCCTTCTGATTTTTTACACTACGACAATTAGCGCAGCCCTGTTCTTCCCCTCCCCGCCCTCCTGCCCTGTGTCCCCAAAAACGGCCTGCACCCTCGTTGCCTACAAGGCAGCCCTCCCCAGGAATTGTGCCCAAATCTTGCAAACGGGGGCAAAACCTGATATAATAAACTGATTTTTTATCGAGTTCTCCACAAAACCTTCCCATTTTGGGGAAAAGTATCCAAAAAACCACAGGAGACCGTACATTTTGCCGAAAAAGGAGGATGCCCATGAACTCCGCCGCGGAAATCTGGGAGAGAGTGCTCTCCATCCTAAAACAGAACATGACCGAAACCACCATTTCCACCTGGTTTTCCGACATCGAACCGGTGGCCCTGGACGAGAATCGGTTCATTCTATCCGTGCCCACAGAGTTCAAGCGGGATATCCTCATATCCCGGTACGCAGAGGACATCAAGCGGGCCTTGTACGACCTGTTCTCCGCCGACCTGGACGTGGTGATCCTGGGGGAGGAGGGGAAAACCCAGTTCCAAAAACCCGAGGCCCCTTCCCGCTTTCTGCCAGGCACCGAGGAATACACCTTCGAACGCTTCGTGGTGGGCAACTCCAACAAGCTGGCCCACGCTGCCGCCCTGGCCGTGGCAGAGCACCCGGCGGAAAACTACAACCCCCTCTTCATCCACGGGGAGTCCGGCCTGGGCAAAACCCACTTGCTCTACGCCATTGCCCACACCATCCATAAGAACCACCCGGACTATAAGATCGTCTACATCCGAGGGGAGGACTTCACCAACGAACTCATCCGAGACATCCGCGCCGGCAAGAACCAGGAGTTCCGGGACAAGTACCGCTCCGCCGACGTCTTCCTCATGGACGACGTGCAGTTCATCGCCGGGCGGGACTCCACCCAGGAGGAGATGTTCCACACCTTCAATACCCTCTACGAGGACAAAAAGCAGATCGTCTTCACCGCCGACCGTCCCCCCAAGGAGATGCTCCGGCTGGAGGACCGTTTGAAAACCCGCTTCGAATGGGGCCTGCTGGCAGACATCCAGCCTCCGGACTACGAGACCCGCATGGCCATCATCAAGAACAAGGCCATCCGCATGGGGGTGGAGCTGCCGGAGGAAGTCCTCATCTACGTGGCGGAGAACATCACCTCCAACGTCCGGCAGATCGAGGGTACCGTCAAAAAAATCCTGGCCTTCCGGGACCTCTTGGGCAACAACGTAGACGCCAGCTCCGTCACCCGGGCGGTGCGGGACATGTTTAAGGAGACCTCCGACATCCTCCCCACCGCCGAAGTCATCATCGAAGAGGTGGGCAAGTTCTACGACATCGACCCCGCCGCCATCCGGGGCCAGGGCCGGACCAAGGCCACCAGCTGGGCCCGGCACATCGCCATCTACCTCACCCGGCACATGACCAAGCTCTCCCTGAAAGACATCGGCAAGGAGTTTGACAACCGGGACCACACCACCATCCTCCACTCCATCGACCGGGTGGAGAAGCAGTGCAAATCCGACCCGGAGACCAACGAAGTCATCAAAGACATCCGCTCCAACATCAACGAGCGGTACAACTAAATCCCCCTCTTTTCTCCACCGATTTTTGGGGACATGTGGAAACTATGGTGTGGAGAACACGAACCCTGCCGCATTTCTCCCCATTTTGTCCCAACCTGTCCCACACCCCCCTGTTGGAAAAAATTCCTTGGAGGAAAAGGGCTTGTCCCCCACTTTCCACAAAAAATTCCCCTACTACTACCACTACGACATTTTTTTTCCTGTTCTCCCTCTCTAGCCCCAAACCCGCCATCCAGGGAAACAGACACGATTGGAGGTTTTTCCATGAAATTCAGCTGCGAGAAAGCACTGCTCCAAAACGCCATCCTCACCGCCTCCCGGGCCGTCTCCTCCAAGAGTACCATCCCTGCCCTAGAAGGCCTGCTTTTGGAAGCGGAGGAAACCGGCAACGTCTTCCTCACCGGGTACAACCAGGAAACCGGCATCCGCTCCTGCTTCCAGGGGGAAGTGACGGAAACCGGTTCCATGGTCCTCCCCGCCCGGCTGTTCAGCGAAATCGTCCGGAAAATGCCCGACGACGTCCTGCTCTTTCAGGAAGAGAACCTGAAAGTTCACATCTCCTGCGGCATGAGTGAGTTCGACCTCATGGGCATCGACCCGGAGGACTTCCCGGAGCTGCCCACCGTAGAGTACCAAAACTCCATCACCCTGCCCCAGCAGACCCTCCGATCCATGATCAGCCAGACCATCTTCGCCGTCAGCGACGATGAGAGCCGCCCCATCCACACCGGCAGCCTCTTCGTGGTGGATGAGGAGGGGCTCACCATGGTGGCGGTGGACGGTTTCCGCCTGGCCCTCCGCAAGGAGCCTATTTTGGAAAAGAATGGAAACTTCGAGTTTGTGGTCCCTGGGGCCTCCCTCAGCGAGGTGGAAAAAATCTGCCGGGAGACCGACGATCCCGTGGACGTCCACCAGGGCGCCCGCCACGTCCTCTTCAAAATGGGGGACACCATCCTCATCGCCCGGCGGCTGGAAGGGGAGTTCCTGGCTTGGCGCCAGGCCATCCCCAGAAACAACCCCATCAAGGTCACAGTGGAGACCAAGCAGCTCCTCTCCTGCATTGAGCGGGTGTCCCTCATCGTCAGCGAGAAGCTGAAAAGCCCCCTGCGCTGCGTCATGGGGGAGGGAGAAATCCACATCACCACCCGCACTGCCATCGGCAATGCCCAGGACCGCTGCCCCATGGAGGGAAGCGGCAACGGGTTGGAGATCGGCTTCAACAACCGCTACATGATGGAGGCCCTGAAGGCCGCCTCCCGGGAAAAAGTGACCCTGGAGCTGTCCAGCCCCATTACCCCTTGCATCATTGTCCCCGCCGATGGGGAGGATAACTTCCTCTTCATGGTGCTGCCGGTGCGGCTGAAGGCAGATATTTGACGTTGATCCCAACGGTGGTTCCGTTAAGACCAGTGCAGGTCCGGACCTGCAACGTGGGTTCCCGCCCGGCCCCGGGCGGGGGTCCCCATTTCTTGCGAAGAAATGGGGAGAAAGAAGCCCAGGGGGGTACCCCCTGGACCCCCTTTTTTATGGCCCGCTCGTTCCCACTCGCTCGTTTTGGCGGTTGTGGCGCATTGTTTCGGTCGTGCGTCTATTTCGGAGTCCACCTACGTGCCCTGATTTGGGAACTTTCTTTCGCAAAAATGCTTTCCAGCATATTTTTTCTCGAAAATGCGTCCCAAATCGGTCTTAGCATACCGGAGGAAATAGCCCCGCGACCGTTTCAAGGACAACGATCCCAAAAACCAGCGAGTGGCAACGAGCGGCTATGAAAACCCGGGTCCAGGGCGGAGCCCTGGTGTTCTTTCCTCCGGCTTTCTTCCAAAGAAAGCCGGGCTCCCCCGCCGGAGTCGGCGGGGCCCCCGGGGCGCTGCGCCCCAAGGTGGCTTCGGAGCCACCCACCCAAAGGGTCTGTACCCCCCCTTACGAAGGAGTCAATACATACCATGGCAGAACAACAAGTGATTTCCATCACAACGGAATACATCAAGCTGGAAGCCCTGCTGAAGCTGGCCAACCTGGTGGGCAGCGGGGGGGAGGCCAAGGTCCTCATCCAGGAGGGCCAGGTCTCTGTCAACGGGGACGTGTGTACCATGCGGGGGAAGAAGCTCCGCCCAGGGGACCGTGTCACCTTCCAGGGGCGGGAGCTCTTGGTGCAATGAGGGTTTGCTCCATCTCTCTGGACGGCTTTCGCAACTACACCCAGTTTTCTGCCCAGTTTTCCCCTGGGGTCAACGTCATCTGGGGGGAAAACGCCCAGGGAAAGACCAACCTGCTGGAGGCCATCGGCTTTCTCGCCGGGGCCCGGTCCCATCGGGCCCGGGGGGATAAGGAGCTCATCGCCTTCCAGCGAACCCAGGGCACCATCACCGCCCAGGTGGAGAGCCGGGGGCGGGACTTTCTCATCCAGGCCCAGCTGTTTCGGGGGGCCCGGCGGAAGCTGTTTGTGAACCACGTGAAGCTGAAAACGGCGGGGGAGCTGTCAGAGATCCTGCAGACCGTCCTCTTCTGCCCGGAGGACCTGGCCCTCATCAAGGCGGGCGCGGCGGAACGGCGGACCTTTCTGGACCGGGCCATCTGCCAGCTCCGGCCCAGGTATGCCGAGGCCCTGTCCCAGTACCAAAAATTGCTGGACCACAAAACCCGGATTCTGCGGGACTGGGAGAAGAATCCCAGCCTGCTGGAGGTTTTGGAGGACTTTAACGAGGCCATGGCCCGGGCCGGGGCCCTGGTCATCCACTACCGGGCCCACTTCATCCGCAAACTGGCGGAGAAGGCCCAGGTCATTCAGCGGGAATTCTCCGGCGGGGGGGAGGAGCTGGCCCTGTCCTACCAGACGGTGCGGACGGTGACAGACCCCTTGGGCCCCACGGTTACCCTGTACGAGGCCCTGCGGGAGCACCAAAACAGCCACCGCCGGGCAGAGTTGGAGGCAAAATCCTGCCTCTCCGGCCCCCATAAGGACGATCTCTTGGCGGCCATCAACGGGCAGCCCGCCCGGCAGTTTGCCTCCCAGGGGCAGACCCGGACCGCCGCCCTCTCCCTCAAACTGGCCGAGCGGGAGATTTTCCAGGAGGACACCGGCCAGTGGCCCATCCTCCTGCTGGACGATGTGCTCTCAGAGCTGGATCAGCGCCGGCAGGACTTTGTCCTGGGAAGGATCACCGGCGGGCAGGTGTTCATCACCGGCTGCCAGCCTCCGGAGGCGGGGACGTTTCCAGGAAACAGCCTGCACATTGTCCAAGGCACCCTGGTCGATGCTGGGGCGGCAGACGATTTGGCCTAAACCCCAGAAATACCCTGCATTCGAGAGAAGATTCGTGATAAAATCAAGGGAAACTGCCCCATTTTTCCAGGGCACCCATCCCAGGAAAGGGGAGAGACGGCATGTATCTGCACATCGGCGCTTCCGTGGTGATCCCAGAGCAGGACGTGCTGGGCATCTTTGATTTGGACAACACCACCTCCTCCCGGATCACCCGGAACTTTCTGGCCCAGGCCCAGCAGGCGGGCCAGGTGATCCCCGTGGGGGAGGATCTTCCCAAATCCTTCCTCCTCTGCCGGGACAAGGGGGGGAAGGTCAAAGTCTACCTCTCCCAGCTGTCCACGGCAACCCTGCTCAAGCGGATGGAATTGGGAAGTTTGACGATATAGAAAGTAACCTGGCAGGGTGCTTGCCCTTTCTCCCAGGTTTTGCGTTACGTTGTGTTTGGAGGTATCTATGGATCAGTTGGAACAGAAAAACGCCACCACCGTGGAACATGAATACGGGGCCTCAGAGATCCAAGTGCTGGAGGGGCTGGAGGCAGTCCGGAAACGGCCTGGCATGTACATCGGCTCCACCTCCGCCAGCGGACTGCACCACCTGGTCTATGAGATCGTGGACAACGCCATCGACGAGGCCCTGGCCGGCTACTGCACCGAGATTCAGGTGGGCATTGAGCCGGGCAACATCATCACTGTCTCCGACAATGGCCGGGGCATCCCCGTGGATATTCAGCAGCAGACGGGGAAACCTGCTCTGGAGGTGGTCTTCACCATCCTCCACGCCGGCGGTAAGTTTGGCGGCGGCGGATACAAAGTCTCCGGCGGCCTCCACGGGGTGGGCGCCTCGGTGGTCAATGCCCTGAGCCAGTGGCTGGAGGTCCGGGTCCACAAGGACGGGAACATCTACGAGATGAAGTTTGCCCGGGGCCAGGTGACCCAGCCCATGCAGATCGTGGGCAAGACTGACCGCACCGGCACCGACGTGGTCTTCCAGCCCGACCCGGAGATGTTCACCGAGACCACGGAGTACGACTACGAGACCCTCCACACCCGGATGCGGGAGGAGGCCTTCCTCAACGCCGGCCTCACCATCACCATCGCCGACCGGCGGGGGGAGGAGGAGATCTCCGACACCATGTGCTATGCCGGCGGCATCCGGGAGTTTGTCACCTACATCAACCGGAACAAGACCCCCATCCACGACGGGGTGATCTACATGGCCGGCTCCAAAGAGGACGCCATGGCGGAGGTCTCCCTCCAATACAACGACAGTTACAACGAGATCATTGTCTCCTTTGCCAACAACGTCCACACCCCCGAAGGGGGCATGCACGAAGAGGGGTTCAAGCGGGCCCTCACCAACGCCCTCAACGCCTACGGCCGGAAGATGAAGATCCTCAAGGAGGACGAGAAGGTCACCGGCGAGGACTGCCGGGAAGGGCTCACCTGCGTCATCTCCGTCAAGCTCACCGAGGCCCAGTTTGAGGGTCAGACCAAGGCCAAACTGGGCAACTCCGAGATCCGCACCCTGGTCAATGCCATCGTCTCGGAGAAGCTGGAGGAGTTTTTGGAGGAGAACCCCGCCGTGGGCCGGGCCATCCTGGAAAAGGCCCTCACCGCCTCCCGGGCCCGGGAGGCCGCCCGGAAGGCCCGGGAATCCGTCCGGCGGAAAACCGGGCTGGAGTCCGGCCAGATGCCCGACAAGCTCCGGGACTGCAACGAGCGGGACCCCGCCCTCACCGAGATCTACATCGTGGAGGGCGACTCCGCCGGGGGCTCGGCCACCCAAGGGCGGGACTCCCGGTTCCAGGCCATCCTCCCCCTGTGGGGCAAGATGCTCAACGTGGAGAAGGCCCGGGCCGACCGGGTCTACGGCAACGACAAGCTCAGCCCCGTGATCACCGCCCTGGGGGCGGGCATCGGGGAGGAGTTCAACCCCGACAAGCTCCGCTACCACAAGATCATCATCATGGCCGATGCCGACGTGGACGGGGCCCACATCCGCACCCTGCTGCTGACCTTCTTCTTCCGGTTCATGCGGCCGCTGGTTGAGCAGGGCTATGTCTACTCCGCCGTGCCCCCCCTCTACAAGCTCACCCGGGGCAAGCAGCAGCGGGTGGCCTACTCCGACGAGGAGCGGGACCAGGTCTCCGCCCAGATGCGGGGGGACAATCCCAACGCCAAGGTGGAGATCAGCCGCTTCAAGGGCCTGGGCGAGATGGACCCCCACGAACTGTGGGAGACCACCATGAACCCCGAAACCCGCACCCTCCGCCGGATCACCCTGGAGGACGCGGTGAAGGCCGACGAAATCTTTACCATCCTCATGGGGGAAAAGGTGGAGCCCCGGAAGGAGTTCATCGAGCAAAACGCCAAATACGTGGTGAACCTGGACATCTGACGGTCCGCCTTTGAGAAGGAGCTGAATGGTCCTGTATTCCGTCCTCTTTTTGATCCTGGCCGCCCTGGCGCCCCCGCTGATCCTGCTGGGCATCATCTACCGGTTGGATCAGATCGAGCGGGAACCCCCTGGCCTGCTCTGGTCCCTCTTCCTGCGGGGGGTGCTGGCCATGGTTCCCATTCTGGTGCTGGAGATGCTGGCCGACCAGTTCATCGACTTTTTCTACTGGCGGCCCATGGTCTACCTCTTCCTGGCCTACTTCGTGGTGCCGGGGTTCATTGAGGAGGGGATCAAGTACCGGGTCCTCCGCCGGCGCACCTGGAACGAACCCAACTTCAACTACCGCTTCGACGGGGTGGTCTACGGGGTGTTCGTTTCCCTGGGCTTTGCCGCGGTGGAGAATGTGATGTATGTCCTCACCTCCGGCTTTTCCACGGCGGTGGTGCGGGCCATCTTCTCCATCCCCGGCCACGCCATGTTCGGGGTGGTGATGGGGGCGGCCCTGGGCCAGGCCAAGTGGCTGGCCGCCCACGGGCAGGGCCAGCAGACGGCTGCCTTTCTCCGCCGGGCCTGGCTGCTGCCGGCCATCCTCCACGGAGCGTATGATTTTCTCCTGGTGGGGTTTGGATGGGTGTTCTATCTCTACTTTGCCGGGTTGGTGGTCTATGTGCTCCGCCTGCTGCGGCGGAGCATCCAGGAGGACGTTCCCATCGTAGGTTGAAACCCGCTACGTGGTTTCCCGCCCCTATCCGGGGCGGGGGATCCAGGCTTTCTCTAGAGAAAGCCCGGACGCAAAGAGTCGCGGGG
>URCB01000049.1 GCA_900546255.1 uncultured Eubacteriales bacterium
CCATGGAGCTGGAGGCGATGGCGCTGCCGCAGCCGAAGGTCTCAAACTTCACGTCGGTGACGGTGTCGTGGTCAATTTTCAGGTAGATCTTCATGATGTCCCCGCACTTGGCGTTGCCCACTTCCCCCACGCCGTCGGCATCCTCCAGGATGCCCACATTCCGGGGATGGCGGAAATGGTCCATCACTTTCTCACTGTATAACATAGTCTCGCGCTCCTTTCTGCAGCTCCCGCCAGACGGGAGACATGTTGCGTAAGTACTCCACCACCTTGGGGATTTCCCGGAGCATGGTGTCCACCTCTGCCTCGGTGTTCTCCTCACACAGGGACAGGCGGAGGGAGCCATGGGCCACCTCGTGGGGCCGGCCGATGGCCAGCAGCACATGGCTGGGGTCCAGGGACCCGGAGGTACAGGCCGACCCAGAGGAGGCACAGATCCCCCGGTCGTCCAGCAGCAGGAGGAGGGACTCCCCCTCAATGCCCTCGAAGCAGACGTTGACGTTCCCCGGCAGGCGGTGGTCCCGGTCCCCGTTGAGGGCGGCGTGGGGAATAGCCGCCAGGCCGTCTATGAGCTTGTCTCGCAGGGCGGCGACTTTGGCGGCGTTGGCCTCCAGGTGGTCACAGGCGGTTTGGAGGGCAGCGGCCAGCCCCACAATGCCGGCCACATTCTCCGTCCCGGCCCGCTTCCGGCGCTCCTGGGCGCCCCCCTCGATGAGGGGGAGCAGGGGAACCCCCTTGCGGACGTACAGGGCGCCCACCCCTTTGGGCCCGTGGAACTTGTGGGCCGACAGGGAGAGCATGTCGATCTGCTCCGCCCCCACGTCGATGGCCAGGTGCCCGGCAGCCTGGACGGCATCGGTGTGGAAGGGGACCTTCCGGGCCCGGCAGATCGCCCCGATCTCCCCGATGGGCTGGATGGTGCCGATCTCATTGTTGGCGTACATGACGGTGACCAGGCAGGTGTCCTGGGTGATGGCCGCCTCCACCTGCTGGGGGGTGATGCGGCCGTCTGCGTGGACGTCCAGCAGGGTCACGGTGAAGCCCTCCTTCTCCAGTTTCTGGAGGGTGTGCAGGACGGCGTGGTGCTCAAAGGCGGTGGAGATGATATGGGTTTTCCCCTGCCGTTTTCCCCAGCGGGCGGTGGAGAGGATGGCTTGGTTGTCCGCTTCGCTGCCGCCGGAGGTAAAGACAATCTCTTCCGGGCGGCAGTGGAGACAGCGGGCCACGGTCTCCCTGGCCTGGGCCAGGGCGGTGGCCGCCGTCTGCCCCAGGGTATATAGGGAGGAGGGGTTCCCGTACTGCTCGGTGAGGTAAGGCAGCATCGCCGCCAGGGCAGTGGCGCTGAGGCGGGTGGTGGCGGCGTTGTCGGCATAGATCATGGATGGGTCCTCCTTTTCACGGATTTTTTATCCTACAAAACAACTAGGTTATTTGGAGGATACCACGAATTCCCTATAAAGTCAATAGGAAATCAAAAGATTCTGCTCCCTTTCTTCCTCCCTCCCCTGCCCACGAAAAAGCACCCTGCCGCCGCAGGGTGCCTCCGCCATTCGTTATGGGGTCTCTTCCACTTTTTGCAGGTCCGCCAGGGAGACGCTGTCCAGGTATTGGTCGATCACCTGGTCCAGCCCCTCCCACAGGGGGAGGGCCCGGCAGTGGCCAGCCTTTTCACAGCCCTTCTGCTCCCCCCGCAGGCAGGAGACCGAGGCCAAGCTCCCCTCGGCCAGCCGGAGAATCTCCCCGGCCGCGTAGTCCTTCGGGGGGCGGCACAGGCGGTAGCCCCCGCCCTTGCCCCGGGTGGCGTCCACCAGGTTGGCACGGCTCAGGGAGGCCAGGATATTCTCCAGGTACTTCACGGAGATCTCCTGCCGCTGGGCAATGTCTTTCAGGGGAATGTAATCCCCGGTGTTGTGGTCGGCTAAGTCCAGCATGACGCGAAGGGCATATCGTCCCTTGGTAGAGATCATCATACGCAGTTCCCTCTTTCTTTGATTGATGTGATGCTGAGGACCTATGGGCAGTTTTCCCTCCCCAAGCAGGGAGGGAAAAGACAAGTCGTTTTGTAGTAATTGCTATTATACCCCAAAGACCGAAAAAAGTGAATGGGTTGCCGTCAAATTTCCACATTTTTTTGCAGGGCGCCATGCAAACGATGGATCCGCCCCCGGAAAGGCCCGTTACGCCTTCCTTCCTGCTCCGGGATGTGCTATACTGAACACCTAGAACCCCAAAAAGGAGGCTCCGCCATGGAAACCTATCTGTTAGAGGGCTTCTTCCTGGAAGGCCGCCCCACCGGCCCCGCCTTTCAGGATGCCCTGGCCGCCCACCACCAATACATCGCCCAGCAGGTGGCCGCAGGGTCCGTCCTGCTGGCAGGCCCCGTGCCCCAGGACCCCGCCCGGGGCGGCATCCTGGTGGTGAAAACCGACGACGTCGCCGCCTTCTGCCAGGCAGACCCCTTCGTCCAGCGGGGCGTGCAGCGGTATGACGTGATCCCCTTCCGGGTCTTCGACGGCCAAGCCGCCGTCAAAGCCTGGGCGGAATGAGGGAGGCCCCATGGAAGTCTGGGAATGGACCTTGACCATCGCCCTGCCTCTGGCTGCCCTCCTGTGGGGAGCGGCTCTCCGCCACCAGAGGGGCACCTGGTTTCTGGCAGGGTGGAACACCTTGCCCCCAGAGGAGAAAGCATCCTGGCAGGCCAAGGCACTCTGCCGTCTCTACGGAACCTGTGTCATGGGCTGCGGCCTTGGCCTGTTTCTCCTGCTGTACGGCAGCTTCCAGGGGGAGGATCTCCCCCTGCTCCTGGGGCTGGGGATCTTTGGGGCCATGGTGGTCCTCTCCCTGGTCCTCCCCCGTCTCTGCCCGAAACGGTACCGCACCCGGGAATGACCCCCGTCCTTCCCCAAACCATACGAGGAGGCATCCCATGGAACACCATCCACCCACCCTTGCCATCTCCGGCCTGCGGGCGGGGTTCCCCGGCCCCCAGGGCCTGGTCCCCGCCGTGGACGGGGTGGACCTCACCGTCCCCCGGGGCACCATCGTGGGCCTGGTGGGGGAGTCCGGCTGCGGCAAGAGCGTCACCGCCCTGTCGGTGCTGGGGCTTCTCCCCCCCAACGGCCAAGTGGCCGGGGGGACCATCGACTTCGGCGGGCAGGACCTGCTGACCCTCCCCCCGGACGCCCTCCGCCGCCTGCGGGGGGACCGGATCGCCATGATCTTCCAGGATCCCATGACCTCCCTCAACCCCGTCTACCCCGTAGGGCGGCAGGTGGCGGAGGTCCTCCGCCTCCACCGGGGGCTGGACCGGAAGGCCGCCAAGGCCCGGACGGTGGACCTCTTCCACCAGGTGGGCATCCCCGACCCGGCGGCCCGGTACGGGGCCTACCCCCGGCAGCTCTCCGGGGGGCTGCGGCAGCGGGTGATGATCGCCATGGCCATGGCCTGCGAGCCGGAGCTCCTCATCGCCGACGAGCCCACCACCGCCTTAGACGCCACCATCCAGGCCCAGATCCTCCGGCTCATGGGGGACCTGCGCCGGGACCACGGCACGGCCATCCTCCTCATCACCCACAACATGGGGGTGGTGGCCCAGCTGTGCGACTACGTCTACGTCATGTACGCCGGGCAGATCGTGGAGGCCGCGGAGACCTTCGACCTCTTCCGCACCCCCCGGCACCCATACACCGCAGGGCTGCTCCGGGCCATCCCCTCCCTGGAGGGGGCCCAGGAGCGGCTGTACACCATTCCAGGGACCGTGCCGGCCCCGGGCGCTCCCCACCCCGGCTGCCGCTTCTGCCCCCGGTGTGACCAGGGGGAGGGGGACTGCGCCGCCAATCCGCCCCCCCTCACCCACTTGGGCGGGGGCCATCTGGTCCGCTGCCACCACCCCCGCTGAGAGGAGGCAACCATGGCAACCATACTGGCAGAGGGAAAACACCTCTCCAAAACCTTCCCCGTGAAGGGCCAGGGCAAGGGCGCTGCCCTCCACGCCGTGTCCGGCGTGGACCTGGCCGTCTACGAGGGGGAGACCCTGGCCCTGGTGGGGGAGTCCGGCTGCGGCAAAAGCACCTTAGGCCGGCTCCTGCTGGGGCTGCTGCCCCCTACCCAGGGGCAGGTGTTCTTTGACGGCCAGGACCTGGCCGCCCTGCCCCCGGCCCGGCTCCGGGCTCTCCGGCGGCAGATGCAGCTGGTGTTTCAGGACACCGCCGCCGCCCTGAACCCCCGGTGGACCGTGGGCCAGTCCCTGGCCGAGCCCCTGCGCATCCACAACCTCTGCCCCCGGGGGGAATACGCCGCCCGGGGGGCGGCCCTGCTGACCCAGGTGGGCCTGGCCCCGGACCTGCTGGACCGGTACCCCCACCAGCTTTCCGGGGGCCAGCGGCAGCGGGTGGGCCTGGCCCGGGCCCTGGCCCTGTCCCCCCGGCTGGTGGTGTGCGACGAGCCGGTGTCCGCCCTGGACGTCTCCGTCCAGGCCCAGATGCTCAACCTGCTGGCGGACCTCCAGGCATCCCAAGGGCTCACCTACGTCCTCATCTCCCACGACCTGGGGGTGGTCCGCCACAGCGCCGACCGGGTGTGCGTCATGTTCCTGGGCCGGGTGTGCGAGGTGGGGCCCACCCAGGCCCTGTTCTCCGCCCCCCGGCACCCCTACACCAAGTTCCTGCTGGACTCCGTCCCCCGGCCGGACCCCACCCGCCGGGGGGAGAGCGGCCCCCCCTTGGCCGGGGAGATCCCCTCCCCGGTGCACCCCCCTTCGGGGTGCCGGTTCCGCACCCGGTGCCCCTATGCCCAAGACATCTGCGCCCAAACCGTCCCCCCCCTCACCGGGGCGGGGGACCACCAGGCAGCCTGCCACTTCCCCTTGGGAAGGGCATAAGGAGGATGTCCCATGCCCTTCATCGACCTGCACTGTGACACCATCGCCCGCCTGCTGGCCTGCCAGCGGGCGGGGCACCCCGCCCACCTGCGGAGGGGGGAACCCCTCCACGTCAACCTGGAAAAGCTCCGCCGCAGCGGCTACCTGCTCCAGGCCTTCGCCCTCTTCGTGAACCTCCACGGCACCCCCGCCCCCGCCGGGGACGGGGGCGACCCCCTCTACGCCCAGTCCATGGCCGCCCGGCCGGAGGACCCCTTGGAGGAGGTCCTCACCCTGGCCGACCTGTATTGGACCGAGCTGGCACAGAACCGGGACCTGGCCCGCCCTGTTCTGACCTTCCAGGACTTGGTCGAGGCCCGGCAAGCCGGCCAGATCGGCTGCCTGCTCACCGTGGAGGAGGGGGGCGTGTGCCGGGGCTCCCTCCCCCTGCTGCGCACCCTCTACCGCCTGGGGGTGCGGATCCTCACCCTCACCTGGAACTACCCCAACCAGCTGGGCGCCCCCAACGGCCAGGCCGGGGGCCTCACAGAGACCGGCTTCGCCTTCCTGGCGGAGATGGAGGTCCTGGGGATGCTCCCCGACGTCTCCCACCTCTCCGACGGGGGCTTCTGGGACGTGTGCCGGGCCGCCCGGCGGCCCTTCCTGGCCAGCCACTCCAACGCCCGGGCCCTGTGGCCCCACCGGCGGAACCTCACCGACGAGATGCTCCGGGCCCTGGGGGACCGGGGCTGCCTGGTGGGGGCCAACTTCTACGCCGGCTTCCTGGGCCCCGGGGCAACCAGCCAGCCGGCAGACCTGCTCCGCCACCTCCGCCACATGATCCACGTGGCCGGACTGGAGACGGTGGCCCTGGGCTCCGACTTCGACGGCATCGACACCCCCCTGGCCTGGGGGGACGCCGGGGGCATGGACCAGGTGGTCCAGGCCCTGGACCAGGGGGGCTTCTCCCCCCGGGAGATTGACGCCATCTGCTGGGAGAACGCCTGGAAGTTCTTCCAGCGGACCCTGTAAAGCTCCAGCTCCCGACGGCTTCCCTACCTTGGGGCAGCCCCGAGTTTCACCTTCCCGCGCGCACTGCGCCCATTTCCAAAGGAGGACCCATCCATGACGACCTTTCTCTATGCCCCGCTGCTCCAACCCCTGCAGATTGGCAAGCTCACCATCCCCAACCGGTTCTGCGCGGGGCCCCTCACTTTGCCCTCGGTCCACGGCCCCTTTGGGGAGTTCTCCCAAGACGGCCTGGCCTACTACGAGGCCCGGGCCAAGGGGGGCTTTGGCCTGATTTTCACCGGGGCCTTCCACCCGGACACCTTGGTGGACCCGGTCCACCCCCTGGACAGCAAGCAGCCCCTGAAGGCCCCCAAGGCCTTCCAACGCTCCGCCGTGGAGCTGTTGGAGCGGCTGGACGCCTACGGGACCAAGATGATCCCCCAGATCTCCATGGGCTACGGCCGGAACGCCCCCGGCTGCTTCTGCCCCTCGGAAATCCCCTACTACCACGACCCCGCCCGCCTGGCCCCCGCCCTCACCAAGGACCAGATCCGGCAGAAGATCGACCAGATGATCGCCACCGCCGTCTTTTTCCAGCAGTGCGGCTTCCCGGGCATTGAGGTCCACGCCATGCACTGGGGGTACCTGCTGGACCAGTTCGCCATGACCTTCATGAACCACCGCACCGACGAGTACGGCGGGGCGCTGGAGAACCGCCTCCGCTGCGCCCGGGAGATCCTGGAGGGGATCAAGGCCGCCTGCGGGTCGGGCTTTGTGGTGTCCATGCGCCTGGCCCTCAAGTCCTACATCAAGGGGTACAACCAACCCTCCCTCCACGGGGAGGACGAGGTGGGCCGCACCCTGGAGGAGGGGCTGGAAATCGCCCGCCGCCTGGAGGCCTACGGCTACGACTGCCTCAGCGTGGACTTTGGCCAGTACGACTCCTTCTACTACGCCGCGCCCCCCTGCTACATGGAGAAGGGCCGGGTGATCCCCCTGTCCGCGGCGGTGAAGGAGCAGGTGAAGATCCCCATCCTCTGCGGCGGCCGGATGAACGACCCCGCCCTGGCCGCCCAGGCCATCGCCGAGGGGAAGATGGACGCCGTGGTCCTGGGCCGGGCCTCCCTGGCCGACCCCGACTACCCCCGGAAGGTGGCCATGGGCTGTCCCCAGGACATCCGGCCCTGCATCGGGTGCAACCAGGGGTGCATCGGGGCCCTGAAAATCGGCCGGCGCACCGGCTGCGCCGTGAATCCCCAGGCCGCCCGGGAGGCCAGCTTCTCCCTCACACCCGCCCCCCGGAAGAAGTCCGTCCTGGTGGTGGGGGGCGGCCCCGCCGGCATGGAGGCCGCCCGCGCCGCCGCCCTCCGGGGGCACAAGGTCACCCTGTGGGAGCAGGGGGACGCTCTGGGGGGCAACCTGATCCCCGCCGGGACCCACGACTTTAAGCGGGAACTCCACGAGCTCAGCGCCTGGTACCAGCGGCAGCTGGCCCAGCTGGGGGTGGCGGTCCGGCTGGGGACCGCCGCCGACGCCCCGGCCATCCGCCGAGAAAAGCCCGACGCGGTGATCCTGGCGGTGGGGGCCACCCCCACCGTGCCCCCGGCGGCGGGGATGGACAGCCCCAAGGTGGTGGACTGCGTCACCGCCCTCACCGGGGCAGACCTGCCCGGCCAGCGCATCCTGGTGGTGGGGGGCGGCCTGGTGGGCTGCGAGACCGCCCTGGGCTATGCCCAGGCGGGGAAGACCGTCACCATCGTGGAGGCCCTGCCGGACATCCTCTCCGCCGGCATCCCGGTGCCGGAGATGAACGCCTCCATGCTCCGGGACCTGCTGGCCGAGTGGAAGGTCACCCTCCGCACCGGCTGCCGCCTGGCCCAGGTGACGGCGGAAGGCGCCGTGGTCACCGGCCCCCAGGGGGAGGAGACCCTCCCCGCCGACCATGTGGTCCTGGCGGTGGGCTTCACCCCCCGGCCCTCCCTGGCCGGGGAACTGGCCGGCACCGGGATGGAAGTCTACCAAGTGGGGGACGGCAGCAAGGTGGGCAGCGTGATGACCGCCATCGCCTCGGCCTACACCGTGGCCCGGGCACTGTAAGAACGAAGGAGGACAGATCCCATGCGAAAGAATTTTCGAAACGTCGGCTTTTACCCCCAGCCCGTGCTGGTGGTGGGCACCTACGACCAGGACGGCATCCCCGACGCCATGAATGTGGGCTGGGGCGGCCTGGTGGGGGGCACCTATGTGGAGCTGAACATCTCCCGGGGCCACAAGACCACGGAGAACATCCGCCAAAAGCGGGCCTTCACCCTGAGCTTCGCCGACCAGGCCAACCTGGTGGCGGCGGACTACGTGGGGTTGGTCTCCGGCTATGACGTGCCGGACAAGATCGCCCGGGCGGGGCTCCACCCCATCCGGAGCGACTTTGTGGACGCCCCCCTGTTTGAGGAGCTCCCCCTCACCCTGGAGTGCCAGGTGGTGGAGCTCACCGAGGAGGGCCCCGGCGGGGTGCGCATCGTGGGCCAGGTGCTGAACATGAGCGCCGACGAGTCCATCCTGGGGGAGGACGGCCTGGTGGACGCAGACAAGGCCCACTTCCTCTCCTTTGACCGGGTGCGCCGGGTGTACCGCCTCTTAGGCGGCGTGGTGGGCCAGGCCTACCAAGACGGGAAGCAGCGCATGAAGTGAGCCCCTCAACTATCGCAAAAAAACAGCCGCCGGAATGTCCGGCGGCTGTTTTGATTTGTGTTCTCGGTGTTACAGGGGCGGCTCCCCCAACAGGGTTTGCAGGATGTTCTCGTACAGGGCCTCCGGGTGCAGGCGGAACTGGTCGGCCAGTTGGTTGGCCTGGTCCTCGGAGACCGCCAGCAGGTCCAGGGTCATCAGGTTCCCCTTGTCGTCGTCCAGGATCAGGCGGAGGGTGACCCCCCCATCCTCCCGGGGAAGGAGTTCCGACCGGACTTGGGCGTTGCGGCGGAGCACCGCGTTGACCTTGGCCAGGTTCCGGTCGCACTTTTTCCGCACGGAAAAGGCCAGGCTGCTCTCGCAGATCTCCCCGTTGCGGCGGCCCTTGTCGGTGATGGTGTAGAGGTCCCCCTCCACCGCCAGGTGGCCGGTGCTGACCAGTTCGGCCACCGACTCGGCAAAGTCAAAGTACTCCACCCCGTCGTCGCAGAAGGTGAGGTCCGCCAAGGTGGTGAAGTCCACCGGTCCGGCCACCCGCGCCATCAGGTAGAGGATGAGAAACTTGATGTCCAGTTTGTCGTGAATGAACCCCATGGGCTCCCCTCCCGTTCTGCCCCAGGGGGCGTTGCTGGTCCTATTATAGCCAGTTTGCGGGGAAAGGACAAGGGTTTTTTCTCCCGAGAGGAGGGCGGCTGGGCGCGGAAAGGTGTACTTTTTGAAACGCGGGATTGGCCAAGTACTCGCCCCTATCATACCCCAAAGAAAGCGCTTTTTCAACACATTTTTGAAAATATCTCATATGGTACGAATCCTTTGAAAACCTACACCTTTTTATATTGCGGAGGTGATAGGGAGCGAAGGACACCCACCCCAGCGCGACCCCATAAAAAAGATAAAAGGAGGAAAACACACGTGAAGAGAAAATTTTTTGCCGCGTTTCTGTCATTGTGCATGGTGATGAGTTTGGTGCCTATGACAGCGTTAGCGGCTCCAGAGGATGGCAACCAGGCAGCGACGGAACTGCCAGAGGCAGTGGATGGCGTGATTACGCTGGATAAGGATTACAGTGTATCTACGCTGAATTCCAATGTTACGTATGACTTGAATGGGCACACCTTAACTTATACTGGAGGAACCGTTACCATTTCAGATGGAGATATATTAACATTTAAAGATAGTTCTGTTTCTGAAATGGCACGAGGCGGAACGCTCAAGCTTACAGGAGTTTCAAGTACCAGTGCAGCTCTTTCCCCAGAACAGGGTGGAACTGTAAACGCAGAGAACATCAATGTAGAGTGCACAGGCTCTGCATTTTTCCCAAAAGGGGATGCGGCAGCTGTTAATATTACAAATTGTGATGTGACTGCTAGCGTTTACTGTGTTGCTACAAATGCAGGAAGCAACGCTAATTATAACGTTGAGATTACATTGAAGAACTCCACATTTACTGCCAATGCGGACGATGATGACAACTGCCCTGTGATGATTAACGTCCCCGGCACCCTCATTATGGACAACTGCACGGTCACCGGCGATCGTATGGGCGTTCTGGTTCGCGCTGGTGATGCAACCATTACCAACTGTACGATTACTGCTACCGGGGAATACACCGACAACAATAATTATGAAACTAACGATTGGAAATCTGGTAACGAGGTGCCCATGGCGGCAGTAATCGTGGGCAGCAAGAATGGTAGCTATAACAAAAACGCTACTTGTGAGATTACAAATACAGTTATTTCGCAAACGAATACAAACAAGCCTGCTATTTATGTGAGCAGCAACAAATCAGGAAGCTATAGCACCCAACTGAATATCTCTGGTGAAGAGACGCAGATTAGCGGTAACGTAGTTGTGGCAGACGGTTCAACTACTACCCCAGCTGCTGTTGTGATTACGGAAGGCGCAACTGTAACTGGTAACATTGCGAACAATTCCAAGTTCTCTTCTATTGCGGTAATGGACAATGCGACGCTGAACGGCGAAGTAACAAAGGTTGAGGGTTCTGGCCCCGTCTATGTTAAAGATAACGAGGATAGCACCGCTGTTGCTATAAACAATAACACGAATAAGCTGTATACAGATTTGAAAGCGGCCATCGACGCCGCCCAATCTGGCGACACCGTGACCCTGCTGAAACATGTCAACGTTGTTAAGGACGGTGTACAGAACACCAGTGGAATCCTGAAGATTACCAAAGACATCACTCTGGACGGTAACAGCAAAAAGATCACCGTAACTGGCGACGGAACCAACACTCCCAGTGTGATCAACATCGAGGAAAACGCTAACGTCACCATCAAAAATCTCACCATCGACAGTGACAAAAAGGCCAAGCACGGCCTGAACCTCTACAACGCTGGAAAGGTGACTGTGGAGAACGTCACCATTCAGAATGGCACTGGCTACGGCATCGTGTGCAACAGTTCTGACCTTACTGTCAATGGCCTCACCACCCGTGGAAATGACTGGGGCGGCATCAACATTGACACCAGCGCTGGTAATGACAGCAACTTTACCATGACTTCCGGCAATATCCAGGAAGGAAATTCGGTCTGTATTGAGAATGGACAGGAGGAAAATATCACCGCTCAAATTTCCGGCGGTTCCTTCAAGGATGTGATGCTCCAGAATGTTGATAGTAATGTCGATCTGGATATCACCGGTGGTAGTTTCAATGACGTAAAGGAAGTTACCAAGACCGGTGACACTACTACAGAAAATCCCACGCCTAGTGACATGATCACCATCTCCGGCGGTCGGTTTGCAAATGATGTCACCAACTACCTGGCCGACGGCCTGGTGCAGGACAGCAACGGCAACGTAGAAAAACCCTACATCCCCCCCGCCAACCCCAACTACAAAATCACCATCGGTGCCATGGAGAACGGCACCGTCACCGCCAACCCCACCGCCGCCAAGGCCGGGGCCACGGTGACCCTGACGCCCGTCCCTGACGAGGGCTACGCCCTGTCCACCCTCACTGTCACCGACCGTTTCGGCGACGCCGTGCAGGTCACCGAGAACGCCGACGGCACCTACACCTTCCCCATGCCCAACGGCCAGGTGACCGTCACCGCCACCTTCGTGGAGACCGAGGAACCCGTGGACGAGCCCTTCGTTGACGTGGCCGAAGGCGATTGGTTCTATGACGCCGTGGTCTACGCCTACCAGAACGAACTCATGGACGGCGTGGGCGGCAACCGTTTCGCCCCCAACAGCGAAACTACGAGAGCCCAGCTGGTGACCATCCTGTACCGCCTGGAGGGCCAGCCCGCCGTCTCCGGCGACCTGCCCTTCACCGACGTGGAGAGTGGCACCTGGTACACCGACGCCATTCTTTGGGCGGCCCAGAACAACATCGTCAATGGTGTCAGCGACACCGAGTTTGCCCCCGGCGATGACCTCACCCGGCAGCAGCTGGTGACCATTCTCTACCGCTATGCCGAGGCCAAGGGCTACGACGTGTCCGCCTCCGCTGACCTCTCCGGCTATCCCGACGCCGATCAGGTCCAGGACTATGCCCAGCCCGCCATGGCTTGGGCGGTGGCGGAGAACATCATCCAGGGCATGGAGGATGGCACCCTGAAGCCCGCAGGCAACGCCTCTCGGGCCCAGATTGCCACCATTCTCATGCGGTTCTGTGAGGATGTGGCACAGTAATCGTTCCCCTGCAACGTATAAAAGGAGAGCGCCAAAGGCGCTCTCCTTTTGCTTTGCCCTATAGGTGGGTCCTTTTTGGACCGGCGCAGGGTGGGCCCTGCGAGGTGGGTTCCCGCCCGGTCCCGGGCGGGGGATCCAGGCTTTCTCT
>URCB01000050.1 GCA_900546255.1 uncultured Eubacteriales bacterium
CAAAACATACTTCTCACCCCGAGAGTGCCGGCTTCGCCGGCGCGGGTCGGGGTGCCATCCCCCAATTTTGGGAGGGGCCCCAAGCCAAGCAGAACCCCCACCGCCCCCGTACTCTGCCCTCCCGAACGAAGCACAAACCCCTCTTGCCCCTCCCAAAATTCTATCTTTAAGGAGACATGAAAATGGAACGCATCAAACCCCGGACCCTCTCCGGTTTCATGGAGCTTCTCCCCGCCCCCCAGACCCAGTTTGAGCGGATGCTGGAGATCCTCCGTCACACCTACAGCCTCTACGGCTTCACCCCTCTGGACACCCCCGTCATCGAGTCGGCAGAGATCTTGCTGGCCAAGGGCGGGGGGGAGACCGAGAAGCAGATCTACCGCTTCACCAAGGGGGACAGCGACCTGGCCCTCCGCTTTGACCTCACCGTCCCCCTGGCCAAGTACGTGGCCCTCCACTACGCCGACCTGGCCTTCCCCTTCCGCCGGTACCAGATCGGCAAGGTCTACCGGGGGGAGCGGGCCCAGCGGGGCCGGTTCCGGGAGTTCTACCAGTGCGACATCGACGTCATCGGGGACGGCAAACTGGACATCGCCAACGAGGCGGAGATCCCCGCCATCATCTACCAGGCCTTCACCGCCCTGGGGCTGGAGCGCTTCCGCATCCGGGTGAACAACCGGAAAATCCTCACCGGCTTCTACGCCATGGAGGGCCTGGAGGCCCAGGCCGGGGACATCATGCGCACTGTGGACAAGCTGGACAAGATCGGCCCCGAAAAGGTCAAGGCCCTCCTCTTAGAGCAGGGGGTGTCGGAGCAAGCCGCCGGGGAGATTTTGGACTTCATCGCCATCACCGGGGACAACGCCGCCGTCCTGGCCGCCCTGGAGGGCTACCGGGGCCGGAACGAGATCTTTGACCAGGGCCTGGAGGAGCTGGCCACCGTGGTGAAGTACCTGGCCGCCTTCGGCGTCCCCGAGGACCACTTCGCCGTGGACCTCACCATCGCCCGGGGGCTGGACTACTACACCGGCACCGTCTACGAGACCGTCATGCTGGACCACCCGGAGATCGGCTCCATCTGCTCCGGCGGCCGGTACGACAACCTGGCCGAGTACTACACCGACAAGAAGCTCCCCGGGGTGGGGATCTCCATCGGCCTGACCCGGCTGTTCTACGTCCTGGGGGAGCAGGGGTACCTCAACGACCAGCTGGTCACCGCCCCTGCCGATGTCCTCATCCTCCCCATGACCGAGGACCTCTCCCCCGCCATCGCCTTTGCCACCCAGCTGCGGCAGGGGGGCGTCCGGGCCCAGGTTTACAGCGAGCAGAAGAAGTTCAAAGGCAAGATGAGCTACGCCGACAAGCTCCACATCCCCTATGTGGCCTTCCTGGGGGAGGAGGAGATCTCCCAGGGCCTGGTGAAGATCAAGGACATGGTCACAGGGGACCAGCAGGCCCTCTCCCCTGCCCAGGCGGTGGAGACCATCGCCGCCGCCATGGCCCACCGGGCCCAGGGCAAGCCCATCCGGGAGAAGGGCTGAGGCCCACCCGTCCCCTGTCCCACGGAGTACCCGACCGCGACCAGAGAGGAGGCATCCGCCATGAGGAACCAGCACTGTGCCCTAGGTTTGGCCCTGGTGATCGTGGTGGCGGCGGCCCTGGTGGCCATCTTTCACCAGAGCCGCACCTTCACCCAGATCATGGGACAGGACTATGCCCCGGAGAGGATTGACCACGTCCAGGTGTTTCTCAACGCCATGGACCACGACACCCCCTCCCGGGAGGTGGTCCTCACTCCAGAGGATCCGGCGACCCAGGCGCTGCTGGACCTTCTGAATGGCTCCCTCTGCGAGGTGCAGTATGCCCCCGTCTGGGCAAACACAGACCGGTCTGTCCGTCTTGACTATATCATTTCCATGACCATCGTCATGGACCCAGAGGACGGTGGGTACCCCTACGCGGATCTCCGGTTCCGGGGATGTCCGGAAGCAGAGATCCACGGGGTGGACAGCGTCTGGCCCCGCTGGATCCAGACCTACTACCGAGCCGACCCTGCCCTCCAGCAAGAGATCTTGGACCTGCTCCTGGCCCAGCCCTACCAAGAGGTTCCCTAAGCTTGCCCCCTACCCCATCCGAGCAACCGAACCGTGACGAGAAAGGAGGCACTTGCCATGACGAAGCAGAACCGTGCCCTAGGTTTGGCCCTGGTGATCGTGGTGGCGGCGGCTCTGGTGGCCATCTTCCACCAGAGCCGCACCTTCACCCAGATCATGGGCCAGGACTATGCCCCGGAAAAGGTGGACTCCATCCACGTCTACTTACAGGCCATGGGCCATGACGCCCCCTCCCGGGAGGTGGTCCTTTCCGGGGAGGACCCCGCCGCCCAGGAACTGCTGGCCCTGCTGGGCAGCCAGACCTATGACGTGGGGTATGAGGTGGGGGCCATTGAAGGCCATGCAGTCCCCTTGGACTACACCATCACCCTCATCCTGACCATGGAGCCGGAGGAGGAGGGGGCCTCTGCGCCCTTCCTCTACTTTGATGGGTCCGACGAAGCCACCATGGACGGGCTGGACAAGGCGGCGGGCAGCAACGGCTGGGTCCGCACCCACTACCGGGTGGACCTGGCCTTCCAGCAGGAAATCCTGGACCTACTGTTGGCCCAACCCTATGAGGAAATCCTTTAGGCGGAACGCTTCATCCCTGACTGCAACGCACCCTTTGCCTCCGCTGAGAGGCACCAAGAGAAAGGAGACCCACCATGAAAAAACGAACCAGCGGCGCGCTGGCCATAGGGGTGGTGGTGGTTGTCGTGGCAGCGTTGCTGGCGATTTTCAACCAGTCCCGCACCTTTGCCCAGGCCATGGGGCAAGACTATGACCCTGGACAGGTCCAGGCAATCCATGTAGCGCTCTATGCGCCAGATGACGCCCAATCCCGTCGGGTGACCCTCTCTCCCACGGACCCGGCGGCCCAGGAACTGTTGACCTTACTGGGCAGCCAGATGTATGATGTGGTCTATTCCTTTGGCACAGTGTCCGGAGGGTACAGTGCGCCCTATGGATACTTGGCCAACCTGGCGATCCGGCTGCCAGAGAAGGGAACGGGCTATTCCTGGGCTTCCATCACCCTGTCCGGGGAGCCCCAGCTGCAGATCTCCGGCCCTTACCAGCCGGGTTACCAAACATACCGGGCAGATCCCGCCGTGCAGAAGGCGATCATGGACCTGCTGTTGGCCCAGCCCTATGAAACAATCCCGGCGACCTGAGGTCGCCCCCCATCCCCCGGGCCCGGTGGCCCGATGCCAAAGGAGGCAAGCCTTGCCGCAATGAAACACCTTTCCCGAAAACATAAGATCGCCCTGGTGGAACTGGTGGTGCTGGTCCTTTTGGTGGTCTGGTTCATCGCCCCCCGGCCCCTGACCCGGGCCATGGCGGGGGACGGCTTTGACCCCGCTGCCGTCACCCAGATCCAAGCAGACCTCACCGCCTTCCAGGGGGGCGAAGGCCGGACGCTCACCTTCTCCCAGGGAGAGCCGGCCTTTTCCCAGCTCATGGACCTGCTCCAGTCCAAGCGGTACATCCCCTACTACCTGGACCAGGATGCCCAGCGGAGCGTCACCCTGGGCTACCGTGTGGACCTGACCTTTTCCCAGGGGGAGGCGTCCTACACCCTCTCCCTGACGGGAGACCGGGCCATCGTCATGGGAGGCGATGGCGGGACGAAAACCTACCAGGTGACCGACAGCGACGCCTTTCAGCAATCCGTTCTGGACTTTCTCCTGGAACAGGAGTACACTAAGGAGGAAACGCCATAATCTGCCCCACAACGGGCACCACCCCGCCGAAACGACACCCAATTTCTCCGAGGTATTGCTATGAATCCCAAAATCAAAATGCTCATTTACATTCTCATCCTGGGGGCGCTTTTGCTGATCTTCCGCCAGTGCACCGCTGGCTGAGCCCTTTCAGAGAACAAATCTACAATGGAGTGAACGAAAACCATGGACAATCTGCAAAACTTTCGCCGCACCGGCTACTGCGGCACCTTCACCGCGGCCAACATCGGCCAGGAGATTGCCGTCTGCGGCTGGGTCCAGCGCCAGCGCAACCTGGGCGGCCTGATCTTCGTGGACCTGCGGGACCGCACCGGCCTGCTCCAGCTGTCCTTTGACGACAGCACCCCCCGGGATCTTTTTGAGAAGGCGGCCTCCCTCCGAGGGGAGTATGTCATCGCCGCCAAGGGCCTGGTGCGGGAGCGGGAGTCCAAGAACCCCGACCTGCCCACCGGCGACATCGAGGTGAAGGTCACCGAGCTGCGCCTGCTGGCCAAGGCCGCCACCCCGCCCTTCGAGATCGTGGAGAACTCCGACGTGAAGGACGCCGTCCGGCTGAAGTACCGCTACCTGGACCTCCGCCGGCCGGATATGCAGCGGATGATCGCCCTGCGCCACAAGATCGTGAAGATCTGCCGGGACTACTTCGACGAGCAGGGCTTTTTGGAGATTGAAACCCCCATCCTCACCAAGTCCACCCCCGAAGGGGCCCGGGACTACCTGGTGCCCTCCCGGGTCCACCCCGGGAAGTTCTATGCCCTGCCCCAGTCCCCCCAGCAGTACAAGCAGCTGCTGATGCTGGCAGGGTTTGACCGGTACTTCCAGATCGCCCGGTGCTTCCGGGACGAGGACCTCCGGGCCGACCGGCAGCCGGAGTTCACCCAGATCGACCTGGAGATGTCCTTCCTGGACGAGGAGCAGATCCAGACCATCCAGGAGGGCTTCCTGAAGCGGGTGTTCAAAGAGGTGCTGGACGTGGACGTCCAGACCCCCTTCCTGCGGATGCCCTGGCGGGAGGCCATGGACCGCTTCGGCTCCGACAAGCCCGACCTGCGGTTTGGCTTTGAGCTGAAAGACATCTCCGACATCGTGAAGGACTGCGGCTTCGGGGTGTTTTCCAGCGCCATCGAGGCCGGGGGCTCGGTGCGCCTGATCAACGTGGACGGCCACGCCAAGGACTTCCCCCGGAAGAAGATCGACAAGCTGGGGGACTTCGTCAAAACCTACCAGGCCAAGGGCCTGGCCTGGGCCCGTCTGGTGGACGGGAAGGTGACCTCCTCCTACCAGAAGTTCCTCACCGACGAGGAGAACGCCGCCATCCTGGAGCGGGCCGGGGCCAAGGACGGGGACCTGGTGCTCATCGTCGGGGACGCCAAGGACGAGGTGGTCTTTGCCGCCCTGGGCGCCCTGCGCATCGAGTGCGCCAAGCAGCTGGGCATCCTGGATCCCAACGACTTCAAGTTCCTGTGGGTCACCGAGTTCCCCATGTTCGAGTGGTCCGAGGAGGAAGGCCGGTACCAGGCCATGCACCACCCCTTCACCGCCCCCATGATCGAAGACGAGGACAAGATGCTCACCGACAAGGCCCACTGCCGGGCCCGGGCTTACGACATCGTCCTCAACGGCACGGAGCTGGGGGGTGGCTCCATCCGAATCAACACCCCGGAGATGCAGACCAAGGCTTTCCAGGCCCTGGAGATCTCCGACGAGGACATCCAGGAGCGGTTTGGCCATCTGGTTAACGCCTTCCAGTACGGCGCCCCCCCCCACGGCGGCCTGGCCTACGGCCTGGACCGGCTGGTGATGCTCATGACCGGGGCCTCTTCCATCCGGGACGTCATCGCCTTCCCCAAGGTCCAGAACGCCTCCGACCTCATGATGAACTGCCCGGACGTGGTGGATCAGAAGCAGTTGGACGATTTGGCCATTGCAGTGACAAGAGTGGAGGAAGTGGCTGCCGAGGAGGAATAACCAAGTCATTTTTGCATAGAAATAATAGAGGCACTATAAATAGCGCAATGTTTTTTACAAAATCTTCATTGACGATTTTGTGGAAAGTTGCTATACTAATTATAGTGAATAGATTACAGATGCTTGTGGGGCCTGTGATCGGGGGAGTCTCTGCGGAGGCTCCCTTTCTTTATACTGAGGTGTAATGTATGGCCAAGCCATTTATGACCTATGAACAGCAGATCCAAAAATTAAAAGAGAAAAATCTGTGGATCCCAGATGAGGATGCGGCAAAAGAGATTCTGAAAAAGGAAGGATACTTTGCCTTGATTACAGGGTATAAGGACTTGTTTAAGAATCCCACAACACGAAATTACCGAGATGGCACCTCCATAGAGGATATTTATGCTTTGTACCAATTTGATGAACAGCTACGGGAGTTGACGCTACATCATCTGCTACACATTGAGCAGCATCTTCGTTCTATTTTGAGCTATGCCTTCTGTGTGGCGTTTGGAGACCAGCAAAGCGCCTATCTGACCCTAGAGAACTATGACACGAGACGCCGAAACCAGCGGGAGCTCCATCGTCTGCTGGAGAAGTTTCTACGTCCTTTAGTGGACAATCCAACGAACTACCCGTACATAGAGCATCAGAAGCGAGTGCACGGCAATGTTCCTCTCTGGGTTTTGGTCAATGCGCTCACCTTTGGGACCCTTTCCAAGATGTATACGTTCTCTGCTTCAAATGTGCGTTCAGCCGTCAGCCTTGAATTTACCGGGATCAACGAAAAACAACTCGGGCAGATTCTGAGTTTCCTTACGGACTTCCGAAATCTTTGCGCCCATAATGAGCGCATGTTTTCCCATCGCTGTAGAAAGAAAAGCATTCCTGATTTAACGCTGCATAAAAAACTGGACCTTCCCCGACGGGGCGAGAGTTATGCAATGGGAAAGAATGACTATTTTGCGGTGGTGATTGCGTTCCGCTACCTTTTACCGGATAAAGAGTTTTTTCAGTATAAACGCAAGCTGGGGCGGTTGATGGAAAAAGCGGTCAGCGAAAACCACCAGCTATCGGAACAGATTCTTTTGCAGATCATGGGGTTTCCATCCAACTGGAAAAAGATCACAGGATATCGGAAATATGGATGATCTTCCGACCGAGAAAGAAAACGTACCAGGGATACGCCAAAAAGCGCGTATCTCTGGTACGTTTTTTGCTGGCAGTTACAGCTCCAACCCCAGCTCCACCGGGCAGTGGTCGCTGCCGTAGATCTCGCTGTGGATGGCCGCCCCGGTGACCTGGGGCAGCAGGCGGTTGGAGACCAGGAAGTAGTCAATCCGCCACCCCGCGTTCTTCTCCCGGGCGTGGAAGCGGTAGCTCCACCAGGAATAGGCCCCCTCCAAGTCGGGGTAGAAGTGGCGGAAGGTGTCGGTGAACCCGGCGGAGAGGAGGGTTTGGAACTTCTCCCGCTCCTCGTCGGTGAAGCCGGCGTTGCGGCGGTTGGTCTTGGGGTTTTTCAGGTCAATTTCGGTGGCGGCCACGTTCAGGTCCCCGCAGAGGATGACGGGCTTTTTCTCGTCCAGGTTCTGGAGGTAGGCCCGGAAATCGTCCTCCCAGGTCATGCGGTAGTCCAGGCGGCGCAGTTCGTTCTGGGAGTTGGGGGTGTAGCAGCACACCAGGTAGAAGCCGGGGTACTCGGCGGTGATCACCCGGCCCTCGTGGTCGTGGTCCTCCAGGCCCAGGCCGTAGGTCACCGACAGGGGCTCTGCCTTGGTGAACACCGCCACCCCGGAATAGCCCTTCTTCTCCGCGCTGTTCCAGAACTGGTGGTACCCCGGCAGGTCCAGGTCTACCTGCCCGGCGTGGTGCTGGAGCTTGGTCTCCTGCAGGCAGAAGATGTCCGCGTCCAGGGTCTGAAAGGTCTCCAGAAAGCCCTTTTGCAGGCAGGCCCGCAGGCCGTTGACGTTCCAGGAAATGAGTTTCATGGCGGCGGTTCCTCTCTTTCTGTTTCGTGGAAAGGGCGCGGGCGGGGCGAGCTAGGCTCGCCCCGCCCGGCGCGGTGTTGGTGTGGGGATGCTTACTTGGCCTCCTCATGGGCCAGGATGGCATCGGCCACCGGCTCCATGTAGTTGGGGGTGAGGGTCTCCATGCTGCCCTGGTCCATGGCGGCAGCCATGGCGGGGTCCATGGGAACCCGGGCCAGGATCTTCACGTTCTCCTCGGCGGCCACCTGCTCCAGGTTGCTCTGGCCGAAGATGTAGTGCTTCTCCCCGCAGTTGGGGCACTGGAAGTAGCTGTAGTTCTCCACCACTCCCAGGATGGGCTTGCTCATCATGTTGGCCATGCGCACGGCCTTGGTGACGATGAGGGACACCAGGTCCTGGGGGGAGGTCACCACCACGATGCCGTCCACGGGGATGGACTGGAACACCGTGAGGGGCACGTCGCCGGTTCCAGGGGGCATGTCGATGAACAGGTAGTCCAGCTGGCCCCAGCGCACGTCGGTCCAGAACTGCTTGACCACGCCGGACAGGAGGCTGCCCCGCCAGACCACGGGGTCCCCCTTGTTCTCCAGCAGGAGGTTCAGGGAGATCACTTCAATGCCCCCGGCGGTGACTTCGGGGAAGATGCTCTCCCCGTCCCCCACGGCCCGCTCGGTGAGGCCGAAGGCGGTGGGGATGGAGGGGCCGGTGATGTCGGCGTCCATGATGCCCACCTTGTAGCCCCGCTTGGCCATGGCGGCGGCCAGGGAGGCGGTGGTGGAGCTCTTGCCGACGCCGCCCTTGCCGGACATGATGGCATAGACGTGCTTGATGGCGGAATCCTTGTTCAGGGGTGCGATGAGGTCCTTGGCATCCACGTGGTCGCAGCCGGCCCCGCAGGTGCTGCAGTCATGGGTACATTCTTCAGACATGGGTCAAAACTTCCTTTCCTTCAGGTTTCATTGGGTATTCAAATGGGCCAACGCCCAGGGTTTATCACAAAAGCCTCGCAGATAAGCGCCCGCAGGCGCAATGCAAGCGAGCAACCGGGCGCAGCCCGGCTCTTAGCGAGTCGCACTTCCGCCGGCCGCAGCCGGCGGAATCAAATTCTATGTATGTTTTGACCGACTTCGCCGGCCAAAACATTCTTCTCACCCGCAAGTGTGCCCGCCTTTGGCGGACGCGCGCAGCGGGTGCAACCCCTAAAATCAGGAGCCCAGCGCAGCGGGTCCTGATTTTACTTATATTCGTAGATCCCCCCCCCAATAAACTCCCGGATCAGGGAGGCCGGGGGCACCAGGTCGGGGTCAATGGGGAGGAAATGGTCAAACCCGTGGATCAGGTCCAGCAGTTCGCTGCGGCGGGCGTTCTCCTCGGGGACGGCCTCCAGCATGGGCTTGGCGTAGTTCTTCATCACCGACACCTCGTAGGGCAGGGAGGAGTCGAAGATGTAGTTGGCCCGGTGCTTGTAGGGGGAGATGTACAGCTTCTCCCCCCGGCGGACGTTGGCCCACATGTCCAGGGTTTCGGCCACCCCGGTGCCCCGGAAGTTGTAGTCCCGCACGGCCCGGCGGGTCAGGCGCATCCAGGTGCCTTTGAACCGCAGGTCCTCCCCCTCCAGCACATCGGACCGGGCGGAGATGTACAGGCACATGGCGGCGGGGTTCCGGCCGGCGCAGTCGTCGTTGAGGGCGTGGATGCCCTCGAAGATGGCCACCTCGTTCTTCCCCAGGCGGAGGGGGGTGCCCATCTGGTCGTTGCGCATCTGCCGGGCGAACTCGAAGTGGGGTACCACGATGGTCTCCCCCTTGGAGAGCTTGGAGAAGTGGGCGTTGAGCAAGTCCATGTCCAGGCACTTGGGGGACTCAAAGTCGATGGACCCATCGGCGGTGCGGGGGACGGTCTTGGGGTTAAGGGTCTTGAAGTAGTTGTCCAGGGAGATGGTGTGGGACAGGACCCCCCGCCGCTCCAGCTCCTCCTCGATCTTCAAGGCGGTGGTGGTTTTCCCCGACCCGGAGGGGCCGGAGAGCAGGACGATGGGGCTCAGGGGGAGGTTGGCCAGGATGGCGTCCGCCGCCTGGCTCACCTTTTCGGCGTACTGGGCGTCGCACTCCTCCAGAAACCCGTTCACATCCTGGTCGATGCGGCGGTTGATCTCTTGCAGCTGATAGGACATTGTAGTGCCTCCTTCCAGGCGCGTCAAGGGACAAAGTCACAAAGTGGGAACAAAGGATGGGGAAGCCAGGCCGGGCCCGTCACACCCAGGCGGCTTTTTCCGCGCGAATGGTGTCAATGGTACGCAGGTACTCCTGGGGATACTTGGGGTTGGCCATTCGGCGGACCACCCCGTTCTCCACAAACTTGGTCACCCCCCCTGCCCCCAGGGACAGGACGGTGTGGAGCTCCTCCATCATGCAGATGTTGTACTGGTTGACGTAGCCGGGGCGGGTCCACCCCACGTTTTCCAGGGCGCCGGACATGAACTTCTGCCGGTAGAGGTAGTAGGGGGCATATCCCCCCGCCTCCAGCGCGGCCCAGGCGTCGTCCAGCATGGCGGCCACCTGGTCCCCGGTGGGCAGGGGGGTGTCCTCCTGGCGCAGGCGGGCCCCCTTCTTCAGGGCCAGGGTGTGGACGGTGAGGTTCTCCGGGGCCAGGGCCATCACCTCCTCCAGGGTCTGGCGGAAGCCCTGGGGGGTGTCCCCCGGCAGGCCAGCGATGAGGTCCATGTTGATGGCCAGCCCCCCCACTTCCCGGGCCAGGGCATAGGCCCGGCGGATGTCCGCCGCCCGGTGGCTGCGGCCGATGGCCGCCAGCACGGGGTCGGACATGGTCTGGGGGTTCACGGAGATCCGGTTGCCGCCCCCGGCCCGGATGGCCAGGAGCTTTTCCCGGGTGATGGTGTCCGGCCGGCCGGCCTCCACGGTGCACTCCGTGCCGGGGGCCAGGGCGAAGGCCGTGCCCACCCGCTCCAGCAGGCGGGCCAGCTGGTCGGCCTCCAGGGTGGTGGGGGTGCCGCCCCCGATGTACACTGCCCGGACGGTCTTCCCCGCCTGGCGGGCGGCGGCCCCGGCGGCGTCGATCTCCGTGAGCAGGGCCTCCAGGTACTGGGGGATCAGCCGGTTGGCCGACCCGGCGGCGGAGATGAAGGAGCAGTAGGCACACCGGGTGGGGCAAAAGGGGATGCCCACATACAGGGAGATCTCCTGGGGCGCCAAACTGGCCTGCACCCCCCGGCTGGCCTGGGCGCAGGCCACCGCCAGCTTCCGGCGCAGGGGGGAGACGTGGTACTGGTCCCGGAGCATCCCCTCCGCCTGGGCGGGGGTGGCCCCCGCTGCCAGGGCCCGGGTGGGGAGCTTCACCGGGCGCACCCCGGAGAGCATCCCCCAAGGGGGCTCGGCCCCCAGGCAGTCCACTGCCGCCAGGTAAAAGGCCCGCTGGAGGGTCCGCCGGGTGAGGCGGGTGGCTACCACCGGGTCGTCCTGGGGCAGCTGGCTGGTCTGCACCCGGCACTGGCGGGTGTAGGTTCTCCCTTCCCGGCGAAGGGTGGCCCGGGCGGTGCACCAGGTCTTCCCCCGGGAGAAGGACAGCTCCAGTTCATTGTCCCCCCCAGGGGGCGTGTCGGGGTACACCGGCCGCTCCTGGGGGAAGAGGGTGAGGAGGGTCTGCTCCACGGCGTACTTTTCCCCGTGGCCGGTGAAGTAGAGGTTCATCGCAGGGCTTCCCGGACGAAGGGGTTGTGGGCCCGCTCCACGTCTAAGGTGGAGGTCCCCTCATGGCCGGGGCACACCCGGAGGTTCCCCTCCAGGGAGACCAGCCGTTTTAGGGACTGGAGGATCTGGCCATAGCTTCCCCCCACGAAGTCGGTTCGGCCGCAGGAGCCGGCGAAGAGGGTGTCCCCGCAGAAGAGCACGTCCCCCACCCGGTAGGTCACCGACCCGGGGGAGTGGCCGGGGGTGTGGAGGACCTGGATGGGAGTGCCGCCGAAGTCGATGGTGTCCCCCTCCTTCACGGTGTGGATGCCCTCCACCGGGGCCAGGAGCATGTACTGGTCCCCGGCCTTCTTCCAGTTGACCTCCTTGTCGTGGACGTAGACGGGGGTGCCGGGCCACTTCTGCAGCAGGCCGGGGACCCCCAGCACGTGGTCAAAGTGGCCGTGGGTGATGAGGATCATGGTGAGCTTCAGGCCGGCCTTGCGGATCTCCCGGTCGATGTCGTCGGGCTGGTCGCCGGGGTCAATGACGGCGCAGGTCTTGGCCTCGGTGTCCTCCAGCAGGTAGCAGTTGGTGCCGATCTGGCCCACGGGCATGCGTTTGATCTGTAACATAGGCAATCGATGGTTCCTCCATGTGTTGTAGTATCCATTCTGGGTGTGGTGGGGTGCTGCGTACCCTTCGGGTGGTCGGGGCTTTTCCCGGCCTTGGGGCGCAGCGCCCCGGGGGGCCCCGCCTGCCCGGCGGGGGTCCCCATTTCTCCCGAGAAATGGGGAGAAAGAGGGCCG
>URCB01000051.1 GCA_900546255.1 uncultured Eubacteriales bacterium
ACGAGCGGCCATAAAAACCCGGGTCCAGGGCGGAGCCCTGGTGTTCTTTCCTCCGGCTTTCTCCAAAGAAAGTCGGGCGGGGAAACCACCTCGCAGGGTCCACCCTGCGATGGTCCTAACGGGACCACCTACCGCCCCCCCATCACCGATGATAGGGATCCCGCATCCAAGCATGTACCGGGTTGGCACCCTTCCCCGGTTGGTAGCAGGGGTAACCCTTTTGGGGCGTGCAGGCCCCGTCGGGGATCTCTTCTTTCACCGTCGGGTCCCGCTCGATGGCGCAGGCGGTGCCCCCGGACAGGGCGCAGGTGAGGTACCGGGGACATTGGAACCGATAGCAGACTTGGGGTTTCATAGGGATACCTCCTTTAGGCTTTCAGCCGCTCCGCCAGGGTGGGGTCGGGGTCCACATAGGCAGTCTGGTAGGTGGTGTAGATCACCATCCCCGGCCGGGCCCCGGCGGGTTTCTTCACGTATTTCACGGGGGTGTAGTCCACCGGGACCTTCTTCCCCTCCCGGCCTTGGGAGAACCAGGCGGCCAGGCAGGCGGCCTCGTGGAGGCTCTGGTCGTCGGGCCGCTGGCCCTCGGCCCAGAGGATCACGTGGGCCCCGTGGATCTTTTGGGTGTGCAGCCAGTAGTCGTACTTCCCCGCCAGCTTGGTGGTCAGGCGGTCGTTTTGCAGGTTGTTCCGGCCCACGGAGATCCGCAGCCCGGCAGAGGAGCGGAACTCCAAAGGCTTGGTGGCCGGGCGCTTCATCCGGTCCTTGGCCTTGGCCCGGCGGCGGAGGTAGCCGGTCTCCACCAGCTCCTGGCGGATCTCCTCCAGGTCCCGGTCCCCCTCCGCCCGGGAGACGGCGTCCAGAACGGAGTCCAGATACTCCTTCTCCTTGACCCCCTTTTCCAGCTGGAGGGTGAGCATGGCCTCGGCGGTCTTGGCCTTGGTGTATTTCTTATAGTACTGGGCGGCGTTCTGCTGGGGGGACTTGCGGGGGTCCAGGGGGATGTCGATGGTCCCCCCCTCCGGGTCGTAGTAGTTCTCCGCCTGGAGAACGCTTTCCCCCTTGGTCATCCGGTAGAGGTTGGCGGTGATGAGGTCGCCGTACATCCGGTCCCGCTCCCGGTGGGCGGTGTCCGCCAGCTCCTTCTCCTGAAGGGCCATCTTCCGCACCAGCCGTTCCCGGGCGTGGTTCAGGGTTTTCAGGAAGTCCTGTCCCTTCTGACGTACCCGCTCGGCGGTCTCCTTCTCCTGGTAGAACTGGTCCAGCAGGGCCCCGAAGGTTTGGCAGGAACGGCTCTCCGTGGTGGGCCCATACTGGAGGATGGGCCGGAAGGAAACGTCCACCGGGCTCCCCTCCCGCACCAGGAGGGTGGGGGTAGTCTTTCCCTCCTCCACCTGGGTCAGCAGGCGGGCAAGGCGGGCATAGAGCCCCGCCGGGTCCCGCCCCACGGGGGCATCGGTCTCCCCAAAGGCCTCAAAGGCCAACTCCCGGGCCAGGAGGGGGGACAGGCCCAAAAAGTGGTCCAGGAGGAACCGGTCGGCAGGGGTGTCCCCCGCCGGGTCCGCCAGGGCCTGGAAGGCCTCCTGGGTGAGGGACCGGGGATCCAACTTCCCCGCCTGGGCCTCTGGATACTGATAGAACATCCCTGGCAGCAGGGGGCGGGCCTGGGTCAGGTCCCCTCCGGTGCGGCGGAGGCAGTCCACGATCCGGTCCTCCCCGTCCAGGAGGATGAGGTTGGTCCGCCGGCCCATGGCCTCCAGGATGAGGCGCCGGGGGACCTTGTCCCCCATCTCGTTGGTCCCCTCGATGACCAGCTCCGCCAGGCGCTCCATGGGGGGCTGGCGGAGGGCCAGAATCTTCCCCCCCGCCAGGTACTTCCGCAGGAGCATGCAGAACATGGGGGGCTCGGCGGGGTTCTCCCGGGGCAGGGCGGTGAGCTGGATCCGGGCCCGGCTGGGGTTGGCCGACAGCAGCAGCCGGCAGGGGCCCCCCTGGCCCCGGATGTGCAGCAGGATCTCGTCCCGGCTGGGCTGGTGGATCTTGTCGATGCGGCCGCCCACCACCGCCCCTTCGGTCTCCCGGAGGACGGCGGACAGGCACAGTGCGTCCATGGGCATGGGTCATCCCTCCCCTTCCATCATGGTTTCAAAGAGTGTATTGAGCCGGTCGGTCTCCCCCCGGAGGTAGAGCCAGCCGAACAGGGTCTCCAGTCCTGTGGCCGCCAGGTACTCCTGGCGGGTGGCACCCTTGGGGTAGGAGTGGGGGCTGGCGTTCCGCCCCCGCTTCAGGACCTGGGCCTCCTCCTGGGTGAGCAGGGGGAGGATGCGCTCCAACAGGGCGGCCTGCCTTGGGGCGGCCACGTAGGCCAGGGCGGCCTTGTGCTGCCGCCCGGGGGTGAGCTTGCCGTGCAGGCACAGCCAGGCCCGCACCATCACCTCGTAAACGGCGTCCCCCAGGTAGGCAAAGCCCAGGCTGCTCATGTTCAGCAGGTCCTGCTTGGGGGCGGACAGGTGAAAGTAATCCATGGGTATCTCTCCGTTTGGTTGGGTTTTGGACTATTGTACCCCAGATCCCCCGGGGGCGCAAGGGGGCCTTAGGGGGCCTGCCCCGCCCCTTCTGCCTTTGGGGCGGCGAACTCCTCCCGCAGTGCGGCGATGAAGGCCTTCACCAGGGGTTTTCCCTGGTGGGTGCGGTAGTACACCCCGAAGGAGGCCGGCTCCGCCCCCACCAGGGGGACTGCCTCCACCGTGCCACTGGGCGGGACCAGGAGATTGGGCAGAATCGCCACGCCAAAACCCCCGCCCACCAAAGCCGCGATGGCCTCCCCGGAGTCGCAGAGGTAGACCTCCTCCGGCGGTTTCCCCTCCAGCAGCGCCCCCTGGAGTTTGGCGGCCTGGGGCAGGGTTCGCTCCAGCGGCAAAAGGACCAGCCGCTCCCCCTTGAGGTCCTCCAATCGGAGGACCTCCCTCGTTGCCAGGGGATGGCCTGCGGGTAAGAGGCCCACCAAGGGGAAGGTGGCCAGCTCTCGGTAGGTGGTCCCTTTCACCACCCCCGGCTTGCGGAAGCCCACCACCACCTCCAGGTCCCCCTCCTCCAGCAGACGAAAGGCCTGGGGAAAGGGGACCACTTGCAGATGGGGGTGGAGATTGGGATGGCCCTGCCGCAGCTGGCCCAAGACCCCAGACAGGGAAAAGAGGCAGGGGTAACTGTCACACCCCACCGCCAGGTCTTGGATCCCCCCGGTAGAGGCGTTCTGAAACCGCGCTTTGGCCCGGTTGGCCAGGTGGAACAGCTGCCGGGCGTCCTGGAGGAAGAGCCGCCCCTCCTGGGTCAGGCGGACCGACCGGGTGGTCCGGGCAAACAGGGAGACCCCCAACTCCTTCTCCAGAGAGTGGATCTGCTGGGTCACGGCGGGCTGGGTCACATGGAGCTGCTCGGCGGCCCGGGCGAAATTGAGGTGCTCCGCCACGGCCAGAAAGCAGCTGATTTGAAAGGTATTCATAAGGTATTCTCCATTTAATTGATTTTGTTTCCTTATCAATGATAACACATTCTAACTTCCCTTTCCACCCCCTTCCCCCGTATAATAAGGGCAAACGATGGCCTGTCCCCTCTCCTGTGGGGCAGGCCGAATATCCTGATCAAACACGGAGGAATCCCTATGCTGAAAACCCTATTCGCCCCCTTACAAGAATTCAAGCGGGACACCGGCCTGGCCGCCCTCTTCACTGCCCTGGAGGTGGTGATGGAGGTCCTGCTCCCCCTGGTGATGGCCCTCCTCATCGACCAGGGCATCTCCTCCGGCCAGATGCCCCTGGTGGTCCGGTACGGTGTTTTGATGCTGGTGGCCGCCTTTCTGTCCCTGGCCTTTGGCGTGCTCTCCAGCCGCTTTGCCGCCCGGGCCTCGGCAGGCTATGCCTGCAACCTGCGGGAGAGTCTCTTCGCCAAGGTCCAAACCTTCTCCTTCTCCAACATCGACAAGTTCAGCACCGCCGGCCTGGTCACCCGGATGACCACCGACGTGACCAACCTGCAAAACGCTTTTCTGATGATCCTGCGGATCGGCATCCGCTCCCCCCTGATGCTGCTGGCCTCCCTGGTCCTGTGCCTCTTGATCAGCCCCCGGCTGAGCCTGATCTTCCTGGTGGCCATGGTGGTACTAGCGGTGGCCCTGGGGGCCGTCATGGCGGTCACCCTGCCCCTGTTCCAGAAGGTCTTTGACCGGTACGACGACCTCAACGCCAGCGTCCAGGAGAACGTCTCCGCCATCCGGGTGGTGAAGGCCTTCTCCGGGAGGAGTATGAGAACCAAAAGTTCCAAAAAGCCGCCAACGCCCTCTACCGCCTCTTCGTGAAGGCGGAGGGCGTCCTGGCCCTGAACAACCCGGTGATGATGCTGGTGGTCTATGGCTGTATCATCGCCCTGTCCTGGTTCGGGGCCCAGTTCGTGGTGGCGGGAAACCTCACCACCGGGGAGCTCACCTCCCTGTCCACCTACATCATGGGCATCCTCATGTCCCTGATGATGCTCTCCATGATCGTGGTGGTGGTGGCCATGAGCCTGGCCAGCGCCCGCCGCATCTGCCAGGTCCTCACGGAGGAGCCCGACCTGGCCAATCCCCCCCAGCCCATCCACCAGGTAAAGGACGGCAGCATCGACTTTACCCATGTCACCTTCTCCTACCGCCAGGGCAGTGGGGAGCCGGTTCTCCGGGACATCGACCTGCACATCCGGGCCGGGGAGACCATCGGCATCGTGGGGGGCACCGGCAGCGGTAAGAGCAGCCTGGTCAGCCTCATCTGCCGGCTCTACGACGTGGACCGCGGCGCCGTGTCCGTGGGCGGCCAGGACGTGCGGTCCTACGACCTGGAGTCCCTGCGCCAGCAGGTGGCGGTGGTGCTGCAGAAGAACGTCCTCTTCTCCGGCACCATCCTAGATAACCTCCGCTGGGGCAAGGAGGACGCCACGGAAGAGGAGTGCGCCGAGGTCTGCCGCCAGGCCTGCGCCGACGAGTTCATCCAGCGCCTCCCCGACGGCTACCACACCTGGATCGAGCAGGGGGGCACCAACGTCTCCGGCGGGCAGAAGCAGCGGCTGTGCATCGCCCGGGCCCTGCTCAAGCACCCCAAGATCCTCATCTTGGACGACTCCACCTCCGCCGTGGACACCGCCACCGACGCCAAGATCCGCCAGGCCTTCGCCGAGAAGATCCCTGGCACCACCAAGCTCATCGTGGCCCAGCGGATCGCCAGCGTCCAGGACGCCGACCGCATCCTAGTGCTGGACGGCAGCACCGTCAGCGGGTTTGACACCCACGAGGCCCTCCTGGCCAAAAACCCTCTCTACTAGGAGATCTACGCAGCCCAGACCAGCGGCGGCGACTTCGACGCCCTGGACGCCGACTGAGAAAGGAAGGAACCCTCTATGACCAAAGAAACAACCTCCCGCCCTGCCCGGCGGCAGCAGCTGGCCGTGTTGGGCCGGGTGCTGGGCTACATGGTCCGGCACTACAAATTCTCCTGCCTGGCTGTGGTGGTGTGCATCCTGGGCACCGCCCTGGCCACCCTGGCCGGCACCCTCTTCATGCAGAGCCTCATCGACGACTACATCCTCCCCCTGACCCAGGCCGCCCAGCCCGACTTTGGCCCCTTGGCCGCCGCCTTGGGCCGGTTGGCGGCGGTGTATGTCCTGGGCATCCTGTGCGCCTATGGCCACAACCGCATCATGGTCAACGTCAGCCAGGGGACCATGCGCAACCTCCGGCAGGAGCTCTTCCAGCACATGGAGTCCCTCCCCTTGCGGTACTTTGACACCCACGCCCACGGGGACATCATGTCGGTCTACACCAACGACGTGGACACCCTGCGGCAGCTCATCAGCCAGGGCATCCCCCAGATCATCAACTCCCTGCTCTCCTTGGTCACTGCCCTGGTGGCCATGTTCGCCCTCAGCGTTCCCCTGTCCCTGCTCACGGTGGCCGTGCTGGTGGTGATGGTTCTGGTCACTGGCGTCATTGCCACGAAGGCCGCCCACTATTTCCAGGTCCAGCAGCAGGACCTGGGCGTGGTAGACGGCTACATCGAGGAGATCATGGACGGGCAAAAGGTGGTCAAGGTCTTCTGCCACGAAGCGCAGGCCCTGGAGGGCTTCCGCCAGCGCAACCGGAAGCTCTTTGAAAGTGCCGACAAAGCCAACGCCTTCGGCAACATCACCATGCCGGTGAACGCCAACCTGGGCAACATCAGCTACGTCCTCTGCGCCGTAGTGGGGGCCCTCTTCGCCCTGGGCGGAGCCTTCCCCCTGACTTTGGGCACCCTGATCTCCTTCCTCACCCTGAACAAGAACGCCACCCAGCCCATCACCCAGATCAGCCAGCAGGTGAACTTTGTGGTCATGGCCATGGCCGGGGCTCAGCGGGTCTTCGCCCTGCTGGACGAGGTCCCCGAGGAGGACAGCGGCACCGTTACCCTGGTGGACGCAGAGACTACCCCCACCGGTGAGGTGGTTCCTGCCGACCACCGCACCGGCCAGTGGGCCTGGAAAGACATCCACCCGGACAGCGGCGCCATCACCTACACCCCCCTGGCGGGGGAGGTGGTCTTTGACCACGTGGACTTCGGCTATGTCCCCGGCAAGCCCATCCTCCACGACATCCAGATTACGGCCAAGCCGGGGCAGAAGATCGCCCTGGTGGGCTCCACCGGCGCGGGGAAGACCACCATCACCAACCTCATCAACCGCTTCTACGACATCGACGGCGGCAAAATCCGCTACGACGGCATCCCCATCCCCCGGATCCGGAAGGGGGACCTCCGCCGCTCCCTGGGCATGGTCCTCCAGGACACCCACCTGTTCACCGGCACCGTTCTGGACAACCTCCGCTACGGCCGTCTGGACGCCACCGACGAGGAATGCGTCGCCGCGGCCAAGCTGGCCAACGCCGACGGCTTCATCCGCCGCCTCCCCGACGGGTACCACACCCTGCTCACCGGGGACGGGGCCAACCTCAGCCAGGGCCAGCGGCAGCTGCTGGCCATCGCCCGGGCGGCCGTGGCCGATCCCCCGGCCCTGATCCTGGACGAGGCCACCTCCTCCATCGACACCCACACCGAGGCCCTGGTCCAGGCGGGGATGGACCGCCTCATGGCCGGGCGGACCACCTTCGTCATCGCCCACCGGCTGTCCACCGTGAAGAACGCCGACTGCATCCTGGTCCTGGAGCAGGGGCGGATCATCGAGCGAGGCAGCCACGAGGAACTTCTGGCCGCCCAGGGGCGGTACTACCAGCTCTACACCGGCGGCAAGCCGGTGGCCTAACCCTCCGCGGCCGTTCCCTCCACAAAGGGCCGCCCCTCTGGGGTAAAGTGGTAGACCACATACCGCCGCCCCCCCAGGCTCTTGACCTGGGCCAGGCAGAAGGCGGGGACCAGGGGGAAGGGCCGCCGGGGATCCCAGGGCCAGGCCAGACAGAACACCCCGTCCCCCCGCCGGAAGAAGAAGGCCCGCCCCCCTTCCCGGGCCCCCTGGGCCAGGACGGGGTCCGCCGGGAAGCAGGTCTCCGGCCGGTCCAGCCCGGTCCAGCCCCTGGGGCCGGATTGCGTGGACCCGCCGGAAAAGGCGTAGGTGAGCACCGCCTTTCCCCCGGTCACCGGCCAGCACCCCCGCTTCCGGAGCTCCGCCACCGGCACCGTCCGGTGGAGCCGGCGGCCGCCCCCCTCGGGTAGGAGGGTCCCCAGGTCCATCTGCCCCCCCTCTCCCAGGGCATAGCCCCGGTAGAGGCCCTGCCCCGGGCCGGGGACCTCCATGGTGAGTTCCGCCCGGTCCCCCACCTGCCGGCAGCGGAGCACCCCCTGCTCCATGGGGAAACGCTGCTCCATGGAACCACCCCCTTTCTGGTGGTTACCCTATGCGGAAACCGATCAAAAAATCCCGCCCCCATGGGGGCGGGATTTCTGCGTTTTGCGGCAACTGCTCCGGAGAACCTTACTCGTCCTCCAAAGGCTCCATTAGGTTGGCGTAGTACCCATCGGCGGTGTACAGGGCCATCACGGGGTTGTGGACCAGCACCCGGTCCTTCACCACCAGGGTGGTGGTCACCGCCTGGGCGTGTTTGTAGAAGAGACTGTCGTGCCCCACGCACAGGCCCATGACGATGTTCAGCTCGGTCCCCGCCTCGTTGAGCAGCTGGGCCTGGAGGACGGGGTTGCAGGCCACGGGGCCGGGGCCCTGGTGGGCCGCATCGATGCCCAACGCAGTCTTAAAGATCTCCCCGGTCTTGCACCCCACGCCGAAGACCTCAAAGCCGTTGGCCCGGAGCATCTTGGCCAGGGTGCGGCTCTCCCGGATGAGGGCCACGCAGGTGGCAATGCCGATCTTATGGTACCCCATCCGCTTGGCGAAGAGGATGGTCTCCTGGACCCTGGGCCATTTCCGGTAGCCGTCGGACTCGATGCCCGCGGCCACCTGGGCCAGCTTCCGGTCCTCCTCATCGGTGAGGTACTGCTGGAGAGAGGCCTCCCGCTGCGCATCGCTCACCTGTTTGCTTACGCAGAAGGCGGGGTAAGGGCGGTTAGAGGTGTGATTGTCACACCGGGTCACGGCGCAGTCGATGCAGGAGCGGCAGATCTCGTCCTTCATCGGGTTCCCTCCTTGGCCCGGTCCCGGCGGATGAGTTCCTTCACCGCCTCAACGGCCAGTTTCACGGAGAGGGTCACGTCCTCATTCTCCTTCTGGTCCAGGCCGGCCTTCTCCCTCTCCTGGTTCCAGATCACGTGGAAGGCGGACCCGCACCGCACCCCCAGGGCAGAGGCAGCGGTGAAAAGGGCGGCAGACTCCATCTCGCTGGCCAGGACCCCCAGCCGCTTCCAGGCCTCCCACTTGGCCTCCAGTTCGTAGGCCACCGGCATCCGCTCCGGGGAATGCTGGCCATAGAAGGAGTCTTTGCACTGAACCACCCCGGCATGCCAGGGGGTGCCCATGGTCTTGGCGGTGTCCACTAGGGCGGAGAGGACCTCGTAGTCCGGCACCGCAGGGAACTCGATGGGGGCATACTCCCGGCTGGCCCCCTCGTGGCGGACCGCCCCGGTGGCGATCACCAGGTCCCCGCTCTGGACCTCCAACTTGATGCCCCCGCAGGTGCCGGTGCGGACAAAGGTATCCGCCCCAATGGCGTGGAGCTCCTCCAGGGCGATCACCGCCGAGGGGCCGCCGATGCCCGTAGAGCAGACGGAGACCTTCTCCCCCAAAAGGGTCCCGGTGTAGATGTTAAACTCCCGGTTGTAGGCCACATGGACGGGATTGTCAAAGTACTGGGCGATGACTTCGCTCCGCCCCGGGTCCCCAGGGAGGATGCAGTAGCGCCCCACATCCCCAGGGGCGCAGCGGATATGGAATTGCAAGGTCCGTTCTTCTTGTTTCATTCGGTGGGTTCCTCCCTGTTCTGTCGTTGGGCCTGGATGCGCTTCCGATCCAGGTAGCCTTCTAATATTAAGGTAGCTGCCATGGCGTCCACCTTGTCTTTCCGGTTTTTGGCCCGGATGCCCTGTTCCCCCAAAATCCGGTGGGCGTCCACGGTGGTCCGCCGTTCGTCCCAAAGGATCACCGGCAGGCCGGTGGTTGCCTCCAATTTCTTGGCAAAGGCGGCGTACTTCTCCGCCCGGGGCCCCAGGGTCCCGTCCATGTTGCGGGGATACCCCATCACCAGTTCCTCCGCCCCCTGGGCTTTGGCCAGTGCGGCCAACTCCTCCAGCACCACCTGGGCTTTGCGGCTTTTGATGAGAAACGTCTGGCCTGCCAGCAGGCCCGTGGGGTCGGAAACGGCCACCCCGGTCCGAGCGTCGCCATAGTCAATGGCCATAATGCGCACAAGCATTCCCCCTTTGTCGATACCGCTATCTTAGCGTGTCCCCTCCCCCTTGTCAAGGGAAGGCCCCCTTGGGCCCCAGGGCCATCCGCAAGGGGCGCCGTTTTTCCCACGGGGGTTCCGTCCTCTATGATACCCCGGAACGCCGCCCCGCCTCCATACCCTCCGTGCGGGATTTTCCTACCGCTGCCCTACTTCTTTCCGCCCCATTTCTACTCCGCTGGGAAAGCCGTGCCGCCTGCCCGGAGTCCCCGGCGGTTCCCTTGAGATTCTTGGGAAAATTGTGCTTGACAAGGGGACAGGCCCATGATAAAATAGTCGCACCTATGAAAAGGGCTTATTTTTTGTGCGCAGATTACGGTATCTGCCCACAAACCCTGGACCATTTGGACATAGGGAGGCAAACGATGCCGATCCAGCCGTATTCTTTTTTCATGCCTAAAAAGGCGCAAGTGGAATCCGCCGGGATCGGAATCGCCTGTGGACAGGCGAAAGGCCGATTTCCGGCGTTTTGTTTTTCCCGGGGCCGAACATCGTAAAGGAGGTGCCGCAAATGGCAAAAGCCGGCGCACGGGTGAAGATCACCCTCAGATGCAATGAGTGCAAACAGCGCAACTACAACACAACCAAGAACAAGAAGAATACCCCCGACCGCTTAGAGATGAACAAGTACTGCCCCTTCTGCAGAAAGCACACCGTTCATAGTGAGACTAAGTGATGATGGCCCACATTCCCTGTAAGAAAGAAGGGTGGAACTGAATGTCTGAAAAAGAAAAGATGAACCAGGACGGGGCAGAGGAAAAGGCAAAGGAGACCAAGCCGGCCAAGGCCGACAAGGAAAAGGCAAAAGCCAAAGCCGACAAGGAAAAAAAGCCCGGCGTTGGCAAGCGGATTGCCCGGTTCTTCCGGGAGCTGCGGTCTGAGCTGAAGAAGGTCTCTTGGCCCACCCGGGCGGATACCCTGAAAAAAACGGGCATCGTGATTGTCTGCGTCATCGTCGTCGGCATCATCGTCTGGATCTTCGACGGCATTGCCAGCTCCGTGATCGACGCACTCCTCTCCCTCTTCGGCCAGCACTGAGAAAGGTGAAACACCATGGCGGAAGAAGCGAAATGGTATGTGGCGCACACCTATTCGGGTTATGAAAACACCGTAAAAGCCACCATCGAAAAAGCGGTAGAAAACCGCAACATGGGCGACCTGATCCTGGCGGTGAACATTCCCATGGAAACCGTCACCGAAATCACCGACAGCGGCAGCAAAACCGTGGAGCGTAAAGTCTTCCCCGGGTATGTGCTGGTGAAAATGGTGATGACCGACGAAACCTGGCACCTGGTCCGCAACGTGCGGGGGGTCACCGGGTTCGTGGGTTCCGGGAACAAGGCCATCCCTCTCACCGAGGCGGAAATTGCCGCCCTGGGTGTGGAGAAACGGGAAGTCCTGGTCAACTACCAAGTGGGCGACAACGTCCGCATCACCGACGGCGCGCTGGAGTCTTTCCTCGGTACCGTGGAGGAAATCGACATGGAGCGCCAAAAGGTTCGGGTGGTCGTGTCCATGTTCGGCCGGGAAACCCCGGTAGAACTGGATCTGGACCAGATCGAATCCATCTGACCCTGCGGAACCATCCCCGCAGGCGTGGGAGGAGCGGGCCGCCGCTCCGTCCAACCACATTTTCATAATGGAGGTGCTCTAAGTGGCACAGAAAGTAACTGGATACGTCAAACTGCAGATTCCCGCCGGCAAGGCAACGCCGGCGCCCCCCGTTGGCCCCGCTCTGGGCCAGCACGGCATCAACATTGCCGCCTTCACCAAAGAGTTTAACGAGCGCACCAAGAACGACGCCGGCCTGATCATCCCCGTGGTGATCACCGTCTACGCCGACCGTTCCTTCACCTTCATCACCAAGACCCCTCCCGCTGCCGTCCTCATCAAGAAGGCCTGCAACATCGAGAAGGGTTCCGGCGTGCCCAACAAGGACAAGGTCGCCACCATCAGCAAGGAAGACGTGCGCAAGATTGCCGAGACCAAGATGCGTGACCTGAATGCCGCCACCATCGAGGCCGCCATGAGCATGATTGCCGGCACCGCCCGCTCCATGGGCGTGGTCGTTGGCGAGTAAGGCAGGAGGGTAGAGATATGTTTAGAGGAAAAAAGTATCAGGACAGCGCAAAGCAGATCGACAAGGCCACTCTGTATGACACTGCAGAGGCCATGGATCTGATTGTGAAAACCGCTCCCGCCAAGTTCGATGAGACCGTGGAGCTCCACGTGAAGCTGGGCGTTGACTCCCGTCACGCCGACCAGCAGGTCCGCGGCGCCA
>URCB01000052.1 GCA_900546255.1 uncultured Eubacteriales bacterium
CGGGCAGGCGGGCCCCCGGGGCGCTGCGCCCCGAGGCACCGTAAGAGCCCCGACCACCCGTAGGGTACGCAGTACCCTACCGCGCCCCCGCCCGGGACCGGGCGGGAACCCACGTTGCAGGTCTGGACCTGCGACGGTCTCAACGGGACCGCCTACCGATGACGGAGGGCCCCGGCCTTAGAACACCCTGCGCCAGCAGCGCACCTCAGTCGCAGAAGACCACGCCGGTCTCCTCGCTCATGGACTGGATGCGGGCCAGGGATTCCACCCGGACCCCGTCCGTCCGCAGCCGCTGCCCGCCGGGCTGGAAGGCCTTCTCAATGACCACCCCGGCCCCCACCACTTCCGCGCCGGCCTGGCGGACCAGGTCGGTGAGGGCCTGGAGGGCACTGCCGTTGGCCAGGAAGTCGTCCAACAGGAGAACCTTTTCCCCGGGGTGGAGGAACTCCTTGGAGACAAAAATGTTGTAAGGCCGCCGGTCCTGGGTGAAGGACTCCACCTGGCTGATGTACACATCCCCGGCGATGTTCTTGGTGCGGTTCTTCTTGGCAAAGACCACCGGCACGTTGCCGAAGGCCGGGGCGGCCAGGCAGGCGATGGCAATGCCCGAGGCCTCAATGGTGAGGATCCGGTCCACCTGACATCCGGCGAAGCGGCGCCGGAATTCCTGGCCGATCTCCTGGAGAAAGGCCACGTCCATCTGGTGGTTGAGGAAACTGTCCACCTTGAGGACCTCGTTGTTTCCCCGTACTTTTCCCTCTGCGCGGATCCGCTGCTTCAGTGCTTCCATGCAAATCTCCTCCTTCATTCCAATGGGACTTCCCTGGTTCCATTCTACTGCCTGGCCCCTGCCCTGGCAAGAGGCAAAGAATCACAAAAAAATAACGGAAAAATCTGTTGAGAAAACGCTATTTTTAGCGGATGTGACAGCCAGCGCCAGCAAGGGCGAGAATGCAGGAGGAAAGCGCAAAAAATGCAAAATTTTGCTTGACTTTTCCGGCTCTCCTGGCTAAACTTGTACCTGATCAATTCACCCCACACCCTTTGGCGCTGTCCAGGGAAGGGGGTGCTCTGCCAGGCTTTGACCTGGTGGGGTACATGCTTTTTTATTCTTTTTATTTCAGAAAAGGAGACAAGAAAATGGATTTTCAGGCTATGTACAAGAGCAAGCTGACCACCGCCGAAGAGGCCGCTAAGCTGGTCAAGTCCGGCGACTGGGTGGACTACACCTGGTGCACCAACCACCCCGTGGCCCTGGACAAGGCCCTGGCTGCCCGCCAGAACGAGCTGGAGGACGTGAAGGTCCGCGGCGGCGTTACCATGTGGATGCCCGAGATCGCCAAGGCGGACGACGCTGGCGAGCACTTCGCTTGGCACTCCTGGCACTGCTCCGGCATCGACCGGAAGATCATTGCCAAGGGCATGGGCTGGTTCTCCCCCATGCGCTATTCCGAGCTGCCCCGGTTCTATCGGGAGAACCTGGACCCCGTGGACGTGGTCTTCACCCAGGTGCCCCCTATGGACGAGCACGGCAACTTCTCCTTCTCCCTGGCTCCCTCTCACCTGTATGAGATGTGCGCCCGGGCCAAGCACATCGTGGTGGAGGTCAACAAGAACCTGCCCCCCGTCTATGGCCTGTATAAGACTGAGCTGAACATCGCCGACGTGACCTACGTGGTGGAAGGCGACAACCCCTCCATCCCCGAGCTGGGTTCCGTGCCCCCCACCGACGTGGACCGCACCGTGGCCAACCTCATCGTCCCCGAGATCCCCAACGGCGCCTGCCTGCAGCTGGGCATCGGCGGCATGCCCAACACCGTGGGTGCCCTGATCGCCGAGTCCGACCTGAAGGACCTGGGCGTGCACACCGAGATGTACGTGGACGCTTTCGTGGACATCGCCAAGGCCGGCAAGATCACCGGCAAGAACAAGTCCCTGGACTATGGCCGTCAGGTCTATGCCTTCGCCGCCGGCACCAAGAAGCTGTATGACTATGTGAACATGAACCCCGAAGTCATGGGCGCCCCCGTGGACTACACCAACGACGTCCGCGTCATTGCCCAGCTGGACAACTTCATCTCCATCAACAACATCGTGGACCTGGACCTCTTCGGCCAGGTGAACGCGGAGTCCGCCGGCACCAAGCAGATCTCCGGCACCGGCGGCCAGCTGGACTTCGTCATGGGTGCTTACCTGTCCAACGGCGGTAAGTCCTTCATCTGCCTGTCCTCCTCCATGAAGGGCAAGGACGGCGAGCTGAAGTCCCGCATCGTGCCCACCCTGACCCCCGGCTCCATCTGCACCGACCCCCGTTCCACCGTGCAGTACCTGGTCACCGAGTACGGCATGATCAACCTCAAGGGCCTGAACACCTGGGAGCGCGCTGAGAAGATCATCTCCATCGCCCACCCCCAGTTCCGGGACGAGCTGATCGCTTCCGCCGAGAAGATGGGCATCTGGAGAAAGTCCAACAAGCGGTAATCCGCAGCAGGACAGATCCTACAATTCTTAGTAATTACAGAACCCCCTCCGATCCTCGGAGGGGGTTCTTGTATTTGGCCATCCTGAAGCGGCCAAAAAAGTGCCGTGCCTGGAAAGGGAGGGTCCAGGCACGGCAGTAAAAGAGAGGTAGATTTGCGGGAAAGGCCGCCCAAAGCGGCGCGGCGGATTAGTGGCCCTTGCCGGAGAGCACGGCCCCAGAGATGACCATCTTCTGGATTTGGTTGGTGCCTTCGAAGATGCAGTAGGCCTTGATGTCCCGGAAGCACTTCTCCACGCAGTCTTCCTTCATGTAGCCCTTGCCGCCCATGAGCTGGATGGCGTCGGTGCACACTTCCATGGCCGACTGGGTGGCGAACATCTTGGCCATGGCGGCCTCCTTGGAGAAGGGCAGGCCCTTGCTCTGCAGGTCGTTGGCGTGGGAGACCAGGCAGCGGGAGGCCTCAATCTTGGTGGCCATGTCGGCGATCATCCACTGGATGCCCTGGCGCTTGGCCACGGGGGCGCCGAAGGTCACTCTCTCCTTCACGAAGGCCAGCGCCTCGTCCAGGGCGCGGCGGGCGATGCCCACGGCCAGGGCGCCTACGCAGGCACGGGACTTGTCCAGGGTCTTCATGGCGTAGATGTAGCCCTTGCCTTCCTCGCCCACCAGGTTGGCGGCAGGCACGCGGACGTTATCGAATTTCAGGGAGCAGGTGGAGATGGTGCGGAAGCCGCACTTGTCCTCATACTTGGTCACCGAGAAGCCGGGGGTGTTGGTGGGGACCATAAAGGCGGAGATGCCCTTGGCGCCCTTGGTGGGGTCGGTGGCTGCGAAAACGCAGGCGATGTCGGCCTCGCCGCCGTTGGTGATGAAGCACTTCTCGCCGTTGATGACCCACTCGTCCCCGTCCTTGACGGCGGTGGTCTTTACATTGGAGGCATCGGAGCCGGACTGGGGCTCGGTAAGGCAGAAGCAGGCATACCCTCTGCCGTTGAGGATGTGCTCGGAGAAATACTTCACCTGGTCGGGGGTGCCGCCGATGAGGATGGGCTTCAGGGCCAGGTTGGTGGTCTGCATGACGGAGGCAAAGTTGCCGTCATAGTAACCCATCTCCTCGTACATGACCTCGGCGGTGGCCAGGTCCACCTTGTTGCCGCCGTACTCCTTGGGGATCTCGAAGGAGTTCAGGCCCAGCTTGAAGGCCTTGGCGTACACGTCCATGGGGATGGCCTTGGAGGGATCGACGATCTTATCCCATTCCAGCATGATGGGTTCGATTTCCTTCTTACAGAATTCACCGATGGTGTCACACCACTTCTGCTGTTCTTCTGTCAACACACGCATTTCAAGTTACCTCCTAAATCAATGATGTCAATGAGAGAGGACGGAACCGCGCAACTAAACAGTATGCTGTATAATAGAGGAAAAAGGAAAGCCCAAGGGGCTTAATAGAAAGCACGCTGTATCATTGTGAAAAACCTTTTCCGTTCACCTTGCATCATAGCAGGGGAAGGGGGATTTGTCAAGGGGGTTTGGAAAAAATATAAAGAGATTTGGTAACTTTTTTCTCAAGCTAACGTGCCTTTTGGTCCATCCAGCCCCGGGACGTTGACAACCGTTGTGGCCCATTGTATGATGGGATGGATTCTGGAAGAGAAGAGGAAAGGACAACCATGGAAAAGGACAAGGAATTTACCGTCGCCCGGCTCATTCTGCGCATGGCCAATCAGATCGTCAAAAACCGCAACCTCCACGTCAAGGCCCTGGGCCTGACCACCGAGCAGGCGGACAGTTTGCTCTTTTTTCTCTCCCATGAGAATGCGGTGATCAACGACCTCAAGGACTACCTCTGCGTCACCCACCAGACCGCCCGGGGCATCGTCCAGCGCATGGAGGGGAAAGGGGTGGTGACCACCCGGAAGTCCCCCACCGACGGGCGGTACCAAGTGGTCTCCCTCTCGGAGAAGGGCCGGAAAATGGGGACCATCCTCTTGGAGAACGGCATCCAAACCGGCAGCCGCCTGCTCCACGGCATGACGCCGGAACAGGAGGACCTCTTTCTCCAACTGATGCAGCTGGCCTTGGAAAACGTGGAAAACCACCCCATTTCCTCTGGGGAGGGGATGCTGCCCCCGGAAATCCTGTGATCCGCCCAAAAAAGGGAGGCAATCCGGTTCCGTCGACAGGGTTCCCAAGACTTCCCTTCCAAAAAATGGTAAACTCTGGTTGTTCTGAGAAAGGAGGCCAGAGAAATGCCGGTTTTATACAGACGGGGGCTGTTGGAATCCACCCGGGTGACCATGCTCTCCCCGGATGTGATCTCCCCCAACCCCGACCAGCCCCGGCGGTACTTCGACCCCGACGGGCTGTATGAGTTGGCAGAGAGCATCCGGGTTCACGGCATTCTCCAACCCCTTTCCGTCCGGCGAAAGGGCGGCGGGCGGTATGAGCTCATCGCCGGAGAGCGCCGGCTGCGGGCCGCCATGATCTGCGGCCTGGAGCAGGTGCCCTGCCTGGTGCTGGAGGTGTCCCGGGAAAGTTCCTGCCTGCTCTCCCTGATTGAAAACTTACAGCGGCGGGACCTGGACTTTTGGGAGGAGGCCAAGGCGTTGGAGCGGCTCACCACCGTCTATGGCCTCTCCCAGGAGGAGGCCGCCGCCAAGGTGGGCAAGTCCCAGTCGGCGGTGGCCAACAAGCTCCGCCTGCTGCGCCTGCCCCAGGAGGTGTTGGCCCTGCTCCGGAAGCATGGCTTCACCGAGCGCCACGCCAGGGCCCTTCTCCGCCTGCCCACCCCCGAGGCCCAAGCCGCCGGGGCGGACCTGCTGGTGAAGGAGGGGTGGACGGTGGCCCGCACGGAGAAGTATGTGGAGGAGGTCCTCTGCAACCAGACCAAGGGGAAAAAGACCCGCCCTCCCCTGCTGATCCGGGACGTCCGGTTCTTCCTCAACAGCCTGGACCACAGCTTGGCGGTGATGCGCTCGGCCGGGGTAGCGGCCCAGTGCCAGCGGAAGGAGGAGGGGGAGGACCTCTTGCTTACCATACGAATTCCCAAGGCCAAGGGCCAAAGCCCCAGCGGAAGCGGTCCGGCCTGAGTTTTCCTTGCATATCCTTTCATCCTTGGCCGGATGTTTCACGTGAAACATCCGGCCCCTTTTTCATTTTTTTCAGGGGGCAAAAACGGGGATTCCCCTTGGAATTCCAGGGAAATTTGGGTTGCAAAACCATAGGCTTCCCGGTATAATGGAACTCTACGGGAACTTACCCAGTAACCAATTCACAAGAACCGCAGGGTTCCGGGAAAGAAGGGAAACCATGGCCAAAACCATCGCCTTTGTCAACCAAAAAGGCGGGGTGGGGAAAACCACCAGCTGCGTGAACCTGGCCGCCTGCCTGCAGGAGGCCGGGGCAAAGGTCCTGGTGTGCGACTTTGACCCCCAGGGCAACGCCACCTCTGGCTTTGGCGTGGATAAGGGGGCGGTGTTTCCCACCATTTACGACGTTCTCATCAGCGGCGCAGCGGTGGAGCACGCCATCGTCCACACCAAGTACAGCGATGTGCTGCCGGCCAACAAAGGGCTGGCCGGGGCTTCGGTGGAGATGATCCCCCTGGACCGCCGGGAGTATCGGCTGAAGGACACCCTGGCCCAGGTGGAGGCAAGCTATGACTTCATCCTCATTGACTGCCCCCCCTCCCTGGAACTGCTCACCCTCAACTGCCTGTGCGCGGCGGATACCGTGCTGGTGCCGGTCCAGTGCGAATACTATGCCCTGGAAGGCCTCAGCGACCTGCTGTCCACCGTCCGCATCGTGAAGGGGCGGCTGAACCCCGCCATCGCCCTGGAGGGGCTGCTGCTGACCATGTACGATGGCCGGACCAACCTCTCCCTCCAGGTGGCGGAGGAGGTCAAGCGCCACTTCCCTGGCAAGGTCTTTGCCACGGTGATTCCCCGGAATGTGCGGCTGTCGGAGGCCCCCAGCCACGGCAAACCGGTGACGGCTTACGACAGTTCCTCCCGAGGGGCGGTGGCCTACCGGCGCCTGGCCGAGGAGCTGTTGGAGAAGAATCCCCTGCCTCGCCGGGCATAACCCCCGCGGCAGTGGGCTTGTGGATTGCACCTTGTGCCATAGAAAGGAAGGGATACCATGGCCTTAGGACGCGGGCTGGACGCGCTCCTGGGAGACACCACCCTTCAGGCCCAGACGGGAGGCTCCGTAAACCTCCCCATTTCACAAGTGGAGCCTGGCCTGAACCAGCCCAGAAAACACTTCGACGAGGAAGCCCTGGCCGACCTGGCGGAGTCCATCCGTCAGCACGGGATGCTCCAGCCCTTGACGGTGCGCCGGCTGGCCTCGGGATACTATCAGATCATCGCCGGGGAGCGCCGCTGGCGGGCCGCCCGGCAGGCGGGGCTGGAAGAGGTCCCCGCCATCATCATCGAGGCCGACGACCGGAAGGTCATGGAGTTGGGCCTCATCGAGAACCTCCAGCGGGAGGACCTGAACCCCATGGAGGAGGCGGCGGGCTACCGCACCCTCATCCAGGACTACGGCCTGACCCAGGAGGAGGCCGCCCGGCGGGTGAGCAAATCCCGGCCGGCGGTGGCCAACGCCATGCGGCTGCTGGCCCTGCCCCAGGAGGTCCAGTGGCTCATCGAGCAGGGCAACCTCTCCGCCGGCCACGGCCGGGCCCTGCTGGCCCTGCCCACCCCCGAGGCCCAAATCGCCTTCGCCGGGGAGATTGTGGACAAAGGCTACTCCGTGCGGGAGACCGAGCAGCGCATCCGCCAGGCGGTCCAGAAAAAACCCGCCCCGCCCCCGGAGCCCCACCCCCTGCAGCTGTACTATGCCGAGGCGGAGCGCCAGCTCACCGCCGGCCTGGGCCGCCGGGTGACCATCAGCCCGGGAAAGAAGAAAGGAAAAATCGCCCTGGAATACTATGACCAGGAGGACCTGAACCGGCTGCTCCAGGCCCTCTCCTCCCTGGAGGCGGGAAAGGAACGGAATCTATGACCCTAGAAGAAACGCCGAAGGACTCCATGCCCACCCCCCCTCCGGCAGACAAGGGCAGCGGAGAGACCCCGCCGGAGAAGCCCAACAAAAGCCGGCCGGTGAAGGTTTACCTCATCGCCTTGTTCTGCGTGGCCCTCCTCCTCTTGCTGGTGTCCTTTGTGATGCAGCAGCGGAACCATTTGGCCCTGCAGGACCTCAACGACTCCATCTCCAACAACCAGGCGGTGGCAGACCTCCAGCTGGAGAACCAGCGCCTGCAGTACGAGCTGGAGGAGCGGAAGAACCAGGAGGAGGACCTGCAAAGCCAGGTGGAGGAAAAGGACAAGCAGGTCCAGGCCATGGAGTGGCTGCGGCAGATTGAGGCCGCCGTCCGTTCCTCCTACAGCGAGGCCAAGACCATGATCGAGGCCTTCGAGGAGACCGGCCTGGAGGAGAGCCTCCCCACCGAGTCCACGGTGGAGGGCGCGGAGTCCCCCGCCGATGCCTACCGCACCATTTACGCCATGTTCTATTGAGAAAATCCATCTGTTTCACGTGAAACAAAGATTGAAACCATACTATGAGGTGATACCATGCTGGACATCAAGCGCATCAAGGAAGACCCGGAAAAGGTGAAAGCCGGCCTCCGAGCCAAGGAAGTCAACTGTGACCAGGAGGTGGACCGGATCCTGGCCCTGGACAAGGAACGCCGGGACATCATCCACGACATGGAACAGAAAAAGGCGGAGCAGAACAAGGTCTCCAAGACCATCCCCCAGCTGAAGAAGGCCGGGGAGGACACTGCCCCCGTTTTCCAGAAAATGAGCGAGCTGAAAGGCCAGATCGCCGCCCAGGAGGAGACCCTCCGGGGGGTGGAAGCGGAGTACCGCACCCTGATGCTCTCCCTGCCCAACCTCCCCGACGACGACCTGAAGCCCGGGGGGAAGGAGAACAACGAGCCTCTGCGCTACTTCGGGGAGCCTCACAAGTTTGACTTTGAGGCCAAGCACCATGTGGACCTGTGCACCGACCTGGGTCTCATCGACTACACCCGGGGGGTGAAGCTGGCAGGCTCCGGCTTCTGGATGTACACCGGCCTGGGCGCCCGGCTGGAGTGGGCCCTGCTGAACTACTTCATCGACAGCCACCTGGCCGACGGGTATGAGTTCATCCTGCCCCCCCACATGCTGGAGTACCAGTGCGGGGAGACCGCCGGCCAGTTCCCCAAGTTCGCCGACGAGGTGTATAAGATCCAGAACCCCACCGACGACCGGATCCACTACATGCTCCCCACCGCCGAGGCCGCCCTGGCCAGCGTGTACCGGGACGAGATCCTCACCGAGGCCGACCTGCCCAAGAAGTTCTTCGCCTACACCCCCTGCTTCCGCCGGGAGGCGGGCTCTGCCCGGGCAGAGGAGCGGGGCATGGTCCGGGGCCACCAGTTCAATAAGGTAGAGATGTTCCAGTTCACCCGCCCCGAGGACTCCGACGACGCCTTCGACGAGCTGGTCACCAAGGCGGAGAACCTGGTGAAGGGCCTGGGCTTCCACTTCCGCACCGTGAAGCTGGCCGCCGGAGACTGCTCGGCCTCCATGGCTCGGACCTACGACATTGAGATCCAGATCCCCTCCATGCAGGGGTACAAGGAGGTCTCCTCCGTGTCCAACGCCCGGGATTACCAGGCCCGCCGGGGCAACATGCGCTTCCGCCGGGAGTCCACCGGCAAGCCGGAGTTCCTCCACACCCTCAACGGCTCCGGCCTGGCCACCAGCCGCATCTTCCCCGCCATGGTGGAGCAGAACCAGCTGAAGGACGGCAGCGTGAAGATCCCCGAGGTCCTTCAGAAATACATGGGCGGCATGGAAGTCATCTCCCGCAAGTAAGGCGGTGCCCATGGAACCGGAAAAGCGCCCGGAGGACCTGACCTCCCCAACGCCCCAAGAGGAGGCGGCCCCCTCCCCCGCCGAGGAGACGCCCCCCCAGCCGGAGAAGAAGCCCTACAAACCCTACAGCCGAAAGGCCCGCCTCTGGGCCTGGGTGGGGATTGCGTTCATGGTGTTTCTCACCATCATGTACGCCTACGCCTTTGCCTCCGGCTCCATCCTGATGTATTGAGGTGAGTGCATGACTGAGCAAGCCATGGCCCTGCTCTGCCGGGGGCTGGACCAGCTGGGCCTCCCCTGGACCCAAAAGGCCGCGGAACAACTGTCCCTCTACGGGGACCGGCTGCTGGAGAAGAACCAGGTGATGAACCTCACCGCCATCACCGACCCGGAAGAGGTGGTGAAGCGCCACTTCCTGGACAGCGCCGCCCTTCTCCCCTCCAAGGCCCTGGGGGGGCGGAAGGTCATCGACGTGGGCACCGGGGCGGGGTTCCCCGGCCTGGTGCTGAAGATCCTGGACCCCACCATCCAGCTCACCCTCCTGGACAGCCTGGGCAAGCGGGTGGACTGGCTGGGGGAACTGTGCCAGGAACTGCACCTCCCCGACGTGACCCTCCTCAAGGGCCGGGCGGAGGAGCTCTCCCGGCAGAAGGAGCACCGGGAGGGGTATGATGTGGCCGTCTCCCGGGCCCTGGCCTCCATGCCGGTGCTGGCGGAGCTCTGCCTGCCCTATGTGAAGCCCGGGGGCCTGTTCCTGGCCATGAAGAGCAACAAAACCGACGAGGAGATCGACGCCGCCCGGGCCATCATCCAGACCCTGGGGGGGGAGGACCCCTTCGTCATGGACTATCTGCTCCCGGAGACGGAGATCTACCACCGGGTGGTGACGGTGTTCAAAAGCCGCCCCACCCCCAAGGCCTACCCCCGGAAGTGGAGCAAGATCAAGGAAGCAAAAATTTAGTATCTTTGCACAAAAAACTATTGCAAGACACGGGGCCGTATGGTACAATGAAGCCGAAGATTCAGGAGGAATGGCTGTGGGCAGCGTAATCGTCATCACGTCCGGAAAGGGCGGCACAGGAAAGACCTCCCTCACAGGAGGGGTGGGCGCCTCCCTAGCGCTGCTGGGGAAGCAAGTGCTGTGCTTGGACGGTGACGTGGGCCTGCGCAACCTGGACATCACCCTGGGCATGACCGACGCGGCGCTGATGGATTTCAGCGACGTGATGGCCGGCCGGTGTGACCTGTCCCGGGCGGCGGTGCCCCACCCCACGGTTTCCGGTTTGCACCTTCTCACCGCCCCGCTGACCTTGCCAGGGGACTTCCCCGGAGAGGCGGGCTTTCAGGCCCTGCTCCAGCAGGCCCGGGAAGCCTACGACTATGTGCTCATCGACTCCCCCGCCGGCCTGGGGCCGGGGTTCCGTCTGGCCGTCTGCGGCGCAGACCGGGCCATTGTGGTGGCGGTGAGCGACCCCTCCTCCCTGCGGGATGCTCAGCGGGTGGTCACCCAGCTGTCCCAGTTGGAGACCATCCACCTGGTGGTCAACCGGGTCCGTCCCCGCCTGCTGCGCCGGCAGAACACCACCATCGACGATGCCATGGACACCGCGGGCCTGCCCCTGCTGGGCCTGGTGCCGGAGGATCCCAAGGTGGTTCTGGCGGCCACAGAAGGCCGTCCCCTGGCCCAGTTGGGGGCTCGGCGGGGGGCTGTCCGGGCCTATGAAAACATCGCCCGCCGGCTCACCGGCCAACCGGTACCCCTGATGGGGCTGCGGTAAAGGAAAACCCCGTACCTTCCCACCCTGTTGTTCCTCCCACCTAAGTTTCCGTGCGGCCTGCACACGCCCCAACACGACGTGCCCTGGCTGCCACTGCGAAAGGATGAAGCAGAATGAATATTGCATTGATGAGTCATGACCACAAGAAAGAGCTGATGGTGCAGTTCTGCATTGCCTACTGCGGTGTTTTGTCCAAGCACACCGTCTGCGCCACCAACACCACCGGCCGCCTGGTCGCTGAGGCCACAGGCCTGCCCGTCCGTCTGTTCCTGTCCCATGCCCATGGCGGCAGCCAGCAGATCGGCGCCCGCATCGCCTACAACGAGATTGACATGGTGCTGTTTTTCTCCGACCCCCAGTCCAGCGACTTGGACCCCGACCTGAAGTACATCAACCAGATGTGCGACCAGTACAACATTCCTTTCGCCACCAACGCCGCCACGGCAGAGATCCTCATCCACGGCCTGGAGCGGGGCGATCTGGACTGGAGAGAGATCATCAACCCCTCCCTCAAGCCGGTTACCGTCTGAGGGCGGCGCCCTTCGGACGCCACAAGAGAAACGCAAAAATGCGTCCTCGTTCCGTTTGTGCAGGGACGAAGGCGCATTTTTCGTGAGAGAAAGGCCGCGCCCAGCTTCGCCGGGCGGGGACGCGGTGGGGTACTGCGTACCCTTTGGGCGGTCGGGGCTCTTACGGTGCCTCGGGGCGCAGCGCCCCGGGGGCCCGCCTGCCCG
>URCB01000053.1 GCA_900546255.1 uncultured Eubacteriales bacterium
CTCCGGAGAAAGCCGGGCTCCCGCCCGGAGTCGGGCGGGAAACCACCTCGCAGGTTCTAACCTGCGCTGGTCCAGAAAAGACCACCAGTCCCCCCAGCTGGGCGGGCTGGATAAGGAAGGCCTCCCCCCCGCGACTCTTTGCGTCCGGGCTTTCTCTTAGAGAAAGCCTGGATCCCCCGCCCGGGACCGGGCGGGGAACCACGTTGCAGGTTCTAACCTGCGATGGTCCTGACGGAACCACCTGCCAACCCGGCAGGAATTTTTTCGCCTTCCGTATTGACACGATGTCAGAACCATGCTATGATACAGATGCTGACACGACGTCAGAACGAAAATTTCTCACATCCCCGCCGGTGGGCAGCGGCCCTCCGGCTTGCGAAAGGAGCATCCCCTATGTCAAACCGTATCCTTGTGGCCTATTTCTCCGCCAGCGGCACCACCGCCCGGGCTGCCAAAGCCATCGCCCAGGCCGTGGGGGGCGACCTGTATGAGATCCGCCCCGCCGTCCCCTACACCGCTGCCGACCTGGACTGGACCAACAAAAAGAGCCGCAGCTCCGTCGAGATGAACGACCCCGCCTGCCGTCCTGCCATCGCCGCCCCGGTGGAAAACATGGACCAGTACGACACCGTGTTCCTGGGCTTTCCCATCTGGTGGTATGTGGAGCCCCGCATCGTGGACACCTTCCTGGAGAGCCATGCCCTGGCCGGCAAGCGGGTGATCCCCTTCGCCACCTCTGGCGGCAGCAGCATTGACGGGGCCACCCGGAGCCTCCAGAGCCACTGCCCCCAGGCCAAGTGGGTGCAGGGCCAGGTCCTCCACGGCAACCCCGCCGCCTGGGCCAAGAGGGTCCTGGCAGGCTGAGCCCCCTCCCCTTCCCCTTGGTTTGGTTTGACGCGGCGTCAAAAAACGCCTATAATGGAACCTACCATCGGCCACCAGCCGGGAAAGAGGGGAACCCATATGCCAAAAGGATCCGCAGCACTGACCAAGGCCAGGCGGGAAGAGATTGTCCAAGCCTGCGCCCGCCTGTACGAAACCAGGAGCTTTCGGGAGATCACCTTGAAGGAGATCGGGGCGCAGACCACCTTCACCCGCACCTCCATCTACAACTACTTCCACACCAAGGAGGAGATCTTCCTGGCCCTCCTCCAGCAGGAGCACGAGGCGTGGAACCAGGACCTGGCAGCCCTCTGTCAGAGCCACACCACCTTGACGGCAGAGGCATTCGCCGAAGCCCTGGCCCACACCCTGGAAAAGCGGACCTGCATGCTCAAGCTCATGTCCATGAACCTCTACGACCTGGAGGCCAACAGCCGCCTGGAAAACCTCGCAGCCTTTAAGCGGGAATACGCCGCCACCCTGGCGGCCCTCCAGCACTGCCTGGAGGTGTTCTTCCCCGCCATGACGGGGGAGGACCGGCAGGCCTTCCTCTATGCCTTCTTCCCCTTCCTCTTTGGGGTCTACCCCTATACCACCGCCACGGAAAAGCAGAAGCAGGCCATGGACCTGGCCCACATCCATTACCCCCGTTATTCCATCTATACCATTACGAAATCCCTGGTGGCCAAGCTGCTGCAGCCCTTCCAGTGATCCCCCGGCGCCGGACCTTGCCGGGTCCCCTGGGGTGTTGGGAATGGGTTGGCGCTGGCCATCCCAAGCTATGGAAAGGAGTTTGATTGCCATGGAACCCAACACCATGAAGGCCGCTGTCCTCACAGGGCCCCAAGAGATCACCGTGAAATCCGTCCCCGTGCCCCCGGTGGGGCCTGGGGAGCTGGCCATTCGAGTCTCCACCTGCGGCGTGTGCGGCAGCGACGTGCACATGTGGAAGGCCGGCAAAGGCTGGGGGAAGGAGGATCCCAACGGCTTCATCCTAGGCCACGAGTTCTGCGGCGTGGTCACCGACCCCGGGGACAGCCCCTTCGCCGTGGGGACCGGGTGACCTTCTGGGCCAACCTCTACTGCGGCCAGTGCGACATGTGCCAGGCTGGCCAGGAGCAGCTCTGCCGGGAAGTCAACGGCACCAACTACATCGGCTTCGTGTGCAACGGGGCCTATGCCCAGCAGTTCGTGGGCAAGGCCTCCAACGCCTACCGGCTGCCGGACACCGTCTCCGACGTGGCCGCCGGATGCATCGACCCCCTGATGGTGGCCTACCACGCCGTGCGCAAGTCGGGGATCCGCCTCCACGACCGGGTGCTGGTGGTGGGCACCGGCATCATCGGCCAGCTCATCGGGGAGCTGGCCAAGAAGGCGGGGGCCTCCTATGTGGCCCTGTCCAAGGTCAGCGACGTGAAAACCCAACGGGCCCGGGAACTGGGGATCTTCGACGCCTACTTTGACGGCAACGACCCCCAGCGGGAGGCCCACATGAAGGCCGCCACCCAGGGGGGCTTCGACCTGGCCTTTGAAGTGGTCGGGTCCGGGGATGCCCTGGCCACCTGCCTGGACGGGGTGCGCCCCGGGGGCACCGTCGTCATGATCGGCAACTCCATGGACCCGGAGATCCCCTTCGCCATGAACCGGGCGGTGCTCCAGGAGATCCGGCTCATCGGCAGCGTCTCCTGCACCCGGAAGGAGTTTGAGGAGACCATCGACCTCATCGCCTCCGGCATGATCGACCCGGAGAAGTACGTCACGGAAGTCCTTCCCCTGGAAGGGCTCCAGCGGGCCCTGGAGCGGCAGACCGACCCCCAGGACCCCATGGTGAAGTTTGTCATTCGGCCCTAACCCAAAAATCGCCCCAAACAGCAGCAGGGCGGAGAGGATTTCTCTCCGCCCTGCTGCTGTTTTTTAGTACACCGTGGCCTACCCCTCCTGGATGGGCAAATAGATCCGGGTCACGTAGTTCTGGGGGTCTGCCGTCATGGTGGCCCCCACCAGGTACTCCTCCAGGGAGGTGCCGCGGAGGGCCAGCCCCAGCCGTTGGGCATAGTCCTCCAGGGCCAGGTAGGCGGGCAGCATCTCCGCATAGGGGCCCACGTACAGGCAGGTCACCGCCCGGAAGGCGGGGATCTGCCGGCAGAGGGGGGACTGGGGATCCGGATGCTTGACCCGGTAGCACACCTCTAGGTCCCCCTCGTTGTCGGAGGGGTCCTCGCTGAACTGCTTCTTGTAGTCGGAGTGGAAGATGGCCATGTTGACCTCCACCGGCTCCAGCCCCGCCTGGTCCATCGCCTTGAGGAGCTCGGCCCGGCGGGAGATGAAGAGCTTGCTGGCCTTCCAGTAGCACTGGTACCGGGTGTAGGCCACCCAGGTGGTGGGAAAGTCCACCACCGCCAGGGCTGTGGCCTCCCCCACCGGCCGGGAACCCAGCAGGGACAGCCCCCCCAGGGCCCGGAGGATGTTGTCGATAAGGGCATCGTACTTGGCCACCACCTGGTCCCGCTCCCGGCGCACCGCGTAGAGGTGGCCCTCCAGCTCCCGGGAAAGGGTGGCCAGGTCCCGCTGCTTCATCAAGGCGGCGATGCGCTGGTTGGGCAGGTCCAAGGCCTTGAGGCTGGTGAGCAGCAGGACCTCCTCAATCTGGCTCTGGTCGTAGTAGCGGTAGCCGTTCCGGTCGTCCCGATGGGCGGGTTTCAGCAGGCCCTGCTCGTCGTAGTGCCGCAGCTGCTTGGCGGTGACGTTGCAGAGGTTGGCCATCTCCCCCACGGTGTATCTGGTTTCCTTCATCCCCGGGCCCCCTTCCCGCCCCAGCCGATTTGGGAGGCTGGAGCAGCGTGCATGGATTATTTTTATATTGTATCCCAATTCCGGAAAAAGTCCATCCTGTTTTCTGTGGCGCACAAAAGTTTCCCATGGGCGGAAGGTTTTCCGTGGGCACTTCAGGGGTGCTGGGATGGGAGGCCCAAAATCGCAGGGTTTCCTGCGTTTTTATCCCCCGTTTCTCCCGGCATTCCGACCGGTATCCCGTCATTTTTTCCTTCCGCCTGCCCTGGCCCCGTCTGGAAACATTCCTTGACCTTCCCCGGCAGGGAACCTTTATACTAAAAGAAACAGGGGCACCGCCCCCTGACGTTGTACCGACCTACCACCTTGCAATCCATTGAACATGGGAGGGATTTTTTCTTGTCGAATCATTTCATTCACCCCTATATGCCCAACAGCGTCCCCGAGATTGAAGGGGAGATGCTGCGGGAGATCGGCGTGGAGGACGTGTCGGAGATCTACCGCTCGGTGATCCCCGAAGACCTGCTGTTTCAGGGGGAGATGGATCTGCCGGACCCCATCCCCAGTGAGCAGGCGCTCAAGCGCCACATGAACGGCCTGCTGGCCCAGAACACCTCCACCGCGGAGGCCCTCAGCTTCCTGGGGGCCGGGTGCTACAAACGCTACATCCCCGCCGTGTGCGACGAGATCGCCAACCGCTCGGAGTTTCTCACCGCCTACTGCGGGGACACCTACTCTGACCACGGCAAGATGCAGGCCATCTTCGAGTACGCCAGCATGATGGCCGAACTGCTGGAGCTGGACGTGGTGAGCTACCCCACCTACGACGCCGGCCAGGCGGTCTCCTCCTCCTTCCGCATGGCCTTCCGGCTGCGGCCGGACCGGAAGGAGATCCTCATCCCCGCCCACATGAGCCCGGAGATCCGCTCCCAGGCGGAGGCCTACTGCGCCCCCTTCGGAACGCTGGTCCCTGTGGCCGACCCCGGGGGCATCCTGGACCTGGAGGATCTGAAGGCCAAACTCTCGGAAAACACCGCCGCCGTCTTTCTGGAGAATCCCTCCTTCCTGGGGGTCTTCCAGCCCAAGGCCAGGGAGGTCATGGACCTGGCCCACCAGGCCGGAGCCCTGGGCATTGTGATGCCCGAGGTCTCCTCCCTGGGGGTGATGGATCCCCCCGCCCGGTACGGGGCCGACCTCACCTGCGGGGACATCCAGCCCCTGGGCATCCACATGCAGTACGGCAGCGGCTGCGCCGGCTTCATCGCCATGGACAACGACCCCGCCCTGGTCAATGAGCTGCCCACCTATCTCTACGGCATCTGCGAGACCGGCAAGGAGGGGCAGTACGGCTGGGGCCGGGCCCTCTACTACCGCAACAGCCACGCCTCCCGGGAGAAGGCCAAGGAGTACTTCGGCACCGAGTGCGGCCTGTGGGCCATCGTGGCCGGGTGCTACCTGGCCACCATGGGTCCCCAGGGCATGCAGGAACTGGGGGCGCGCATCCTGGCCTACGCCGCCTATGCCCAGCAGAAGCTGGCTGCCCTGCCCGGGGTGAAGGTGAACCCCGCCCCGGTGTTCCAGGAGTTCGTGGTGGACTTCTCCGCCACCGGCAAGACCGTGGCGGAGATCAACGCCGCCCTGCTGGAGCGGAACATCTTCGGCGGCGTGGACCTGGGCCGGGCCTTCCCCGACTGCGCCGGCCAGGCCCTCTACTGCGTCAATGACACCACCACCGCGGCGGACATCCACACCCTGTGCGCTGCCCTGGCCGAAATCTTAGGAGGGAGTGCCCAATGAAACTGGACGGAAGACGAGACTTTCACGAGGCCCGGTGGGATGAGCCCATCCTCATGGAGATGGGGGCCCCGGGCCAGCGGGCCATCCTCACCGAGGCCATCGAGCCGGAGGTGGCCCAGGCCGCCGGGGATCCCGTCCCCGCCGGCTACCGCCGCGCCCAGCCCCCCAAACTGCCGGAGCTGGGGCAGATGCAGCTGCTGCGCCACTACCTCCGCCTGTCCCAGGAGACCATCGGGGCGGACATCAACATCGACATCGGCCTGGGCACCTGCACCATGAAGTACAACCCCAAGATCCACGAGAGCTTCGTCCGGGACCCCCGGTTTGCCGAGCTGCACCCCTACCAGGACGAGGCCACCACCCAGGGCATCCTCCAGGTGATGTACGAGACCGAGCAGTACCTGAAGGCCATCTCCGGCATGGACCGGTTCAGCCTGAACCCCGCCGGGGGGTCCCAGGGGATTTTCTCCAACGTGGCGGTGATCCACGCCTATCACCAGGCCCGGGGGGAGGGGGAACAGCGCAACGAGATCATCACCACCATCCTCTCCCACCCCGGCAACGCCGGCACCGCCGCCGCCCTGGGGTACAAGGTCATCACCCTCTACCCCGACGAGAGCGGCATCCCCGACCTGGAGGCCCTGAAGGCCGCCGTGTCGGAGCACACCGCCGCCCTGCTCATCACCAACCCCGAGGACACCGGCATCTACAACGAGAAGATCCGCCAGTTCGTGGACATCGTCCACGCCGCGGGGGGGCTGTGCGTGTACGACCAGGCCAACCTCAACGGGCTCATGGGCATCACCCGGGCCCGGGACGCGGGGTTTGACCTGTGCCAGTTCAACCTCCACAAGACCTTCTCCTCCCCCCACGGCAGCCAGGGGCCGGGCTCCGGCGCCCAGGGGTGCACAGCGGAACTGGCCCCCTTCCTGCCGGTGCCCACGGTGGAGTTTGACGGGGAGAAGTACTATCTGGACTACAACCGCCCGGACTCCATCGGCAAACTCCGGAAGTTCTACGGCGTGCCCGCCGTGGTCCTCCGGGCCTATGCCTACATCCGCAGCCTGGGAGCCCAGGGGCTCAAGCAGGTCTCCGAGCTGTCCATCCTCAACAACAACTACCTGCTGAAAAAGATGGAGGACGTGAAGGGCATCTCCATGCCCTGGGCCCCGGGCAAGCGCCGCCTGGAGCAGGCCCGCCTGAGCTGGGAGGAGCTCACCCGGGACACCGGCGTCACCACCGACGACATCGACCGGCGGATCGTGGACTACGGCTTCCAGAGCTACTTCGCCAGCCACCACCCCCGGATCATCCCGGAGCCCTTCACCCCCGAGGCCTGCGAGACCTATTCCAAGGCGGACATCGACGAGTACACCGACGCCTTGAAATCCATCGCCCAGGAATCCTACGCCCAACCCGACCTGGTGAAGACCGCCCCCCACGCCGCCGCCCTGGCCACCCCCATCGCCAGCGACCGGCTGGACAACATGGACACCTTCGCCTGCACCTGGCGCGCGTTCCAGAAACGCAGCCCCAAATAACCCCAGGAAGGAAGGATCCCCATGCCATTCTCGTTCTCCATTACGGGCACCGTGTTTCTGGTGTTCTGCGTGTTTGCCATCGCGGCGGCGGGATACCTGGTGGGGAAGGTCACCGTCAAGGGGGTGAACCTGGGCACCGCCGGGGTGTTCGTGGCAGCCCTGCTCTTCGGGTGCTTCTGCTACCCCAGCCTGGCCGGCCAGCTCTCGGTGGAGGGGGTCACCTACGTCACCGACGGGCTGAAGATCGTGGAGAACTTAGGGCTGATGTTCTTCGTCACCGCCGTGGGTTTCATCGCCGGGCCCACCTTCCTGAGCAACTTTAAGAAGAACTTCAAGTCCTACGTCTGCCTGGGGCTGGTGATCATCCTCTTCGGGGCCCTGGCCTGCGTGGGGTGCATCCTCATCGGCCGGCCCTTCACCAACCTGGCCGACGACGAGTTCACCGCCATCCTGGTGGGCCTGCTGGCGGGGGCCCTCACCTCCACCCCGGCCTTTTCCGCGGCCAAGGCCACCGTGGCCACGGCGGAGCTGGAGTCCCTGGTCTCCGTGGGGTATGGCATCGCCTACCTCTTTGGGGTGGTAGGGGTGGTTCTTTTCGTCCAGCTCATCCCCAAGCTCACCCACGCCGACATGGCCCAGGAGCGGGCCAAACTCAACCAGGTGGACGCCGCCGAGCACCGCCAAGTCACCAGGAAGCTGATCCAGGTGGACGACTTCGGCTTCATGCCCCTCTCCCTGGCCATCCTCTGCGGGGTGGTGGTGGGGAGCATCCACATCGGTAACTTCGCCCTGACCACCACCGGCGGGTGCATCCTCATGGGCCTGGTGTTCGGCCACCTGGGCCATCTGGGCCCTGTAAACCTCCTGCCCAAGGAGACCACCTTGAAGGCCCTGCGGGAGCTGGGCCTGGTCCTCTTCCTCATCGGGGCGGGGGTGGCCGGCGGGTCCCGGTTCGTGGAGTTCTTCCACGGGATCTACTTCGTCTACGGCGTCATCATGACGGTGCTGCCCATGGTGGTGGGGTACCTCTTCGCCAAGTACGTGCTGAAGCTCTCCCTGCTGAACAACCTGGGCTCCATCACCGGGGGGATGACCTCCACCCCGGCCCTGGGCACCCTGCTGTCGGTGTCCAAGACGGAGTCCGTGGCCGCCGCTTACGCCGCCACCTATCCCATCGCCCTGATCTCCGTGGTGATCGCCTCCCAGGTGATCATCCTCACCCTGTCCTAAATTCTGAAAGAGAGGTAATTTCCCATGCTAGCAGTGGTCAAAGAACACCTGGGCCCCGGCTTCGCCGTGAAAGAGGTCCCCTACCCCGTCCTCCGGGACACCGACGTGATCATCAAGGTCCGCTCCGTGGGCATCTGCGGCAGCGACGGCCCCATCCTGGCAGGCACCCGGCCGGTGCCCTATCCCCTCACCCCCGGCCATGAGTTCTCCGGCGACGTGGTGGAAGTGGGCAAGGCCGTGAAAAACCTGAAGGTGGGGGACCGGGTCACCCCCTGCATCGTCATCGGCTGCGGGGACTGCGACATGTGCATCGAGGGCAAGGAGGTCCTCTGTGACGAGCTGGTGGAGACCGGCATCCACGTGGACGGCGCCATGGCGGAGTATGTCCGGGTGCCCGCCAAGGTGTGCCGGAAAATGCGGGACACCACCACCTACGACCAAGGGGCCTCGGTGGACCCCATCGCCTCGGCCTACCGCACGGTGAAGGCCTCGGGCATCACCTCCAAGGACGTGTGCTGCGTCTACGGCGCAGGGCCCATCGGCCTGTACGCTGTGCAGCTGATCAAGCTCCGGGGGGTGAAAACCGTTATCTGCCTGGACACCGACGCCGGCGCCCAACGGCTGGAACTGGCCAAGGAGCTGGGGGCGGACTATACCATCAACGTCTCCCACGAAGACCCAGTGGAGCGGGTGCGGGAGATCACCGACGGCGCCATGGCCGACTATGTCCAGGACTGCGTGGGGGCCGAAGGGGTGCCCATCGCCGCCCTGAAGATGCTCAAAAAAGCGGGCACCTACGGCATCACCGGCCTCTACCACACCCTGCCCCAGGTGGACCTGGGGGACGTGGTGCGCCGGGAGATCAAGATCTTCGGCACCATCTGCTACACCCGCCAGGAGTTCGAGGAGTGCCTCCACTTCGTGGAGGACGGCCGGGTGAAGGTGGAGCCCTTCATCACCCACCACTTCCCCCTGAAGGACATGGAGAAGGCCTATGAGGTCTATCAGTCCAAGCAGTGCATTAAGATTATTTTGAATCCTTGAGGTCCCTCTACCCCAATAGAAAAAACACCGGTCCGGGGAGCGCTTTGCCGCTCCCCGGGCCTGTCTGTTTCCTCCCAACCAGAGGGGCTGGGGCAAGTAGCGCCGAGAAAAACCGCGCCCCCGGGCGGCATCACACCGTCCGGGGGCACATCTGAACCGGGAATCTGGAAATCCCCCTCGGTCTGTCTTCTCAAGAACCAACCAAGATCGGATGCCGATTCACCAACGGGACCGTCAGGGTCTGCGTTTCCGCATCCCATCCGCTCTGCCAATAGAGCTTTGCCTCCGAATTGGGGTGGTTCCCGTCGTAAATGGGAATCATTGCCTGGCCATACAGGGTGCGAACAGGAGCGCAGAAGTCCTGTTCGGAGATGCCCATCATAGTGTATGCGGTGTCTCCCATTTGATAGACATCCCACATATCCGTCTGCCCAAGCCAGTTTTCATACCCGATGCGTTGTTCCACAGGCCACCAGAATGGGGTCTGCCTGTCAGGATCATTGAAGACGTCATAGGGTTCATTGTTGTCCCGCATCATCTCAGCGCGCACCTGATACAGGTCCAGAACCGAGGCATAGACCACACCGTCCACCACCTGGAGTTGGATCGCATCGGTAGCCTTCTCTTGGACGATACCGTCTCCTTCGTCGTCGATGATGTGATACTGGGCCACCACATGGATATCCGGGTCAAGCCCCTGCTCCATTTCATCCAGCATCCGCTGGACCATTACCACTGCTTCCGCGCGGGTGGATGCCTTGTTGGGACGGAAGCTGTTATCGGGATAGCCCTGCACCACGCCGGCTTTGGATGCCATATCCACATACCCCTTCATCCAATCCAGGATTTCCTCGTTGTCGGTGAAGGGCAGGTCCTTACCCTCTTCCTGCTTCGCCTCATACACCTGTCCCAGGGCTCTGGTCACCATCAAGGCGATCTCATACCGGGCGATGGGCTTCTCCGGACGGAAGTTCCCCCCGTTGTAGTCGCTGGGCACCACCATGCCCGAGTACAGGGCGGCTTCCGTCCAGCCCTGGGTGGTCAACCAGTGGTTGTCCATGTCGTTCAAACGGGGTTCATAGTCCACCGTATCCGGCCAGGGGCCTGTTCCCTTGACCTTAATTTTGGCATGGTCCTTCATCCACGCCACCGTCTCGCAGCCTGGAGTCAAATGGATCGCGTCCAGTATCATCTTGGTGAACTCTGCCCGGGTGATGGTCTTCTCCGGCTTAAAGGTCCCGTCGGGATAACCGTCCACCCAGCCGGTAGCCACCGCTTTCTCGATCTCTGCCTGGGCCCAGTGGTCCTCCACATCCGAGAAACTGCCCTCCGCGGAAGGTGCCGCGAGTGCCAACGGCACCATCATGGTCGCCGCCAGAAGCAGGGCGACCGCTTTTTTCCATAGTGTCATTGTTTACTCTCCTTTCCGTTGGTATAAACACGACTGTCGTTTCTAGTATCGACAAGCCTCCTATCCTTCTGTTCCTTCTGTAACCAAAACTTCATGAAATATCCAGATCTATTCTGGATCTTAAAGGGGCACAAACTACCTTTATACCAGCGTTGGTGCATGATACCGCAGGGAAAGCGTCAGTGTGTTGCTCTCTCCATCCCAGGCTCCATGCCAATTGTCTTGATACCAATTATCCTGCACTTCGCTGTCCGGATGGTTAAGGTCACACACCGGAATCATCACTTCCCCATACAGGGAGCGTGCCACTCCCAGCAGGAGATTGTCGTTGAAGTAATGGTCTGTCCCCATCTGATAGTTAAAAACTAAAGGCTCATTACCCAAAGTATTCTCTACACAGCAAATTTGTTCCACAGGCCACCACAACGCATACCAGAACTGGCCCCAGTAGCCCGCATACTCACTGCCAGCTTCTTTCATCATATCTGCTTGCAGTTCAAACAGACCACGCACTGGGATATAGACCATACCATCTACGACCTGCATGGTAAGGGATGGCCGGTCCCGCACCACCGTAGTACCATTTTTGTCTTGATACTGTACCACCAAATGGATATCTGGATCCAGCCCCTCTTCCATCACATCCAGCATCCGCTGGACCATGACCACCGCCTCTGCCCGGGTAGACGCCTTGTTGGGCTGGAAGCTGCCATCGGGGTAGCCTCTCACCACGCCGGCCTCGGATGCCATATGCACATACCCTTTCATCCAGTCCAGGATGTCCTCGTTGTCGGTGAAGGACAAGTTCAGTCCCTCTTCCAGGTTTGCCTCAATCACCTGTCCCAAAGCTCTAGTGACCATCAGAGCGATCTCGTACCGGGCAATGGGTTTCTCCGGCCGGAAGTTCCCGCCGTTGTAGTCGCTGGGCACCACCATGCCGGAGTACAGGGCGGCTTCCGTCCAACCCTGGGTGGTCAACCAGTGATCGTTCATGTCGTTCAGGCGGGGTTCATACGAAGTCGTTCCGTAATTCCCTTCTCTCCTTTTGGCGGTGTCCACCATCCACTCTACCGTCTCGCAGCCTGGAGTCAAATGGATCGCGTCCAGTATCATCTTGGTGAACT
>URCB01000054.1 GCA_900546255.1 uncultured Eubacteriales bacterium
TCCGGGCTTTCTCTAGAGAAAGCCTGGATCCCCGCCCGGGACCGGGCGGGAAACCCACCTTGCAGGTGCTAACCTGCGCCACTCCAGAAGCGCCCCCCTGCCGATCCGGCAGCGGCCCCGAATATACCAAACGACACCCGGCCCCCAGGGCCGGCAACAAGGAGGTTTTTTCCATGCATATCATCTCTGGCGGCGTCACCGCCCCCAAGGGGTTCCAGGCCGCAGGCATCCACTGCGGCATTAAGGATAACTTCACCACCCCCCAGCCGGAGAAGAAGGATCTGGCCATGATCCTCTCCGCCGTCCCCTGCGCTGCCGCAGGGACCTTCACCCGCAACGTGGTGAAGGCCGATCCCGTGATCCTCACCCGGGAGCACCTGGCTGACCACAAGGCCCAGGGGATCATCTTCGACAGCGGCAACGCCAACGCCTGCGCCCCCAAGGGCATGGAGAATGCCCAGCGGATGGCCCAGGCCGCTGCCGCCGCCACTGGACTGCAGCCCCAGGACTTCGCCGTCTGTTCCACCGGCATCATCGGGGTGGAGCTGAACATCCAGGCCATTGAGCAGGGGGTCCCCACCCTAGTGGCTTCCCTGGCGGACACCCCTCAGGCCTCCCTGGACGCGGCCCACGCCATCCTCACCACCGACCTGAAGGTGAAGGAGATCGCCGTCACCGTGGAGCTGGGGGGCAAGACCGTCACCATCGGGGCCATCGCCAAGGGGTCCGGCATGATCCACCCCAACATGGGCACCATGCTCTGCGGCATCACCACCGACTGCGCCATTGACGGGGCCGTCCTCCAGGACATGCTCCGCCAGGTGGTCACCAAGACCTTCAACCGCATCACCGTGGACGGGGACACCTCCACCAACGACACCTGCGTGGTCCTGGCCAACGGCCTGGCGGGGAACACCCCCATCACCGGCCCCGGGGCGGACTATGACACCTTCTTTGCCGCCCTCCGCCACGTCTGTGAGTACGAGGCCAAAATGATCGCCAGCGACGGCGAGGGCGCCGGCCGCCTGGTGACCTGCACCGTCCAGGGGGCGGAAACCGAGGAGCAGGCGGAACAGATGGCCAAGGCCGTGGTCCGTTCCCCCTTGGTGAAGTGCGCCATGTTCGGCACCGACGCCAACTGGGGGAGAGTGCTGTGCGCCATCGGCTATTCCGGGGCGGAATTTGACCCCAAGGACGTGGCGGTGTCCTTCCAGTCCAAGGGGGGAGCCCTCCAGGTGTGCGCCGGGGGCCAAGGCGTCCCCTTTGACGAGGACCTGGCCAAGGAAGTTCTGGGCCAGGACGAGGTGACCATCCTGGTCACCCTCACCGCAGGCCAGGCCAGCTGCTCCTGCTGGGGCTGCGACCTCACCTACGACTATGTGAAAATCAACGGCGACTACCGCAGCTGAGACCGGGAGGCACCCACCCATGGACATGAACAATTATATGGAGCGCTCCACCGTCCTGGTGGAGGCCCTGCCCTACATTCAAAAGTGGTACGGCAAGACCATCGTCATCAAGTACGGCGGCAACGCCATGATCTCCCAGGAGCTGCGCAGCGCGGTGATCAGCGACATCATCCTGCTCAACCTGGTGGGCGTCCGGGTGGTGATGGTCCACGGCGGCGGGCCGGAGATCGGCCACATGCTGGAAAAGGTGGGCAAGCAGTCCCGGTTCGTGGACGGCCTGCGGTACACCGATGAGGAGACCATGGACATCGTCCAGCAGGTCCTCTGCGGGAAGGTGAACAAGCACCTGGTATCCATCATCAACAACCTGGGGGGCAAGGCCATCGGCCTGTGCGGCCTGGACGGGGCCCTCTTCCAGGCCAAGAAGCTGGACGAGAAGTACGGCCTGGTGGGCAAGATCGTGAAGGTGGAGCCCCAGGTGGTCAACGACGTGCTGGCCTGCGGGTACATCCCCGTGGTCTCCACCGTGGCCCTGGGCATCGACAACGACACCGCCTACAACATCAACGCCGACACCGCAGCGGCGGAGCTGGCCATCTCCCTGGGGGCGGAAAAGCTCATCCTCCTCACCGACGTCCGGGGCGTCCTCCGGGACCCCAAGGACGACAGTACGCTGATCCACCAGATCCGCCGGGAAGAGGTGCCCGCCCTGCTGTCCAGCGGCATCATCGGCGGGGGCATGATCCCCAAGATCCAGTGCTGCGTGGACGCCCTGGAACATGGCGTCCACCGGGCCCACATCCTGGACGGGCGGATCCCCCACTCCATCCTGACAGAGATGCTGTCCCATAAGGGAATTGGGACGATGCTGTGGGAGTAAGATAGGAAATTTCAGACCCGCTTCGCTGGGCTCTGAAATTTGGGGGATGGCATCCCGACCCGCGCCTGGCTTTGCCAGGCACTCTCGGGATGAGAAGAATTTTTTGGCCGGCGGAGCCGGTCAAAAAATGGATTGCAATGGGTTCCGGCCCTTGCGAGGGCCGGAAGTCTGCGACGCTGCCCGCGAGAAAAAATGAAAAACGAAGGAGAGTGAATCCCATGACTTTTGAGGAACTGAAGGCGTTGGACGACGCCTACATCATGCACACCTATGGGCGCTTCCCGGTGGACATTGACCACGGGGAGGGGGCCACCCTGTACAGCCTGTCTGGGCGGAAGTACATCGACTTCACCAGCGGCATCGGGGTCAACTCCCTGGGGTACGGCAACGAGAAGTGGATGGCCGCCATCACAGCCCAGATTGGAAAGCTGGGACACATCTCCAACCTGTTCTACACCCAGCCCGGCCCCCTGCTGGCTCGGGAGCTGTGCACCCGCTCCGGCCTGTCCAAGGTGTTCTTCGGCAACTCCGGGGCCGAGGCCAACGAGGCCATGATCAAGGTGGCCCGGAAGTATAGCTTTGACAAGTACGGCAAAGGCCGCAGCACCGTCATCACCCTGAACCATTCCTTCCACGGCCGGACCATCACCACCCTCACCGCCACAGGGCAGGACAGTTACCACAACTATTTCTTCCCCTTTAACGAGGCCTTCCGGTACGCAGACCCCACCCTGGAAAGCGTCCAGGCCCAGGACGGGGAGGACGTGTGCGGCGTCATGCTGGAACTCATCCAGGGGGAGGGGGGCGTGCGGCCCCTGGACCCCAAGGAGGTCCAGGCCATTGCTGATCTGTGCCGGGAGAAGGACTGGCTCCTGCTGGTGGACGAGGTCCAGACCGGCATCGGCCGCACCGGCACCCTCTTCGCCTTCCAGCAGTTTGGCATCCAGCCCGACGTGGTCTCCTTTGCCAAGGGGATTGCCGGGGGGCTCCCCCTGGGGGGCATCCTGACCAACGAGAAGTGTTCTGCCGTCCTCACCCCCGGTACCCACGGTTCCACCTTCGGGGCCAACCCCGTCTCCACCGCCGCAGGCATGGCGGTACTGGAGACCTTGGACCAGACCTTCCTGGACGGGGTGAAGGAGAAGGGCGCCTACCTCCGGGCAGGCATTGAGGCCATCGGCTCCCCCTACCTGGGCCAGGTGGTGGGTATGGGCCTGATGCTGGGCATCGACATCACCGGCGGACGCACCAACAAGGAGGTGGCCTCCCTGCTGATGGACCACGGCCTGCTGTGCCTCACCGCCGGGGACCGGCTACGCTTGCTGCCCCCCCTGGTGATCACCAAGGACGAGATGGACCAGGGCCTGGCCATTCTAAAACAGACCCTCATGGACTAAGAGAAAAAGGAGAATGCATCCATGAAGAAAGACCTGCTGAAACTGCTGGACCTCACCAGCGAAGACATCCTGGAGATCCTGGACACGGCCGACCGGCTGAAAGCCATGAAGAAGGCGGGCATTCCCCATCCCTTCCTGGAGGGAAAGACCCTGGCCATGATTTTTGAGAAGAGCTCCACCCGGACCCGGGTGTCCTTTGAGACGGGCATCTACCAGCTGGGGGGCAACGCCATCTACCTCTCCGACAAGGACAGCCAGATCGGCCGGAACGAGCCGGTGCAAGACACCGCCCGGGTGCTCTCCCGGTTCTGTGACGGCATCATGATCCGCACCTTCGCCCAGGAGGAGGTGGAGACCCTGGCCAAGTATGCCTCCATCCCCGTGATCAACGGCCTCACCGATTTCGGCCACCCCTGCCAGGTGCTGGCCGACCTGATGACCATCCGGGAGCACAAGGGTACGCTGGAAGGGCTGAAGCTGTGCTATGTGGGTGACGGCAACAACATGGCCAACTCCCTCATTGTGGGCGGCCTAAAGTGCGGTATGAAGGTGTCCATCGCCTGCCCCGCAGACTACCAGCCCGATCCCCAGGTGCTGGCCTTTGCCCAGGAGTACCCCGGCATGTTCCAGTGCACCCCGGACATTCTGGCTGCCGCCCAGGATGCCGACGTCCTTTACACCGACGTGTGGGCCTCCATGGGCCAGGAGGGGGAGTTCAACCAGCGGAAGCTGGTGTTTGAGGGGTACCAGATCAACGACGCCGTGATGGCCGTGGCCCACCCCGAGGCCATGGTGCAGCACTGCCTCCCCGCCCACCGGGGGGAGGAGATCACCGCCGAGGTCTTTGAGGCCCACGCCGACGAGATCTTCGACGAGGCGGAAAACCGCCTCCACGCCCAGAAGGCGGTGCTGTATCTGCTGATGCAGTGAGGCGGGTTACCACCCAATATGCGCAAAGGACATCCCGGTCGGGGTGTCCTTTTTTTGTATAAAATTCGTTCTTTAGAACGCTATCTTGCTCTTTAGAATCTGTATCATTGGGCCGCGCTTCTTTATACTATCTTTAGAACAATCCCAGGGTCTAAAGAAGGGAGGCGGGGGGATGGACGGAAAAGCAGTGGGCCGGCGGATCAAAGAGGCGCGGGAGAAGCGGCACCTCACCCAGGAGGAGCTGGCCGCCCGCATCGACATCAGCCCCACCCATGTCAGCGTCATCGAGCGGGGCACCAAGATTCCCCGGCTGGATACCTTTGTGGCCATCGCCAACGCCCTGGAGGTCTCGGGGGACGCTTTGCTGCTGGACGTGGTGGACCACGCGGCAGAGAGCCAGGCCTCCGACCTGTCCGCCGCCTTGGAAGGCCTACCCTGGGAAGAGAAGCGGCGGATCCTGAAAGTGGTGCGCACCCTGATGGAGGAATAACGAAAGGAAGAGCCGAGGGCGCTTCCTTTTTTCTTTTCCTATGGGACAAGATTCGTGTGACTTCGACAAATCCTTCCCTCTATACTTGCGCTATAGAACGATAAAATGTTCAAAAGGAGGGAAGAAATGAGGGGATTTCAAGAGATACTGGATATCCTTGCGAAGGAACACAACACCACCCCGGAGGATGTCTTGGCGGAAATGCAGCGCGCCCTGGACGAGGCGTATGACCACCGCACCCCAGAAACCCAGGCCATGTGGGATCAGCTGACTTTCCCCACTGGCCGCCCCACCGCCGAAACCTTTGTCCAGCAAATGGCGGAGCTATTGAAAAAGAAAGACCACCACCATCCGTAAAGGCCGAGGCCCCCTGCATCACTGCAAGGGGTCTCGTTTGCGCAAGAGGGAGAACGTTCAGCCCTCCACCTTCTCCACCAACGCCCGAAACCGAGGGGAGTCCCGGAGCAGATCATAGGTAGAATTGTCCGGGTCGGTAAGTTCCCGGAGGATGGCCGGGCGGAGTTGGGCGGTGAGGGAAGCTGTCTCCCGCCGGCCTAACCGGCGGAAGAGCGGCCCTAGTACCCAGGGCCGGTCCAAGGTGTCTAGCAGCTCTTCCAGGGCGGTGAGGCCGCCCTCCACGTCTTCCGTGAGAAGGGCCTGCTGCAGGCGCACCGACCAGGTCTCATAGGGCCACAGGCCGAAGCAGTGGGTGAGGGTGCAGGCGGCGTCGGCCAAGGGAGCGATGTCCTCCCGCCGTCCCTCCTGGGCCGCTAGGTCCATGAGGGAGAGGAGGGTGCTCTGCACCTGGCTGATCTGATGCAGGAGGTTTCCCTCCCACTGCTCTCCCGCCTCGGCCCAGTCCTTCCGGGCCAGGGCCAAGCGGGCCTGCATGCTGGACTTGTCATACAGGGGCTGGGGCGGGAGGTCTTGGAGCCATTCCTCCGCCTGGTCCACCTCCCCCGCCTCCAGGGCCTGGGAAAAGAGCATGGCCCGGGTCTGGGCGGCCACGGCGCTGTCCGCACTCTCCGCCGCTTGGCGGTAGAGGGCGCGGACCCACTGGGCGTCCTCTGTGTCCAGGGGCACTCCGGCGAGGGCGGCCAGACCTTCCAGGGTCAAGGCGGTGTTCAGCGCCAACAGGCCGCACCGGGGGAACTGCTTCCGCTGCTCCTTTGCCAAGGCGAAGGCAGCGGCCAGGCCGCCCTCTCCGGCGGTGCGGTGGAGGGTCTCCAGGAAGGCGGACACCTCCTCCCGGGTCATCTCCTGCTGGAAGGCCAGCAGGTCGTTCAGGTCCGTCCCCAGCAGCCGGGCCAGGGCGGGCAGCAGGGTGACCTCCGGCAGGGAGGCGTTCCGCTCCCATTTGCTCACCGCCGTGGCGGTGATCCCCAGCGCCTGGGCCACCTGCTCCTGGGTGAGCCCCCGGGCAGCCCGGCGGCTGCGAATGATGCTTCCAATCTCCATGTGCATGCCTCCTTGGTGGTTCTGTCTCCAGGATACCACAGGGGGCGGGGGAATGCCATGGCGGCGTGGTTGCCTTTTGGGGCGGATTTTAGAACCACCTGGCAAGTGGGGGGCGAAGGGGAAGCCGGTGCTTCGGACCAAAGGGTCACGCCTCTTTCCGGCGGGGGATGGCCTGGACGGCGGATAGGATCTCCCCGATGTCGCCGTCCAGGCAGAGGGACTGGCCGGCGATGGCCTGGGGGGTGGCAGCCTGCCCCTCGTTGAGGCAGACGTAGGTAGCCTGGGGATTTTGCAGGGTCCGCTGCCAGAAGGGGTACTTGATGATCCCCGGGGTGTTGTACCCCACCCCCAGCTCCAGGTAGAGTACCCGGCCCCGCTCGTGCCGGCGGAGGAAGGCGGCATACCGGTCCGCCGCCTGGTACCACCCCTCGTCCTGGACGAAGGTGTCGTCCGAACGGAGGTTCATGGTCAGGGGCCGGCCGCACCGGGGGCAGCGGGGGAGGAGGTCCGTGGGGATGGCCAGGTCCTTCTGTTGGGTGAGCATGGCCTGGATGGCGTCGCGGTTGTCCCAAGTCTCCTGGCAGCAGGGGGCGGAGCACTGGAAGAGGCCGTAGTCCCCCTGGGTGTAGAACAGGCGCTTCTTGTCAAACCCCGCCTTTTGGAAGCAGTGGTCCACGTTGGTGGTGAGGATGAAGTGGTCCTTGTCTACCAGCAGATCCCGCAGGGTTTGGTACACCGGCTTGGGGGCATCCTGGTAGCGGTTGACCCACACCATCCGGCTCCAGTAGGCCCAATGTTCCTCCAGGGTGGGGAAGGGGAAAAAGCCCCCGGTGTACATATCCTGAAAGCCGTACTTGGCCCCGAAGTCGGAGAAGTACCGCTGGAAGCGTTCTCCGCCGTAGACAAACCCGGCGGAGGTGGACAGCCCGGACCCCGCCCCCACCACCACGGCGTCGGCCTGGTCCAGGAGCCGGGCCAGGCGGCGAACCGGGGCGGGGGAGGCCTGGGTGCGCAGGCGGGAAAACAGTGGGTTCATCGGGAGGTTCTCCCCTTTCCTTTAGTCTTGTGTGGCGGCGGTCCGGGGGCGGACCGCCCTTGCCGGGCAGTGCTCCAGGCAGCTGCCGCAGTGGAGGCAGTGTTCCTGCTGGATCACATAGGGCTCCCCCGGCTGGATGCAGCCCTGGGGGCAGGGGTCCAGGCACAGGCCGCAGGCAAGGCAGTCCTCTGTGATCTCATACCCCTTGGGGTGGATGGGGCTGCCCCCAAAGGCGTAGGTGGCCCGGAAGATGGGGCTGACCCCCAGGTGGAAGTACTGGATCTCCCCAGCCCGGATGGCAAAGACCAGGCCGATTTCCCGGGTGTTCCGGGGGTAGACATTGGCCAAATAGGGCTGCTCGGCAAAGATGCGGTGGATCCACAGGGCCTGCTCCTCTTCCGGCAGGGGGACGGCCCGGGCGGACAGACGGATCATCTCCTTATACTTCGTGTAGCCCAGGATTTGCACCCGGCCGTCGGCCAGCAGTTCCTGGCAGAAGTCCTTTCCCCGGGCGGTGAAGAAGTAGAGGGCGTCGGGTTCGTAGTGGATGGCGCTGATGTTGCGCACCTGGGGGCTGCCGTCCCGGCCCACGGTGGCAAAGGCCAGCACCCCCACGTATTCCAATTTTTTCAGACAGGTGGCTGCGTCCATGGCGATTCCTCCTTTGGGTATCCAGGGATGTGAGGGGTCAAACCCGCAGCACCCGGCCGGAGTTCCGGGGCTTGGGGGTGGGGTGGGGGTCCCCCGGCCGGGGGTACCCCAGCAGGACCTGGCAGACGGCGTAATGGTCCCCGGGGATGGCCCACTGGGCCAAAATCTCCTGGCCGTAGGGGTCCGCGAAGGCGGCCCACCCCTGGCCGAGGTAGCAGGACCCCACCCCCAGGGCGTCCGCTGCCAGCATCAGGTTCTCTGCGGCCATGGCGCAGTCCTCGGCGGCGAAGAGGAAGCCCTTGGGGGCAAAGCAGGTCACCACGGTGGGGGCGCCGTAGAAGGCGTCGGTGAGGTGGGGGTCATCGGCAATGCTGGGCTGCTCCCGGGAGACGTAGTTGCCGTTTTTGGCCATCCGAGGCTTGGCGTTGGCCCGTTTGATCTTGCCCAGGCGGGTGTTCACGGCCCGGTCCTGGCACACGGCGAAGAGGACCCCTTGCCGCCCCCCGGCGCTGGGGGCATAGAGGCCGGCCTGGAGGATCTGCGCCAAGGTTTCCTCCCGGATCTGTTCCGGGGCAAACCGCCGGATGGACCGGCGGTGGAGGATGGGTTCCATCACGGGTTGCATCTCAAAGAACCTCCTTCCAGCACTGGGGGTCTGGGGCATAGGGGCTGCCGTGGTAACCGGCAGCCACCGCCGGGCAGCCCCGGCAGAACCGCAGCAGCTCACACTTGGCGCACTTTTCAAACTGGTCGTATTGGCGGTAGGCCTCGTAGGCCGGGCCGGTGAAAAGGTCGTAGAGGTCGTCGGTGAGGGCGTTGCCCACCTTGCTCTCCATCCGGCGGCAGGCGTACACTGCCCCGTCGGAGAGGATGGTCATATGGCAGTTGCCGCAGTTGCACCCGTCGTAGATGGTGTCCGGGTCCAGGGTCTCGTCGATGGGGAACAGGCCCTTCTCGTAGAGAAAGAGGGTCCACAGGTGGTCCTTTCGGGAGAAAGTGGTTGGGCACCCGGCGGCCTCGTAGGCCTGAAACTTCTCCCAGCAGGCTTCCAGCAGGGCCCGGTATTCCAGGGGAGAGCAGGTGGTGTCCCGGTCGGCCTGGGAGGGGCAGTACCGGGCAAAGGCGAAGATGTCCGCCTGGTGCTCCACCGCCACGTCTACCAGGGCGGGGATCTCCTGGACGTTCCACTTGGACACGGTGGCCATCAGGGCCACGTGGATGCCCGCCTGCCGCAGCAGGGGGATGGCCGCCAGGGTCTCGTCGTAGGAGCCGGGGCGGCGGATGCGGTCGTGGGTCTCCCGGAGGCCGTCCAGGGAGAGCTGGTACTTCCGGCAGCCGTGGTCCCGGAGTTTTTGGCACACGTCATCGGTGAGGTGGAAGGGGTTGCCCAGGATGGCAAAGGGGAGGCCCCGCTCCTTCAGCAGCCCGGCCAGCTGCCAGAACTGGGGGTGGAGGATGGGGTCCCCGCCGGTGAGGTAGAAGTAGGGCAGGCGGCCGGCCCTGCGGCAGAAGGCCTGGCAGTTTTCGATGACCCGGACCATGTCCTCCAGGGCCATTGCCTGGAACTTGGCGTGGCTGCCCAGGGCGTAGATGTAGCAGTGCTTGCACCGTTGGTCGCAGGCCTCGGTGATGTGCCATTGAAAAGCAAAGTATTCCATGGGATTCGCTCCTTTGTTGGGTGGTAGATGGTAGCGGCGTGGAGTCTGGAACCGGCGCGTCTCCCAAAGGTCGGACAGCCAAGGCCGCCCCTTGGGAGGCGCGCCCCCAGTTGGGGGCACGCCGCAGATTACTTCTTGTCGCCAGCGCCGCAGGCAGAGCCACAGGCGGAGGGCTTGGGGTCCCCAGCGCCGCAGGCAGAACCGCAAGCGGAGGGCTTAGGATCCCCAGCGCCGCAGGCAGAGCCGCAAGCGGAGGGCTTAGGATCCCCAGCGCCGCAGGCGGTGCCGCTGGAAGGGGCGGTGTTCTGGGCCTTGTGGCCCCAGGCAAACAGATTCTTCAGTCCCATGATGAAATTCCTCCTTAAAATATTTGGGTCAAAGGGATGGTGGCGGCAGGCAGGCCGCCCTGCTGTTTTTAGGATAGCGGGTTTTGTCCGCTGGGGGAAGTACGCACTTTTTTATATCTTAGTCACCTTTTGGTAACTGGGGGGCTCAGAACTTACCGTTGTCATTCTGCCAGGTGGACTGGTCGGCGATGGTCTCCATCACGTCCCAGTGCTCGGTAATCTTATCGTTTTCCACCCGCCACAGGTCATAGTAGCTGGTGGGTTCCCCGCCGTAGGTGCCCTCACTCACCGCCAGGACGAAATTGCCCTGGGCCAGGACCATGTGGGTCTCGTCATAGATCATCTGGATCCCCTGCTGGGCCAGGGCGGCCAGAGCCTCGTTCAGGCCGGAGACGCCGTCGGCGATGGCGGTGTTGTGCTGGATATAGGTGTCCCCGTCGAAGTAGTCGGCGGTCTTGTCGGGGTTGTTGCCCTGCATCACATCGTAGAGGAAGTTCTCCACCAGGGTGCGGTTGGCCTCGGTCTGGTCCAGGTCGGTGACCTCGGTGGTGCCGTCGATCTGGGTGTGGCCGGAGGGGGTGGGGTCAGTGGCCAGGGCGGCCAGGTTGTCCCAGTGCTCGGCGATTTCGCCGTCCTCGTCGAAACGGAAGATGTCGAAGGCCACCTGTTCCCCGGCGCCGGCGAAGTTGTAGACGTTCTGGAGGAAGACGTAGTCGCCATCTTCAAAGGCCCGGATGTTCTCTACGGTGGTCTCTGCGTCAGCGGCGGCCAGGCCCTCTACCGAGGCCAGGAAGGCATCCTCCCCGGTGCCGTAGGCCAAGTTGTGTTGGATGTAGTTCTCGTCCAGGAGCTGGGCGGCGGTCTCCGTGTCGCCGGTGGAAAAGGTGTTGATGAGGGCCAGGGCTTTGTCCACGTTGCTCTCCGCCGTCTGGGTGTCCTGGGCGGGGGTGGTGGTGGAGGTCTCTGGGGTGGCGGTGTCCGCCTCCTGGTCGGTGGTGCTGCCGCAGCCGGCCAGGACGCCGGCGGCCACGGTGAGGGAGAGGAACAGGGCGGTTGCTTTCTTCAGGGCTTTCATGGGGGATGCCTCCTTGTTAGCATGGATGGTTTGGAAAGGCCAGATGGAATCTGGTTGGCGTGAACGGGGAAAACCGGCCGGGCTCTCTGGTTCATGGCTGTAGGATACCTCAGAAAAATCCCGCTGAAAAGTACGCACTTTTTTATAAGATAGTCACCTTTTTGTGCCCTCTTGACGGAAAAAGGGGAACTTGTATAATGAGAGTAAGATTGCACACCCACCATGGCAGCCAACACGGCAAAAGGAGGTGGCATCGGCGTACAAAAGGGCGAGAAGGTTGCCGTATGGGCGACCAACGTGCCCCAC
>URCB01000055.1 GCA_900546255.1 uncultured Eubacteriales bacterium
GGGCTTTCTCTAGAGAAAGCCTGGATCCCCCGCCCGGGACCGGGCGGGAAACCACGCCGCAGGTGCTAACCTGCGCCGGTCCAGAAGCCCCCCTGCCGACACCGGCAGAAAAACCCTCCCCCCACGCCTTGACGAAGGCGTAAAAAGGTGGTAGAATACCCCCCGATGAAACAGGCTGTGACCGGGAGGAGTACCCCACTTCCCCGCCCAAAGAGAGGAGCCGGACGGTGCAAGGCTCTGGCGGCAGTGGAGGGAAGGCGCCCGTAAGCCGCGGGGAGGCAATGCCCCGCCGGTTCCCCCGCCGTTACCGGGTTCGAGTGCGGGCCTATCCTTGGCCCGAATTCAGGTGGCACCACGGAAGCTTTCCGCCCTGAGCATTGGCTCAGGGCGTTTTTTCGCCCCGAGGGCCGCCGGTTTCTGTACCCTGTCAATTTACAAACGAAGGAGTTTGCGTCATATGAAAAACAGCGAAAAGACCATGGAAAAGATTGTGGCCCTGTGCAAGGGCCGGGGCTTCGTCTTCCCCGGCAGCGAAATTTACGGCGGCCTGGCCAACACCTGGGACTACGGCCCCCTGGGCGTGGAGCTGAAGAACAACGTGAAAAAGGCCTGGTGGAAGAAGTTCGTCCAGGAAAACCCCTATAATGTGGGTCTGGACGCCGCCATCCTCATGAACCCCCAGGTGTGGGTGGCCTCCGGCCATGTGGGGGGCTTCTCTGACCCCCTCATGGACTGCAAGGAGTGCAAGGAGCGCTTCCGGGCCGACAAGATCATCGAGGAGTGGTGCCAGGAGAACAACTTCGACCTGGGCAAGTCCGTGGACGCCCTGAGCCAGGCGGAAATGAAGGAATTTGTGGAGGAGCACAACATCCCCTGCCCCTCCTGCGGCGGCCACAACTGGACGGACATCCGCCAGTTCAACCTGATGTTCAAGACCTTCCAGGGGGTCACCGAGGACGCCAAGAACACCGTGTACCTCCGCCCCGAGACCGCCCAGGGCATCTTTGTGAACTTCCAGAACGTCCAGCGCACCACCCGGAAGAAGCTGCCCTTCGGCGTCTGCCAGATCGGCAAGTCCTTCCGCAACGAGATCACCCCCGGCAACTTCACCTTCCGCACCCGGGAGTTTGAGCAGATGGAGCTGGAGTTCTTCTGCAAGCCCGGCACCGAGCTGGAGTGGTTCGCCTACTGGAAGGACTTCTGCCACAAATGGCTGCTGAACCTGGGGATGCAGGACGGCAACCTCCGCCTCCGGGACCACGACCCCGAGGAGCTCTCCCACTACTCCAACGCCACCACCGACTTCGAGTTCGCCTTCCCCTTCGGCTGGGGCGAGCTGTGGGGCGTGGCCTCCCGCACCAACTACGACCTGAACGCCCACCAGACCACCTCCGGCAAGGACCAGACTTATTTCGACCAGGAGGCAGGGGAGCACTACATCCCCTTCGTCATTGAGCCCTCCCTGGGGGCCGACCGGGTGACCCTGGCCTTCCTGGTGGACGCCTACGACGAGGAAGTGGTGGGCCAGGACAAGAACGGCAAGGACGACGTCCGCACCGTTCTGCGCCTGCACCCCGCTCTGGCCCCCTTCAAGTGCGCCGTGCTCCCCCTGTCCAAGAAGCTGGGCCCCGCCGCCCTGGAGATCCGGGACCAGCTGAGCAAGGAGTTCATGGTGGACTATGACGAGGCCGGCTCCATCGGCAAGCGCTACCGCCGCCAGGACGAGATCGGCACCCCCTACTGCATCACCGTGGACTTCGACACCGTGGGCGACGGGGAGAAGGAGGCCGACCACTGCGTCACCGTCCGGGACCGGGACACCATGGAGCAGGTCCGGCTGCCCATCGCTCAGCTGAAGGACTACCTGCGGGAAAAGGTGACTTTCTAAAAAGTTTTCAAAAAGTTAACCTTTTTTGATTGCATTTTTTCACAGAATGGGTCTAAATAGGGAAAGACCTGCCGACCAGGCGTTTTCTGGGGGTGGGTGCGGCTGTGCTTGCACGGCTGCGCCCGCCCCCGGGATGTCTTTTTGCACCAACTGGCAGGCCAACCTACCACCGGCCTGCCAGGCCGGCAAAGGAGGCTAATCCAAAGTATGGCAACCCATCCAAAGAAACTCGAAAAAAAGCAGGAGGGCAAGGCCCTGGGCCTGACCTTCTGGCAGTGCTTCGCCCGGAACCGGTTGTACAGCACCTCCGTTCCGGGGATCAAACCCTATCTGTACATTATCCCCTTCTTCCTGGCCTATTTTGTGCTGGACCTCTCCCTGCGGTTTACCTACCGGGGGGCGGGGATCGTGGGGGTTAAGTTCCTGCCGGCCAGTTTGTTCACCTTGGGGTGGGCCCTGGTGTTTGCCGGGCTGGTATTCTTCCTGCCCAAAATTCCCCGGTGGTTCGTCCGGTGCGTGCCCTTGGTGACCTTTGTGGTCATCGCCATCACCCACAGCGGGTTTATGAGTGCCTTCCGCCGGTTCTTCTCCTTCTCCGTGCTCACCTATGGGGGAACGGGGGAGTTTATGGACGCGTCCTACATCAAGATCGACTGGAAGGTCATCGTGGGGGCGGCCATCGCGGTGCTGCTGATGATGACCTCCGGCCGGCTGCTGAAGGTCATCCCCCCGAAGCCGGTGAAGGCTTCCGTCCTGGCAGGGGTGGCGGCCTTCCTGGTGGGGGTGGGGGTCATCGCCTTTACCCACTTCCACTACTTCCCCGTGGCGGACACGGTGATCTGGGAGACCTCCCAGGAGGACAACCGGAGCAAGGCCTACCACGAACTCAGCGACAGCACCAACGCCCTCATGGTCAGCGGTCTGTACCAGTACACCGTCCGGGACCTGGTCCGGCAGGTGTTCCCCGCCAACACCATGAGTAACGAGGAGCGGCAGCAGGTGGACCAGTATGTGGCCGAGTACGAGGCCGCCCAGACGGACAACGAGTACACCGGCCTGCTGGCAGGGAAAAACGTCATCCTGGTCCAGCTGGAGGCCATTGACACCTGGATGCTCCAGGAGGCCTACATGCCCAACCTGTCCAAGCTGAAGGCGGAGTCGATCTCCTTCACCAACCACTACACCCCGGCTTACATCACGGCGGGCACCTTCAACACGGAGTTTATGACCAACACCGGCCTGCTCCCCGCCACCGGGGGGATTGCCACCTCCGTCTATGGGAACAACAGCTTCCCCTACTCCCTGGCCAACCTCTTCGGCCAGCAGGGGTACACCGCCCGCTCCTTCCACAACAGCCGTGGAAACATCTACGACCGGGGCACCATCCACCCCAACCTGGGCTATGAGAAGTACTATGGGTACGAGGACCTGGCCATGGAAAACTACCAGATGGACCGCTACCTCATCAACGGCTTTGACCAGATGACCGAGGGGAACCCCTTCTTCTCCTTCGTCATCACCCTTTCTGGCCACGGTCCCTACGGTGAGGACAACCCCAGCTACCAGGCCCACGCTGAGGCCGCCCAGGCGGCTGCCCAGCGAACCGACGGCAACTACGTCTACGCCGTGGCCGGGGCCATGGAGACCGACCAGTTCATCGGGGAGTTGGTGGATTCCCTCACCCAGGCCAACCTGTTGGAGGACACCGTCCTCATCTTCTACGCCGACCACTACAACTACTACATGATGGACGACGCCCTGAACATGGACATCAAGGGCGTGGACAACATGAACATGCTCCAGCACACCGACTTCTTCATCTGGTCGTCGGACCTGGAGGCCACCCAGGTGGACAAGGTCACCTCCTCGGTGGATGTGCTGCCCACCATCGCCAACCTCTTCGGGCTGGACACCTCCGGCGCCTTCCTGGTGGGCCACGACGGCCTGGGGGACCAGGGGGGATACGTCTTCTTCTCCGACGGCAGCTGGTATGATGGGGAGACCTATTGGTCCAGCCAGGGCGGCGGCACCGGCGACCCGGACCGGTCTGCGGAGATCACCAAACTCACCACCCTCAGCAACTGGGTGCTGGCGGGGGACTACTACCGCAGCCAGGAATAGCGGCCCCCAACGCCCATCCCATACATAAGAACTCATTGCGGCGCCTTGCCCTGTCACCCCATAGGGCAAGGCGCCGTGGCATAACAAGATCCACTGCCGGTTGGGCCCCAACCGGCAGGCAAGGAGGGAACCACCGATGGAAATGGAAAAGGAAACACAACAAAAACCCACCCCCCGCCGCTCTGCCCTGGTCACCCTGGTGCTGCTGGTGGCGGTGGGCGTGGTGTTCAGCCTCTTTTCCCTGGCCCTGTCGGCCTGGGAGGGGATCAGCTGGGGCGGCAACCCGGAACTCTTCCTCTGGAATGCCCTGCCGGTGCTGCTGCTGTTGGGCCTGCTGTGGCTGGCCACCGGGCAGGCCTGGCTGTCCTGCCTGGTGGTGGGGGCGCTGCTGTTCCTCCTCACCGGGGGGAACTATTTCAAGCTCCTCTTCCGCAGCGAGCCCATGCTGTGGGAGGACCTGTACCACATCCGGGAGGGCCTGGGCATGTCCGACCAGTACCACGTGGCCCTCACCCCCCTGATGATCGGGTGGATCGTGGTCATCGTGGCCTGTACGGTGCTGCTGTTCTTCCTGGGGAAGGGCCGGCCCAAGGTGGTGCCCCGGCTCATCGCCCTGGCGGCGGTGGTGGCGGTGGGCGCGGTGAGCTTTTTCTACGTCTACCTGGACGATGACCGCTACAATGCCCTGGCCGGGGACCACGCCCAGAAGGAGGTGGAGGCCTACGCCGCCACCGGGGTGGTCTACCCCTTCCTCCACAGCGTGGGGGACTATCTGGAGGCCTATGCCTCCTATGACGCCGCTGCGGCCCAGGCCATCCTCAGCCAGTACGAGGACGGGGTGATCCCCGAGGAGAAGAAGGTGAACCTCATCTCCATCCAGCTGGAGGCCTTTGCCGACCTCTCCCTGTACGACATCGACGGCCTCTCCCCCGACGTCTACCGGGGGTTCCACGCCCTCCAGGCGGAGAGCTACACCGGCACCCTCATCACCGACATCTTCGCCGGGGGCACTGCGGAGACCGAGTGGGCCGTCCTCACCGGGGGCAACCGCCACGGGGACTTCGCCTACGACACCAACTCCGTGGCCTGGTACCTCAAGAGCCAGGGGTACACCGCCAACGGCTCCCACCCCTGCCGGGACTGGTTCTACAACCGCCTGACGGTGAACCCCAACCTGGGCCTGGATGACTACCTCTTCACCGACAACTACTACGAGCAGTTCATCGCCGAGGGGGAGGACGTGGCCTACGACGATGTGTTCTTTCCCGATCTGGAGGCGCGGCTCACGGAGTACTTTTCCACCAACGAGGCCCCTCTCTTCTCTTTCAACGTCACCTACCAGGGCCACGGACCCTATAATACGGAGTATACGTATTGGGGCAGCAGCTACTGCACCGGGGACTATGCCCCGGCCACCAGCAACGCCTTGAACAACTACTTCTACGTGATCCAGAACACCTCGGAGCACCTGTTGGATTTTACCGAGTACCTGGACACCCTGGACGAGCCGGTGGTCCTCCTCCTCTACGGGGACCACAAGCCCTGGATGGGCAACAACGGGTCCATGTACGCCGAGCTGGGCATCAGCTTGGACACCACCACCGAGGAGGGGTTTCGCAACTACTACTCCACCTGGTACCTCATCTGGGGCAACCAGGCCGCCAAGGACCTGCTGGGGGAGGACTTCCAGGGCCAGGGGCCGGACCTGTCCCCCTGCTTCCTGATGAATGAAGTCTTTGCGCTCATCGGCTGGGAGGGCTCTGCCTACATGCAGGCCCAGCGGGAGACCGCCCACACCCTCCCCGTCCTCCACACCACCGGCTGGGTGGAGGAGAACGGGGTGCTCACCGCCACCCCTTCGGAAGAAGCCCAGGCGCGGGTGGAGGAATTCCAAAATCTCTCCTCCTATGACCGGAACCATTTTGCGTATTGAATTTTGGGAGGGGCGAGCGGGGTTTGCGCTTCGTTCGAGGCGGCAGAGTACGGGGGTGTCAAGTATTCTGCTTGGTGGGAGGCCCCTCCCAAAATTGGGGGATGCACCCCGAACCGCGCCGGCGAAGCCGGCACTCTCGGGGTGAGAGGAATATTTTCCCCGGTACATGCCCGGGGAAAATATGATTGGATTTTTTTCCGCCGGCTGCGGCCGGCGGAACTCTGCGAGGCGTGCCCTGCCGGGCGAGGGGGGTTGGACGGAAAGGCGGGTTAGGGCCTTCGGGTTTTTTGCGGGCTGCTGCCCGGACCTGCTGCTTTTCCGGGGCAGGCGATGGGACGGAAAGGGGGATGGATACCCTTAAGGAGGCGACCCACGCCCAAAGTCAGCCGCGCTGACATCGAAGGAGACGAAAGGGGGAGAGAGCGGGGGCTCTCTCCCTTTTGCCTGGGAATGGGGGGGGTCCAAGGCCTCCCTCTGCCTGGGGTCCGGTGGGCGGGGCCCTTGCCCCTGTCAGGGTGCGATAACCGCACAAATGCCTGCTCTTTTGGTGGGCTTTTCTTGAAAAAAAGGGAAAAAACCTCCCATCTCTCTTGAGATAAGGGAGGTTTTATGGTATCCTTTATGATGTAATGATAGTAGCATTTTTCTTTCATCCTCTTTTGAGAGGACAGTTGGAAGGATAGAAATTTACCGGAAAACAGAGGACCCAACCATGAAATATCAGCAGTGGAATATCGCACAGCGGTCACAGGAGACCTGCCAGACCATGGAACGGCAAGGCGTTCCCTTTCTGGTTGCTGCCACCCTTTGTGCCCGGGGTATGACCGACCTGAACCAGGTCAAGGCCCTCCTTTCCAGCGGAGAGGACCAATTGCAAGATCCCTTCTTACTCAAGGATATGGACCTGGCCGTGGCGCGCATTGGCCGGGCCCTGCGCAACGGAGAAAAGATGGCAGTCTATGGGGACTATGACGTGGACGGCATCACCTCCACCTGCCTGCTCACCCACTACCTGCGGGACCAGGGAGGGGACGTGTGCTACTATATCCCCAACCGCCTGTCCGAAGGCTATGGGGTGAACCGGGAGGCGGTGGACCGCCTGGCCCAGGAAGGGGTTCGCCTCATCGTCACCGTGGACTGCGGCATCACCGCCGTGGAAGAGGTGGAGTACGCCAAGGAACTGGGCATCGACCTGGTGATCACCGACCATCACGAGTGCAAGGAGGAACTCCCCGCCGCCGTGGCGGTGGTGGACCCCCACCGGAAAGACTGCCCCTACCCCTTCAAAGACCTGGCCGGGGTGGGCGTGGCCCTGAAACTGGTGATGGCCCTGGGAGGCGAGAAGCGCTACCACGCCCTCTTCCAGGAGTACGCCGACCTGGCCGCCGTGGGCACGGTGGCCGACGTGATGAAGCTTTTGGGGGAGAACCGTACCATCGTCCGGGTGGGGCTCAACCACCTGAAAAAGACCCGCCGCCGGGGGCTGTACGCCCTGATGGTGGAGGCGGGCACCCTGAACCGGGCCATCAACTCCACCACCGTGGGGTACTGCCTCTCCCCTCGGATCAACGCCGCCGGCCGCATGGGCCAGGCGGCCATGGCCGTGGAGCTCATCCTCACCGAGAACACCCACCAGGCCGAGACCATGGCCCACGCCCTGTGCGAGCTCAACCGCCAGCGCCAGGCCGTGGAGCTGGAGGTCTTTAACCAGTGCCTGGCCATGCTGGCCGGGCGGAAGCAGTACGACTGCCTGGTGCTGGCGGACAAGGCCTGGCACCAGGGGGTGGTGGGCATTGTGGCCTCCCGCCTGGCCGAGCAGTACGCCTGCCCGGTGTTTATGATCTGCCTGCAGGAGGACGGCCGGGGCAAGGGCTCCTGCCGGTCCTGCAAGAACTTTAACCTCTTCTCTGCCCTGGAGCAGTGCGCCGACCTGTTGGAGGACTACGGCGGCCACGCCCTGGCGGCAGGGTTCACCATTCGGGAGGAGAACATCCCCGCCTTCCGCACCCGGATGCGGGAGATCGTCCGCACCGACATGGGTGGGGAGGAGCTGGTCTCCACCCTCCAGATCGACGGGGAGATCCCCAACACCGCCCTCCTCACCGTGGAGGAGGTGGAGGGCCTGTCCATGCTGGAGCCCTACGGCGCCGGCAACCCTAAGCCCGTCTTTTCCCTGTCCGGGGTGACGGTGACCTGCATGTCCGACGTGGGCGGCGGCCGCCACCTGAAGATGCGGGCCAGCCGGGATGGGCGCACGGTGGACATGATCTTCTTCTCCATGACCCGGGCCAAGTCCGGGCTGAACGTGGGGGACCGGGCCGACGTGGCCTTCTACCCCCAGATCAACGACTACCGGGGGTCCCGGACGGTGCAGCTCCACCTGGTGGACCTGCGCCCCTCCTACACCGCCCAGCAGGTGAGCGAGCAGGCCCTGTACCGGAAGTTCGCCCGGGGGGAGGCCATCTCCCCCTACGAAGCCCGGCAGATGATCCCCCAGCGGGAGGAGTTTGCCGCCGTGTGGCGGTACCTGGCCAGCCACAGCGGGGACGTGACGGAGATCCCCGTGAGCCTGGCCCGGAAGATCGCCAAGGAAAACGACCTGTGGGAGTCCACCCTGCGCACCATGGTCTGCCTGGAAGTGCTGGAGAGTTTCGGCCTGGTGACCATCCAGAAAGGGGAGGGGGGCACCCTGCACATCCGCCTGCGGAAGCGGCGGGAGGGGGGAAAGCTGGCCTTTTACCAGTCCCCCATCATCCAGCGCCTGCAGACCATTGCCTGGGGCGAGGGAGGAAGAAGCAGTCCCCGTTCCTGACCACGGGCCAGGAGAGAGGGCCCGGGAGCGGGGAAAACCGGAGAGAGACGCGGAAAAGAAAGGGAGCTGCGTATGGAGGACAAGTTAGATAAGTTAGAACAGAACCGCTCATTCACGCCGGCGGAGGTCCAGGAGACGCCGGAGGAAACGCCGGACCCCTTCGTCAAACTGGAGGCCCGGTACCAAGAACTGGACGAGAAGATCCAAAAGTACTGCTCCCCCGAGGAGCGGGCACGGATCCGGACGGCCTTTGAATTCGCCCGGGACAGCCATCAGGGGCAGCTGCGGAAAGACGGCTCCCCCTACATTACCCACCCCCTGGAGGTGGCCCACCTGGTGGCCGAACTGGGGCTGGACAGCGACTCCATCATGGCGGCCCTCCTTCACGACACCATCGAGGACACCGAGGCCACCCATGAGGAGGTGGCCAAACGCTTCAGCCCCACCGTGGCCGACCTGGTGGAGGGGGTCACCAAGCTCACCAAAATGAACTTCGCCTCCACCGAGGAGAAGCAGATGGAGAACCTGCGCAAGATGCTTATGGCCATGGCCAAGGATGTGCGGGTGATCCTCATTAAGATCTGCGACCGGGTGCACAACATCCGCACCCTGGAGTACCAGAGCGAACGCAAGCAGCGGGAAAAGGCCCTGGAGACCTTGGAGATCTACGCCCCCATCGCCCACCGCCTGGGCATGCAGCGGATGAAGTGGGAGATGGAGGACAAGTCCCTCATGTACCTGGACCCCGTGGCCTATCGGGACATCTCCGACGAGCTGGCCCGCCAGGCCGCTGCCCACGCCACCTTCATGGAAAACATCCAGGAGGAGATCACCGCCCGCCTGGAACAGGAGGGCATCAAGGGCACCGTCTATGGCCGGGTGAAGCACGTCTACTCCATCTACCGGAAGATGTACGCCCAGAACAAGGAACTCAGCGAGATCTTTGACCTCTACGCCTTCCGGGTCATCGTGGACGACATCCCCACCTGCTACAGCGTCCTGGGGTGCATCCACGACATGTATAAAATGGTCCTGGGCCGGTTTAAGGATTACATCGGAACCCCCAAGCCCAACATGTACCAGTCCCTCCACACCACCGTCATCGGTAAGGAGGGCATCCCCTTCGAGGTGCAGATCCGCACCTGGGAGATGCACCACATGGCCGAGTACGGCGTGGCGGCCCACTGGAAGTACAAGCAGGGCCTGAAGAACAAGAAACTGGGCACCGAGGACACCTTCGCCTGGATCCGCCGCCTGCTGGAGAACCAGCAGGACACCGAGTCCGGGGAGTTCATCCGCAGCTTGAAGGTGGACCTCTTCGCCGACGAGGTTTTTGTTTTTACCCCCAACGCGGAGGTCATCAACCTCCCCGCCGGGGCCACCCCCATCGACTTTGCCTACGCCATCCACTCCGCCGTGGGCAACTCCATGACCGGGGCCAAGGTCAACGGCCGCATCGTGGGCTTTGACTACCAGCTTAAGTCCGGGGAGATTGTGGAAATCATCACCTCCAAGAACGCCAAAGGCCCCAGCCGGGACTGGATGAAGCTGGCCAAGAGCAACCAGGCCCGGTCCAAGATCCGCCAATGGTTCAAGCGGGAGAAGCGGGAGGAGAACGTGGCCCACGGCCGGACCATGTTCGAGAGCGAACTGAAGCACCTAGGTCTCACCATCGGGATGCTCACCACCGAGGAGATGCTCCCCCACATCCTGGAGAAGGTCCGCTTCAACTCCCTGGAGGAGATGTACGCCGCCATCGGCTACGGCGGGGCCTCCGCCCAGAAGTGCGCCAACCGCGCCCGGGACGAGCTGGTCCACCAGGACCGGCAGCAGGCGGAGAAGCTGGCCGCCCAGCGGGCCGCCGCCGAACAGGCCGCGGCAGAGCGGGAGGCCTCTACCGCCCTGGACTCCGGCGTGGCCAAGGCGGGGAACAAGAAGCACTCGGTCTCCGGGGTCATCGTCTCCGGGATGACGGAGTGCATGGTGAAGTTTGCCAAGTGCTGCACCCCCGTGCCTGGGGACCCCATTGTGGGCTTCATCACCCGGGGGTACGGGGTGTCCGTCCACCGGGCGGACTGTCCCAACGCCGTGACGGGGATGCAGCATCCCCAGGAGAAGGACCGGTGGATCAAGGTCAGCTGGGACCCCGACAGCCTGAACACCTACAAGACCTCCCTGGACCTCATCGCCAAGGACCGCCCCGGCCTGGCCATGGACATCACCACGGTGATGGCCTCCTCCAAGATCAACATCCTGGGGATGAATGTCAACGTCCTGCCGGACGGGTACGCCAAGATGAACCTGGTGGTGGAGGTCCGCGCCCAGAGCGAGGTGACCACCATTATGAACAAGCTCAACCAGGTGCGGGGGGTTTACCAGGTCTCCCGCGTCAGTGGGTGAGATGGGACCAGCCCCTTGGGGCTGCCGGTGGTAGTCGGCAGGTGGTTCCTTCTGGACCTGCGCAGGTCCAGACCTGCAACGTGGTTCCCCGCCCGGTCCCGGGCGGGGGATCCAGGCTTTCTCTAGAGAAAGCCCGGACGCA
>URCB01000056.1 GCA_900546255.1 uncultured Eubacteriales bacterium
TCTAGAGAAAGCCTGGATCCCCCGCCCGGGACCGGGCGGGAACCCACCTCGCAGGGGCTAACCTGCGCCGGTCCCAACCGGACCACCTGCCGACGGCAACCCCGGCCGAGCGCCTCAGAGGGCACTCTCCACCAGAACCAGCCCGGTGGGCCGGCCCACCTTCCCCCCGAGGGGGAAGGCTTTGGGGGTGGGAAGGAGGCCTTCCACCTGGGGTACCGGGCGGCCCTGCACACCCTCAAGGCCGCCGTCGGCCACGACGCGGTGACAGGGATGCTCCACGACATCCTGCTCACGGAATACGACCTGGGCGTCCTCCGGACCAGCATGGAGCAGGAGCGGATGGATGCCGCAACGCCCCCGGAGGAATGACCGCCGCCTGCAAAGCCCCCTAAAAAACGCAGCACGCCCCCGGACCGTTGGTCCGGGGGCGTATTGTTGTATTTGGGAAGCCTCACTCATCCAGCTTCAGCACGGCCATGAAGGCCTCGGTGGGCAGTTGCACGGTTCCGAGGGTCCGCATCTTTTTCTTGCCCTCTTTCTGCTTCTCCAGCAGTTTCTTCTTCCGGCTGATGTCGCCGCCGTAACACTTGGCCAGCACGTCCTTGCGCATGGCCTTGACGGTCTCCCGGGCGATGATCTTGCCGCCGATGGCCGCCTGGACGGGGACCTCGAAGAGCTGGCGGGGGATGTTCTCCTTGAGCTTTTCGCAGATCTTCCGGGCCCGGCCGTAGGCCTTCTCCCGGTGGACGATGAAGGACAGGGCGTCCACCTGCTCCCCGTTGAGCAGCAGGTCCACTTTGACCAGGTCCGAGGGACGGTAGTCCAAAAATTCATAGTCCAGGGAGGCATAGCCCTTGGTGCGGGCCTTCAGGGCGTCGAAGAAGTCATAGATGATCTCGTTTAAGGGCATGTGGTAGTGGATCTCCACCAGGTTGGTGTCCAGGTACTGCATGTCCTTGAACTCGCCCCGGCGCTCCTGGCACATGGGCATGATGTTGCCCACATAGTCCGGGGGGGAGATGATGGACACCTTCACGAAAGGCTCCCGCTGCTCGGCGATCACCGAGGGGTCGGGGTAGTTGTGGGGGTTGTCCACCCGGACCTCGGTGCCGTCGGTCTTGGTGACCTCGTAGATGACGTTGGGCAGGGTGGTGATGAGGTCTAAGTCAAACTCCCGCTCCAGCCGCTCCTGGATGATCTCCATGTGGAGCATTCCCAGAAAGCCGCAGCGGAAGCCGAAGCCCAGGGCGGCGGAGGTCTCCGGCTCGAAGGTGAGGGAGGCGTCGTTGAGCTGGAGCTTCTCCAACGCGTCCCGCAAGTCGGGGTACTTGGAGCCGTCCTCGGTGTAGATGCCGCAGTAGACCATGCTCCGGGCGGGGCGGTAGCCGGGGAGAGGCTCGGCGGCGGGGTTGTCCACGGTGGTGATGGTGTCGCCCACCTGGGTGTCCTTCACGTTTTTGATGGAGGCGGTGAGGTAGCCCACCTCCCCGGCGGACAGGCTCTTACAGGGCTCCAGCTTGGTGGGCAGGAGGTGGCCGATCTCCACCAGGCCGTACTCCGCGCCGGAGGCCATCATCCTCACCCGCTGGTCCAGGGTGAGGGTGCCCTCCATCACCCGGAAGTAAACCACCACCCCCCGGTAGGCGTCGTACTGGCTGTCAAAGATCAGGGCCTTGAAGGGGGCCTTGGGGTCCCCCTGGGGGGCGGGGACGTGGTGGACGATGTCCTCCAGCACCGCCTGGATGTTGGTGCCCATCTTGGCGGAGATCTCCGGGGCCTCGGCGGCATCCAGGCCGATGACGTTCTCGACCTCCTCCTTCACCCGCTGGGGGTTGGCGGCGGGGAGGTCGATCTTGTTGATCACCGGGCGGATCTCCAGGTCGTGGTCCAGGGCCAGGTAGGTGTTGGCCAGGGTCTGGGCCTCCACCCCCTGGGAGGCGTCCACCACCAGGATGGCCCCCTCGCAGGCGGCCAGGGAGCGGGAGACCTCGTAGTTGAAGTCCACGTGGCCCGGGGTATCGATGAGGTTGAGGGTATAGGTCTGGCCGTCCAGGGCATCATAGTGGATGGTCACCGCCCGGGCCTTGATGGTGATGCCCCGCTCCCGCTCCAGGTCCATGTTGTCCAGGAGCTGGTTCTCCATCTCCCGTTCCGGCACCGCGTGGCACAGCTCCAACAGCCGGTCAGCCAACGTGGATTTTCCGTGGTCGATGTGGGCGATGATGGAAAAGTTTCGAATCTTGCTCTGGTCTATCATTCTTCTCTGTGTCCTCCTTTGGGAAAATCCGCACCGGCGCGGGTGCGCCGTACAAGCGGTTTGCAACGCAAACCCTTGGCGGAGCCGAATTCACTTCGGCGGAGCTAAAATCAAAATAGGGGGGCCCCGGGCAGGGCGTCAGCCCTGGCTGGGGAGGGATTTTCCGTGGTCGATGTGGGCGATGATCGAAAAGTTACGGATCTTGCTCTGGTCTATCATTCTTCTCTGTGTCCTCCTTAGACTTTCACAGCCTTGGATTTTCTGGGTGGGGCGGCGGGTTTCTCTCCGGCTCCCTGGGCCAGTTCCCCGGCCCAGCGGCTGAGGATGGCCCGGCTGGCGGGGCTGCGGCGGCACAGCTCCTGGCAGAGCTCGGCCAGCAGGTCGGCGGCCGCCTCCTCCGGGGCGGGAAGGGGGGTGGTTTGCCCCTCCCCCGAGATGCTCTGCCGCCCCAGCAGGTAGTCTGCTGAGACTTGGTAGTAATCGCAAGCTCGGACCACAAAGGCCAGGCCAGGCTCCCGAATCCCGTTTTCATAGTGGGACAGCAGCGCTTGGGACACCCCCAGTTCCTGGGCCGCCTGCCGTTGGCTGACCCCCTTCTCATGGCGCAGCCGGGACAGGGTCCGTGCAAATTGGGCGTACATGGGATTCCTCTCTTTCTTACCCCGGCGGGGAGGGGGCTCCCGGCCGGGGGTGGTTTCGATTTGCGTTTAGTATACGCTGGAAAATACCCTCTGTAAAGGGTCTGGGGGGAAGAAATTTTCTCCCCTGCCCCGGCCAAAGGGCGGGGCGGCGGGACCCCTTCGACACCCTCCCCGCCAAAGGGCGGCCAGACGGCAAAACCTCTGTCTTTGCACCCCTTGACGGCGGGGGGCTTGGCCTCGTATCCTATCTTTGTAACCAGTTTGTTACTGTTTTGTAGGTTTCTTCCAATCTTAGAGAGGAGTGATTCTTTGCAACGACCCGCTTCCCCGCCCGCCTCCGGCCACGGCCCCCGGAGGGGGGCGGACCCTTCCCCCACCGTCTCCTGGCAGATCCCCCGGCGGCGGCGACGAGGGGTGCTGGCCGGGGTGCTGCTGGGGCTGACGGGGCTCTCGGTGGCCGGGGCGGTGGTGGTGTCCACCTGCACCCTGTGCTACGCGGTGTCCACCGACGGCACCCGGCCTCTGGCCTATATCCAGCGGGAGGACACCTACCAGGCCGCCGTGGCCCAGGTGGAGGACCAGGTCTCCCACATTCTCCGGCAGGACTACGCCTATGCCCAGGAGGCCACGGTGGCCCTGACCATCGCCCCGAAGCGGGAGATCCAGACCTCCTCCCAGCTCACCGCCAGCCTGATGGAGACGGTGGACCAGGTGCAGGCGGCCTACGTCCTCACCGTGGACGGGGTGCCGGTGGGGGCCTGCGCCAGCCAGGCGGCCATCGACCAGGCCCTCCAGGCCCAGAAGGACCGGTACACCACCCCCTTCACCGTGGAGGCCACCTTCGCCAACACCCTGGGGGTGGAGGAAGTCTACCTCCCCGCCGACACCGGCCTGCTGGACGGCGGGGCCCTCCAGGCCCGGCTGGCCCAGTCCTGGGACCAGGTGGGGGCGGCCAGCGCCGCCCTAGCCTCCCAGCTCCCCGGGACCTGGGAGGCCCCCCCGGAGGAGGGGCCCCTGCTCACCGTCCGCACGGTGGAGGAGGTCACCTACACCCAGCCGGTGGACCCGCCGGTGGAGGAGGTCCCGGACGCCGCCCTCCTGCTGGGGGAGCAGCAGGTCCTCCAGGAGGGCACCCCCGGCTTGGAGGAGCGCACCGACCGGGTCACCTGCACCCAGGGGGTGGAGGAGGCCCGGGAGACCATGTCGGTCAACCGCCTCACCCAGCCCACCCCCACCCAGGTGGCCGTGGGCACCGCCCAGGGGGCGGAGGGAGCCCAGGGCCGGTTCCTCTGGCCCTTGGAGGGGCGGATCTCCTCCCCCTTCGGGGCCCGGGACCTCTTCGGGTCCACCAGCCTGCACCGGGGCATCGACATCGCCGCCCCCACCGGGACCCCCATCACCGCCGCCGCCCAGGGCACGGTGATCTGGTCCGGCCTCCGGGGGACCTATGGCAACCTGGTGAAGCTGGACCACGGCAACGGGTTTGTGACCTACTACGCCCACTGCTCCCAGCTGCTGGTCCAGGAAGGGGACACGGTGGACCAGGGGGAGACCATCGCCCTGGTGGGCTCCACCGGCCGGTCCACCGGCCCCCATTGCCACTTTGAAGTCCTCTGGCAGGGGGAACTGCTGGACCCCCTGGCCTGCCTGCCGGATTCCTCGGGAGGTAGCACAATTCCCTAGGGACTTTTCCTCGCAAATTAGTGATTTTGACGAAGCAAAACCTTGCATCCTTGCGCCATTTTTCCTTGCATTTCCTTCAAAAAACAATTTGCCAGCGCGCCGCCTCCTTTATGCAGAATTTCCCTTGCTGGGTTCCCTTTTTCAGGGATTCCAGCAAGTTTTTTTATTTTGTCTTTCATTTTTTTCAAAAAATCCCACGGCCTGCCGCGTCATCCAAACCGATTCCCTCCAAAAATCTCCGCAATTTCTCTGTCATTTCTTGGAATGCTCCCGGTTTTTCGACCTTTCCTATCTTATTTTGCAAGTTTTCCGGCGCGTTCGTGAAGTAATGTTTTCTTTCCTTTTGTATATTGACAATAGGTTGACCTTTCCCGTTTTTTCCTGTACTTTAGTGGCAGTTGATCGGTTTCATAACCCATTTCATCAAAGGAGGATTTACCCTATGCTCGCAGCAGTCAATCCCGAAGCCATCGGCCTGTTTGGTCTCTTCGCCACTGTCATCTGTTTCGGTCTGGAACAGCTCGGTGTCGGCGTGAAAGGCGCTGACCACGAGAAACTCACTCGGACCCTGGGCTACGTCGCCATCTTCTTCGGCGGCTTCACCCAGCTGTTCACCTCTCTGTGGATGTACCTCTTCTCCGTGGGCGGTGACCACAGCATCTACCTGGGCACCGTGTTCGGCTTCTTCGGCCTGTTCTGGATCCTGGTCGGCTTCTTCTTCCTGAAGGGCGGCGACAAGAAGGTCATGGCCCACTTCTTCCTGTGCGGCCTGATCCTGGTGATCGGTTTCACCGTCCGCGCCTTCCAGGACGGCCTGATCTGGCCCCTGGGCATCGACCTGGTGGTCATCGATGTGTTGCTGCTCACCCTGATCCCCGGCTGGTACACCGGCAAGCCCGCCCTGACCAAGCTGGCCGGCGTGTGCAACATCGCCATCGGCATCATCTCCGCTTTCCTGCTGTTCCCCGCTCTGTTCGCTTAAGGGAACAGGAAGCCCTTTTCTTTGCTATTTTGTCAAACCCCAACCATTGAAACCGGCTCACGCAACACACAAGCCCGGAGGAATGCTCGCTCCTCCGGGCTTTTCCCATGCCTGGGGACACGGTGGGCGGGTTCTTTGGCGCAGGCTCCCCCGCCGCTGGGGGGCAGGGCCCGGCCGCGGCAGGCCGCCGGTTGGGCTCCCCCTGGGGTTCCAGGCGGGCTGGCGCCCCTTTCCGGGTAGGGGGTATGCGGAACGGTTCCCCGGCGGCGCTGGGCGCTGCCGGGGAGCCGTTTTGTCCCGTTCTATGGGGGCGTAAAGCAGAGTCTCGGCCTGGCTCAGGGGGTCTCCCCCGCTTCCCAGGCACCAGGGGACTCCATCAATTTGGCTTGGATGTAGGCGTAACTCTCCAGCCCGTTGTGGGGCAGCAGGCAGTAGGAGCAGTCCTTGATCCCGTCCCGCAGCACGAAGCTGCCCCGGCAGTTGGGGTGCCGGTAAAGGGGGCAGTAGCAGAAGAGGCAGTTAAACTCCTCCTCCCGCACCCCTTTGTGGCAGGGGAAGTATTCACATTCCCGGTTCTGAAACCAGGTGTAGTGCTTGCCGGTGAGGTCCATGGCGGCGCACCTCCTTTCCTCCCAGGTTCCAAAAAAACTCCCCCGCCCAGCGGCGGGGGAGCAGGGTGTGTATCATTGGTTTTGAATCCGTTTGGTGCCGGCCGCTGCGGCTTCCAACACCCGCCGGTCTGCCCGATGGTGCTGGATGGGCTTCCACTGCACCTTCCGGCTGAACAGGGCCACCAGGGAGATGGGGATGTAGGTCAGCATGAAGATGGGGAAGGTGATGGTATAGAGCACCTTCTTGGCGGGGGTGGTGTGGATGTTCTCCCACTCGGTGATGGTGGTGAAGAGGCCCACCACGAAGAGCACCCCGTATAGGCCCGCCAGCATTTGCAGGATGTAGTACAAGCCTTGGAAGAAGGTGATCTCGGACCCTACGCCGCCGCCCAGGGCGGACAGGCCCACCACCAGGTAGCTGACAATCAGCGCCACGGTGAGCAGGAAGGCGGGCATCACGGTCATGCTCATGTCATAGCAGGAGAAGCTGCCCTTGCCCATGCCTTTGACCAGGCCGAAGCCGTACTTGCGGAACACTTGGAGGAACCCTCTGGCCCACCGCAGCCGCTGCCGCCAGGACTGGCGGAAGGTGGCCGGCTGCTCGTCATAGAGCACTGCGTCGGCGCAGAAGCCGATGGTCCGACCCTGGAGGATGTGGTAGACGGAGAACTCGATGTCCTCGGTGAGCAGGTGGAACACCCAGCCGTTGGTGCTTTCGATGACCTTGCGGCTGAAGAGGAACCCGGTGCCGGAGATGGCACAGCTGGTGCCCATGAGCATCCGGGAGTTGTTGAGGTAACGGGACTCCCGGATAAACCAGAGGGCATAGCCGGCGGAGATCCAGTTTTCCCCGTAGTTTTTGGAGTTGCGGTAGCTGGTGACCACCTCGTACCCGTCGGTGAAGGTACGGTTCATGGCCTCCACGAAGTGGCAGTCCAGCACGTTGTCCGCGTCAAAGACGAAAAATCCGTCAAACGTCTGGGGGTAATCCTCTTCGATGTTTTTCAGCAGCTGTTCCAGGGCGTACCCTTTGCCCACCTTCTCCTTGTTGAACCGGGTGTACACCACGGCGCCGTTCTGGCGGGCGATCTCTGCGGTATTGTCGGTACAGTTGTCGGCCATCACAAAGGTGGTGATGAGGCTTTGGTCGTAACTCTGGTGCTGGATGCTTTGGAGCAGGTCCGCAATCACCGCCGACTCGTTCCGGGCGCAGATGAGGATGGCGAAGCGGTGGAGGACCTCTGGTTTATGAGCCTCCTGCTTCCTGGTAAAGGGGACCGCTAAGAAAAACAGCTGGTAGGCATAGCAGCAGGCAAAGACCACTGCTACAATCACATTGATCGTCAAGATGATATTCATTTTTTAACCTTCTTACACCTTTTTCTTTCTGTCAGTCTGTTCCGCCGGGGCGGAACCGGCCGCAGACTGGAAGGGGGCCTTCATCTCCCCTTCCGTCCGGCGATCTGCTTCTTGATATCCTTCTTACTGTAGCCCATTCGCCCGAAAATTTCCATCGTGGTTCCCGACAAATTTGCCGGTATAAGGAAGGGCATCCTCGGGCAAAATGAGGTCCCAACCGTTTGCAGCGCGGCCTGCAAATGGATCTACCCTATTGTACAACGGATCCCTGGAAAGTCAATTAAAATTCTCTTAATTTTTTGTGACCAACCCCCTATTTTTCCAAATTTTTCTGGATTTGCGAAAGGTTTCCCTTGACACGGGGGCAGAAATCTGATATATTCTCAGCAGTTAGCTTAGGCTAACCACCTGGGAAACCTCCTCTCTGTTGCAGGAAGTCCGTCCCATTTTTCCGTTCCTTTCGCGTCCCCCCAAGGGGACGCGTCCGATCCCCTCTACAGTTAGCAAAAACTAACCAAAGAAAGGAGACCTTATGAGTGTTGTCATTCTCGGCGGAAACGAGTGTATGGTCCGCAAGTACAAGGACCTCTGCCGGTCCTATCAGTGCACCGCCAAGGTGATCTCCAAGATGGGAGGCACCCTGAAAAACCGGTTGGGCAGCCCCGACCTGCTGGTGATGTTCACCGACACCATCTCCCACAAAATGGTCCAGAACGCGCTGAACGAAACCCGGGGGCAGGACACGGTGATCGTCCGTTCCCGGTCCAGCTCCATGTCCGCCCTGGGCAGCATCCTGGCCGAGCACGCCGGGGCCAGAGCTTGAGCCATGTCTGAGGATACTGTGATTCGCCACGGCGCCCCCACCCTGGCGGGGATGAAAACGGGGAACCTCTTCCCCTGCTTCTTCTCCTCCCCCCAGGCTCTGGCGGAGGAGCTGCGGGCCATGAACCGGGTGCTGGTGCCCCGGGGCCTGCGGCTGGTCCCCCTGCGCCGGGAGAAGGGGCGGGCCCTGCTGTACCTCTTCCGCCCGGCCGCCCTGTCCCGGGACCTGGCCCAGGAGGAGGTCCGCCGCCTGCTCCGCCAGGCGGGCTACCGGGACCTGGGCCAGGGGGCCTGCCTGGCGGAACTCCGCCGCCGCCTGGGGGCCGGCGGGGACTTTCCCCATGAGATCGGCCTCTTCCTGGGCTATCCCCCGGAGGACGTGGCGGGCTTCGTCCGCCACCGGGGCAAGGGGTGCAAGTGCGTGGGCTGCTGGAAGGTCTACGGGGACGAGGCCGCCGCCCGCCGCCAGTTTGCCGCCTTCAAGGCCTGCACCGCCAACTACTGCCGCCGCCGGGCCAAAGGCGCCTCCCTGGCCCGGCTGGCCGTGACCACCCGCCTGCCCCAATAACCCGACCCCTTCCGAGGCCGGTCCTGCCGAAGCGACATTTTTCGGCAGGACCGGCCGCTTGTTCATTGACATTTCCCGGAATCTTTTTTACAATGGAAACAGATCCTTTCCCCGTCCCGGTGCGCCGCCGGGGCGGGCCTGCTGTCATCCTCCCAGAAAGGAGGCATCCCTATGCCTGAGAACAACAATCCCCCCGGAAAAAACAACGCCACCGCCAGCCTGGTGCTGGGGATCATCGCGGTGATTTTTTGGTTTTTCGGCTACTCCTCCATCCTCTCCATCATCCTGGGCATTGTGGGCCTGATCCAGGCCAGCAAGGCCAAGGAGCTGGGGTATGACGACGCCATCCGCACGGCGGGGTTCGTCCTCTCCCTCATCGGCCTCATCGGCGGGGCCCTGGCCCTTTTGGCCTGCGCCGCCTGCGTCAGCTGCGCGGGGCTGGTGGGTGTGTCCAATCTGTAATCCATCCATCGGGATGGTTCGACCTTGACCTTCGCGCCGCGGCAAGATTGCCGCGGCGCGGCTGCGTATTAGGAGGGTTTTGGTATGGCGCCGTATTTGGTTCTGTTTGGAAGAGCCTTTCCCACCTACAGCCTGCTGGCCCTGGCGGGGGCGGCGGCTGCCTGGGGGTACTTCCACTGGCGGCTCCGGCGCCGGGGGGAGAACCCCGGCCGGACGGAGCAGGCCTTCCTCTGGGGGGTGCTGGGAGCCCTGGTGGGGGCCAAGCTCCTCTACCTGCTGCCCCAGCTGCCCCAGCTGGCGGCTGACCTCCCCCTGCTGGGGCAGGACCCCGCCCGGTTCTCCGCCCGGTACCTCACCGGGGGGTTTGTGTTTTACGGGGGGCTGCTGGGGGCCTTGGGGGCGGTGGGGCTCTTCTGCCGGCGGCGGAAGCTGCCCTTCGGCCCGTTGGGGGCCGACCTGGTGCCCGCCGTCCCCCTCTTCCACGCCTTTGGCCGGGTGGGGTGCTTTTTGGCCGGGTGCTGCTACGGCATCCCCGCCCCGGCGGGGTGGTGGGGGGTGACCTTTTCCCAGGCCCTGCTGGCCCCCAACGGGGTGGCCCTGGTGCCGGTGCAGCTGTACGAGGCCGCCGGGTGCCTCCTCCTCTTCCTGCTGCTGGACTGGCTGGCCCGGCGGGGGTGGTCCGGGGGGCAGCTGCTGCCGGTCTACCTGTCCCTCTACGGGGCCTTCCGCTTCCTGCTGGAGTTTCTCCGGGGGGACGGGGCCCGGGGGTTCTGGGGGCCCCTGTCCACCTCCCAGTGGGTGGCGTTGGCCACCCTGGCGGTGGCCCTGCCGGTGCTCCTCTGGCAGCAATCCAAACGAAACCACCAGCGGCAGCCCTGAGGGGGGCGCTGCTGGTGGTTTTGCGCAAATTTCCCGGAGCCGCATCTCTAGGTTCGGGGCCGCCATCAAGACTGCCTTGCGATGCTTTCCCCACAGAAAAAGTCGCCGCAGGAACCCTAGAGAATGGGTTTCCTGCGGCGACTTTTGGCACCCCCGGCTGGATTCGAACCAGTGGCCTGCCGCTTAGGAGGCGGCCGCTCTATCCACCTGAGCTACGGGGGCCTGTGGTGGGGAGTTTATTGTATCCCACCCCAAGGCGTTTGTCAATCCGGCGCAATGGGACTGGGTTACAGTTTTCCCCCGGGAAATGGGGTAGCATAGAGACAACGAAAGGGCCCCGTTCCGGGGCCAGGCCCCAACGGGAAAGGAGTTACTATGGGAATCTTCAACCATCTCTTCTGTGTGGATATCAACCGGGGCGTCCGGAACTTTCAGGACACCCCCGGCGCGGTGCTGCTGGATGTCCGGGCCCCCCAGCTCTACGCCCGGCGGCACATTCCGGGCAGCCGGAACCTCCCCTTCGCCCAGCTGGACCGGGTGGGGGACCTCCTGCCGGACCACGACGTCCCCCTCTTCGTCTGCGCCCACGGCGGGGAGACCAGCGCCAAGGCCACCGACCGGCTGAAGGCCATGGGCTACACCCAGGTCCACAACATCGGGGGCATGAAGCGGTGCTGCGGCAACCTGGGTTACCAGGGGCCGGTGGAGGGCACCGGCTGGGCCTCGGGGGCGTGAGCAAGATCTTGGACGGGCCCTCTGTCGTCGGCGGGTGGTCCCTTCTGGACCGGCGCAGGTCCAGACCTGCCACGTGGGTTCCCGCCCGGTCCCGGGCGGGGGCTCGGTAGGGTACTACGTACCCTTCGGGTGGTCGGGGCTTTTCCGGTGCCTCGGGGC
>URCB01000057.1 GCA_900546255.1 uncultured Eubacteriales bacterium
GAGGCCCTCTTCGGCCGCCGGCCGGTGCCGGCGGGGGTGCTCTACCTCCCCGCCCGGGACGCCATGGTCGCCGGCAGCCGTACCATGGACGAGGCCGCCCGCCGCCGGCTGCTGGACAAGGAGCTGCTGCGCCGGGGCCTCATCCTGGACCAGGAGGAGGTGGTCCAGGCCATGGAGCACGGGGCAGGGGAGCTGCGCTTCCTCCCCCTGCGGGTGAGCGCCCGCACGGGGAAGATCACCGGGGAGGCCCTGGTGAGCGCCCAGAAGCTGGGCCGGTTGAAGCAGCACATTGCCCACACCCTGGGTCAGATCTGTCAGGAGATCGCCAGGGGGAACATCGATGCCGATCCCTTCTGGCGGGGGCCCAACCGCAACGCCTGTCAGTACTGTGTATACGCGCCCGCCTGCCACTTCGAGGAGGACACTGACCGCCGCCACTGGGTCCCCTCGGTGCGCAACCGGGAGTTTTGGGATTGGCTGGCCCAGGAAGAAGGGGAAGGAGGGAAGGACCATGCCCGTACAGAGAACCCCTGAGCAAGAGGCGGTGGTGAAGAACCGGGGGGGCGGCCTTCTGGTCTCCGCCGCCGCCGGCTCGGGAAAAACCCGGGTGCTGGTGGAGCGGCTGCTGGACCGCATCCTCACGGAGGGGAAGAATGTGGACGAGTTCCTCATCATCACCTTCACCCGGGCGGCCGCCGAGGAGCTCCGGGGCCGCATCGGCCAGGAGCTGGCCCAGGCCCTGGCGGCCCAGCCGGACAACGGCCACCTCCGCCGGCAGAGCGGAAAGCTCTACCAGACCCAGATCTCCACCATCCACGCCTTCTGCACCGTCCTGCTTCGCCAGTGGGGGCATCTGCTGGATGTGCCCGCCGACTTTGCCCTTTGTGAAGAGGAGGAGGCCCAGGTCCTCATGGACCGCACCCTGAACCAGGTGCTGGAGGCCCGGTACGAGGAAGTGGACCCAGAGGGGAACTTCGCCCGGCTGCTGGACATCCTCTCTGCCGGCCGGGACGACAGCCGCCTCATGGACATCGCCCTGGACGTCTACGGCAAGATCCAGAGCGCCCAAGACCCCTTGGCCTGGCTGGAGGTCCAGCGGAAGGCCTTGGACCTGTCCGGGGTCACCGACGTGGGCCAGACCCCCTGGGGGGCCCTCCTGCTGGAGGAGGCCCGGGACACCGCCGCCTACTGGGCCGGGCAGATGGCCAAGGCCTGCGCCCTGTCCCAGGAGGACGCGGCCCTGGAAAAAGCCTATGGGGAGAGTCTCCAAACCACCCAGCAGGGCTTGGAGGCCTTCTGCCAGGCGGCCAGCCAGGGGTGGGACCAGGCAGCCCAGGCGCACATCCCCTTTCCCCGGCTGAAGGCCGCGCGGGGGGTGGAGGCCATCGGCGCCCAGGAACAGATCAAAGCCATCCGGGAGGGCTGCAAAAAGGCGGTGGAGGGGATGCTGGACCCCTTTGCCAGCGACAGTGCCGCCCTTTTGGAGGACATGGCCCTGGTCTACCCCGCCATGATGGGCCTGATTGACCTGGTGGAGGATTTCTCCCAGGCCTACGCCCAGGAGAAGAAGAAACGGAACCTGCTGGACTTCTCCGACCTGGAACACTTTGCCGTCCGTCTGCTCACCGACGAGGTGGGCCAGCCCACCGACTTGGCCCGCCAGTGGGGGGCGCAGTACACGGAGATCATGGTGGACGAGTACCAGGACACCAACGAGGTCCAGAACACCATCTTCCAGGCCCTGTCCCAGGGGGGGAGAAACCTCTTCCTGGTGGGGGATGTGAAGCAGTCCATCTACCGCTTCCGCCTGGCGGACCCCACCATCTTTCTGGAGAAGTACCGGACCTTCCCCCCCTACGACCAGGCCAGGGAGGGGGAGAGCCGGCGGATCACCCTGTCCAAAAACTTCCGCTCCCGCCCCCAGGTGCTGGAGGCGGCCAACGACCTGTTCCGCAACATCATGTCCTGCCAGTTGGGGGAGATGGACTATACCGATCAGGAGGCCCTCTACCCCGGAGGGACCTTCCCGGAAGAGGAGGGGTACGAGACGGAGTACCACGTGCTGGACTTCACCCAGGACCCCGCCCTCACCCAGGACAAGCAGAACCGTGCCCAACTGGAGGCTCGGTTTGTGGCCCGGGAGATTGCCGGGCTTCTCCGGGAGGGGTTCCCCGTCTCCGACGGCCAAGGGGGCACCCGGCCCCTCCAGCCGGAGGATGTGGCCATCCTCCTGCGCTCCCCCGGGCCGGTGCGCAGCTACTACACCCGGGCCCTGGAGGAGGCAGGGGTGGCCTGGTCCGCCGAGGAGGGGGGCGACCTCTTTGCCACCACCGAGGTCTCCGTGGCCCTGTCCTGGCTGCAGATCATCGACAACCCCCACCAGGACATCCCCCTGCTGGCGGTCCTCCGCTCCCCCCTGGTGGGGATGACCGGGGACCGGCTGGCGGCCATCCGCACCCTGGCGGAAGGGGACTTTTACACCGCCCTCCAGGCCGCCGGAGAGCAGGGGTGGGGGGACTGCCAGGCCTTTCTGGACCAGCTGGCAGACCTCCGCTTTGGCGCGGGGGAGCAGACGTGCCACCAGCTGCTGTGGGCCCTTTACCGGCGCACGGACATGCTCACCGTCTTCTCCGCCATGTCCGGGGGGGAGAAGCGGCGGGAAAATCTCCTCACCTTTTCCCAGCTGGCCCGGCGGTTTGAGGGGACCGGGCACAAGGGCCTCTTTGGGTTCCTCCTCCATTTAAGCCGGGTGCGGGAGAGCGGCGGGGCGGTTACCACGCCGGCGGCCCCCAAGGAGGGGACCGGGGTAAAGATCCTGTCCATCCACCGGTCCAAGGGGTTGGAGTACCCGGTGGTCTTCCTCTGCGGCCTGGGCCGGCGGCTGAACTTTTCCGACATCCAGAAGCCCGTCCTCTTCCACCCCAAGCTGGGGTTGGGCCCCAAGGGGCTGGACCGGGAGACCATGGTGGAGTTTCCCACCCTGGCCCGGACCGGGGTGGCCCTGGCCCTGAAGAAGGAGATGCTGGCCGAGGAGATGCGCCTGCTCTACGTGGCCATGACCCGGGCCAAGGAGAAACTCATCCTCACCCACAGCCTCCCCTATGGCCCCACGGACCTGAAAAACTTGGCAGAGAGTCTATCTTGCCCCGCCGATCCCCGGGTGCTGGCGGGGTGCTCCACGGTGGGGCAGTGGGTCCTGCTCACCGCCATGGCCCGGCCGGAGGGGGCTGTCCTTCGGAAAGTGATCCAGCGGGAGGACCTTCCGCTGCCCCAAAACGCCTGGGGCCCGGCCTGGAAGATCTTCTACCACCACGGGGCCGTGTCCCAGGAGGCGGCCCGGCAGCCCGCCCCATCGGAACAAGAGACGGGGGAAGCCGTGCCCCGGGCGGAACTTCTCCGCCAGCTCCTCTGGCACTACCCCCATTCGGTGGCCACGGCCACCCCGGCCAAAGTCACCGCCACCCAGGTGGCGGCCCAGGCCCCGGAAGAGCCTGGCGTCTTTCTCCTGCGAGATCCTGCGGCGGGGCCGGGTCCCTTCCAGCGGCCCCGGTTTGCCCAGGACACCCTGGGCCTCACCCCGGCCCAGCGGGGCACGGCGGTGCACACGGTGATGCAGAGCATCCGCCTGGACCGAACCGGCTCGGCAGCGGCTGTGGCAGAGGAGCTGGCCCGCCTGACCCAGCAGGCCTTCCTCACCCCTGCCCAGGCCCAGACGGTGGATCCCCAGGCGGTGGCCCACTTCTTTGCCAGCGACTTAGGCCGGGAAGTGCTGGCGGCGGAGACCCTCCACCGGGAGTATCCCTTCTCCGTTCTGGCCCCGGCAGAGAAGTTCTTTCCCCAGACGCCGGCGGGGGAGGAGGTCCTCCTGCAGGGCGTGGTGGACTGTTGGTTTGAGACCGAGGCGGGCATTACCATCGTGGACTTTAAGACCGACCGGGTTTCCTCCCAACAGACTATGGAGGACAGAAGCCAGCATTACCAGGGGCAGATGGCGGCCTATGCCTATGCCCTGGCAGCGGTGACGGGCAAGCCGGTGACCCGGCGGATCCTCTGGTTCCTCTCCCTGGGGCAGGGCATCTCCTTGCTGTGAGCGGGAAAAAGATGAAAAAACCGAGAAAAAAAGACTTGCTTTTTTCCAAAGAAAGTGGTAACATATAACATGCGCTTGCAGAGCGCCTATTTTTTGACAACAGAAAGAGGTGAACACGTATGAAGGAAGGCATCCATCCCACCTACGAGCGGACCACAATCCGGTGTGCCTGTGGCAACGTGATTGAGACAAGATCCACCAAAAAGGACATCCGAGTCGAAGTTTGCTCCAAGTGTCACCCCTTCTTCACCGGCAAGCAGAAGATGGTGGATACTGGCGGACGCGTCAGCCGCTTCAACAAGAAGTTCGGTTTGGAAAACTAAACGATTTTGTCTTCGGACCCGTGCCCTCCCGGCACGGGTTTTTCCGTGTTTCCGCCGCCAGAAAAACAGGGCGGGAAGGGGTCTTGCGCCTCCATTTGGCATAGACTAGAGGAGCCAAGGCCATTGCAGCAACCATAAGGAGGTAGTGCCCATGTTTCAGAACATCGATCCCAAAACCCTGCCAGAGAATGTGTTTTCCCTCATTGGGGACCGGTGGATGCTGGTCACCGCCGGCACGCCGGCGCACTGCAACACCATGACCGCCAGCTGGGGCGGCCTGGGCGTTCTTTGGAACAAGCCCATGGCCACGATTTACGTTCGCCCCCAGCGGTATACGTTCCAGTTTTTGGAGGAGAGCGACCGGTTTACCCTCTCCTTCTTCTCCCCCCAGTGGCGCAAGCAGCTGGCCCACTGCGGCGCGGTGAGCGGCCGGGAGGAGGATAAGTTTGCCGCCTGCGGCTTCCATGTGGCCGATGCGGACGGCGCCCCCTATGTGCAAGAGGCAGACCTGGTGCTGGTCTGCAAAAAACGCTACTGGAACGACCTGGACCCGGCCCACATGGACCCCGAGGCCCTGGAGCACTACCAGGCCCAGGACTACCACCGGATGTACCTGGGGGAGATTACCCAAGTCCTGCGCCGGGTCTGATTCTATCGAGGAACAAAGGAGGTCCTTCATGACCGAACATACCAAAGAAGCAACCAGAAACCGGGCGGTGCTGGTGGGCCTCAATGCCCACAGCCTGTCCCGGGAGGACAATGCCAGCGAGACCTCCCTGGAGGAGCTGGCCGCCCTGGTGGAGACCGCCGGGGGAACGTGTGTGGGTTCCCTCCTGCAAAACCGGGATGCACCGGAGGCCCGTACCTTCATCGGGGAGGGAAAGGTGGCCGAGGTGACCCAGCTGGTCCAGGCCCAGGAGGCTGACCTGGTGGTTTTCGACAACGAGCTCTCCCCCTCCCAGCAGCGGGTGCTCACGGAGGAGATGGGGGTCCAGGTCATCGACCGGGCAGGGCTCATCCTGGACATCTTTGCCCAGCGGGCCCGCACCAAGGAGGGCCGCCTCCAGGTGGAACTGGCCCAGTACAAGTACCTGCTGCCCCGCCTCACCGGCATGTGGGGGCACCTGGTCCGCCAGACGGCCTCCGGCGGCAAATCCCCCATCGGCACCCGCGGCCCCGGTGAGACCCAGTTGGAGACCGACCGCCGCCACATCCGCAGAAAAATTGCCAAACTCACCGAGGACCTCCAAGAGGTCCGGCGGATCCGGGCAGTCCAGCGGGACCGGCGGGAGAAGAACGAGGTGCCTGTGGTGGCCATTGTGGGCTACACCAACGCGGGCAAGTCCACCCTGCTCAACGCCCTCACCGACGCGGGGATCCCCGCCCGCAACCGGCTGTTTGATACGTTGGATACCACCACCCGCACCTTGGAGATCTCCGACACCTGCACGGTGCTGATCTCCGACACGGTGGGCTTCATCCGAAAACTGCCCCACCACTTGGTGGAGGCCTTTAAAGCCACCTTGGAGGAGCTGTCCTATGCGGACCTGATCCTCCACGTCATCGATGCCTCCAACCCTGAGTGGCGGGAGCAGGCGGAGGTGGTGGAGGGCCTCATCACCCAACTGGGGGCCCAGACCACCCCGCGGATCGAGGTGTTCAACAAGTCCGACATTTACGTGGGGGAGATCCGCCCCCACGGGGAGGATATCGTCTCCATCTCCGCCAAAACCGGGGAGGGGCTGGACAAGCTGCTGGAAAAGATCCGCAAGCGGTTGGACACCGGGGTCCACCGGGTCACCCTGGCCCTGCCCTATGACAAGGGCGGCATTCTGGACACCCTTTACCGGGAGGCCAAGGTGGAGTCCGTGGAGTACGGGGAGACCATTCAAGTGGTGGCGGTCTGCGCAGAGAAAACCATCGGCCAAATCCGGGCCTATGTGGTGGACGGCTGGCAGCCCCCCAAGGCCTTCTGGGAGGACTGAGCCATGGCAGAATACTACGTCCCTGCGCAGAACAGCGAAACGGAGTTCACAGAGAAGCGCTCCCGCTTCATCGGCCACCTCTGGCGGGTGGAGAGCGAGGAGGAGGCCCGGGAGAAAATCGCCCAGACCAAGGCCAAGTATTACGATGCCCGGCACAACTGCTGGTGTTACCTCATCCGGGAGGGGGGCATCACCCGCTACTCCGACGATGGAGAGCCCCAGGGCACAGCCGGCCAGCCCATGCTGGAGGTCTTTCGCCGGGAAGGGGTGGAGAATGTCTGCTGCGTGGTCACCCGGTACTTTGGCGGGGTGCTGTTGGGGACCGGCGGTCTGCTCCGGGCCTACACCCGCTCGGCGAAGGATGCCTTGGAGGCAGCGGGGGTCGCCGTGGTCCGCCAGTGGGTGCAAACCGCCGTGGAGTGCCCCTACAACTTCCTGGAGCGGGTCAAGGGCGAGATAGCCGCCGCTCAGGGCATCCTGGGGGAGATTGCATACGGCGCCCAGGTGCGCATCCCCGCCCTGCTGCCGGTGGAGCACTGGGAGGCCTATGCCGCCCGCATCACAGAGCTCACCGGGGGAAAGGTGGCTGCCGAGCACCTGGGGGAGACCTTTCAAGCCGCACCGATGCCGCCGCGGTGAAGGGAAGGCGGCTACCGCGGGAAGGATCCCAGGAAATTCAAAAAAAGTTTTTATTTTATGCAGGAAATCACCGATTTTTTCCGTATACTTTAAAATAGAAGTTTATTTCCCAGTCTGAGGAAGGGGGGATACCCAATGTCTCTGCGTGAGGTGACCGAACGGTGGGAACAGGACAACCTGTCTCCCTACGCGGCTCTGTCTGCCCGCTCCAAAGGGCGTCAGCGGCCCATGGAACCCTGCCAGATCCGCACCTGCTACCAGCGGGACATTGACCGGATCGTCCACACCAAGGCGTTCCGCCGGCTGATGCACAAGACCCAGGTCTTTCTCCAGCCGGAGGGGGACCATTACCGCACCCGGATGACCCACACCCTAGAGGTGGCCCGCATCGCCCGGACCATCGCTCGGGGACTGCGGCTCAATGAGGACCTTACCGAGGCCATCGCCCTGGGCCACGACCTGGGCCACACCCCCTTTGGCCATGCGGGGGAGCGGGTCCTCAACCAGATCCTCCCCGGCGGGTTCCGCCACAACGAGCAGTCCCTGCGGGTGGTGGACCGGCTGGAAAAGGGGGGCGAGGGCCTGAACCTCTGCTATGAGGTCCGCCGGGGCATCCTCTGCCACACAGGGCACGACCGGGCGGAGACGTTGGAAGGCCAAATCGTCCGTCTGGCAGACAAAATTGCCTACATCAACCACGACATTGACGACGCCATGCGGGGCGGGATTATCTACCCCATGGACATTCCCCTGGACGTCTCCCAGGTACTGGGGTTTGACCATGGCGATCGGATCAACACCCTGACGGGGGATGTGATCCAGGCCAGCCAGGGGAAGGGGGAGATCTGCCAGTCGCCCGCCTGTGGACAGGCTATGACGAAGCTGAGAAACTTCATGTTTGAGGCGGTCTACCGCAACCCTGTGGCCAAAGGGGAGGAGTCCAAGGCCCAGGACATGATTGCCCGCCTCTTTGAGTACTACCAACGCAACCCCGACAAGCTGCCCCCGGACTATCAGGACATCCGGGTCCGGGAGGGGATCGACCGGGCGGTGTGTGACTACATTGCCGGGATGACCGACCACTACGCCGTGGCCAAGTACAGCGAGGCCTACATTCCCCTGGCCTGGTCGGTGAAGTGAGGGGACACACCGGTATGGAAAGGAGGAAGCCCCATGGCCCTTCCGGTTGCCTTCAAGGACGAACTTGTGGCCCGGTCTGACATTGTGGACGTGGTCTCAGACTACGTGACCCTCACCCCCAAGGGGGGAAGTTTCTGGGGCCTGTGCCCCTTCCATGGGGAGAAGACCCCCTCCTTCCATGTCCTGCCGGACCGTCAGCTCTACCACTGCTTTGGCTGCGGCAAGGGGGGCGGGGTGATCTCCTTTGTCATGGATGTGGAGAACCTGCCCTACATAGATGCTGTCCGCCTGCTGGCCAAGCGGGCGGGGATGGAAGTCCCCGAGGACGGGATGGACCAGGACCGGCAGCGCCAGCGCAGCCGCCTGCTGGCCTTGAATAAGGAGGCCGCCCGGTTCTTCCACAGCCAGCTTCACAGCCCGGTGGGGCAGGGGGGGCTCCAGTACCTTCAGAACCGGGGCCTGTCCCGGGGCACCATGACCCGGTTCGGCCTGGGCTTTGCCCCAGACAGTTGGGACAGCCTCATCCGTGCCATGGCCCAAAAAGGCTTTGAAAAACGGGACCTGCTGGATGCGGGCCTCGCGGTGAGCAACAAAAAAGGCGGCATCTACGACCGCTTCCGGGGCCGGGTGATGTTCCCCATCATCGACCTGCGGGGGGATGTGATCGGCTTCGGAGGCCGGGTGCTGGGGGATGGAACCCCCAAGTATTTAAACTCTCCCGACACGCCGGTGTTCAACAAGAGCCGCAACCTCTTCGCCCTCAACCTGGCCAAAAACACCAAGCAGGGGAGGCTTCTCCTCACCGAGGGGTATATGGACACCATCTCCCTCCACCAGGCGGGGTTTGACTGCGCCGTGGCCAGCCTGGGGACCTCCCTCACCGCAGACCATGCCAAGCTCCTGTCCCGGTTTACCAAGGAGGTTATCCTCTGCTACGACGGGGACACGGCGGGGGTCCAAGCGGCCAACCGGGCCATCCCCATGCTGGAAAAAACGGGACTGAAGGTGCGGGTCCTTCGGATCACCGGGGCCAAAGACCCGGACGAGTTTATCAAAACCTTTGGCCGGGAGGCCTTCGCCAGGCTGTTGGACCGGTCGGAAAACTATGTAGCGTATAACCTCAAACAGCTCCAGGCATCCTTTTCCCTGGAAGACCCCCTCCAGCGCAGCGAGTTTGCCCGGGCCGGGGCAGAACTGCTGGCAGAACTGGACAGCCCCGTGGAGCGGGAGGTCTATGCCGGCCAACTGGCCCAGCAGACCGGCGTGGGAAAGGACGCCATCCTCCAGGAGATCAAGCGCTGCCGCAGCCAGCGCCTGTGGAAGGCCAAAAAGAAGCAGGCCAGACGGACCCTGACCCCGGTCAACCAGGTGCAGCCCAAGGATCGGCGTATGCGGTACGACAACCCCCGCTCCGCCCGGGCGGAGGAGGGCATCCTCCGGCTGTTGATGCTGGACGGCTCCCTGGCCAAGGCGGCAGATGGGCTCACCCCGGAGCAGTTTTCTTCCCCGGTGTTGGGAAAAATCTACGGGGTTCTGCTCTCCCATTTGTCCCAAGGCCGGCCCCTGCAACTGGGGGCGCTGGAAGGGGAGCTGGAGGAGCGGGAGATTACCCTGCTGGCGGAGATCTTGGGCCGGCCAGCCACCCTGGAAAACGGCGCCGCCGCCATGGCGGACTACCGCGCTGTCATAGAGACAGAGCAGATGAAACGAGAAAACGATACCGATGAAGCGGTGCTTTTGGCCGCGCGGGACAACTATCGAAAAAAGAAAAGTATATAGGAGATGGATACCATGAGCGAAAAAAAAGCACCGGATAACAAGCGGGAAAAAGAGAAGGAACGGCTGATCCACGTGACGGAGGAGCAGCTCCAGGCGGGCAAGGCGGAGATCATGAAGATCGTCGCCGGCCTCAACGGCGCGGAAAAGCTGGCAGATCTTCTGGACAAAGGCCGGAAAAAGGGCAACCTCTCCTCCAACGAACTGATGGACGCCTTGGAGGAGATCGACCTGGAATCCGACCAGATGGATAAGATCTACGACGTGTTGGAAAACATGGGCATCGACACCGCCGGGGAGGACTACCTGCCGGAACTGAGCGGGGACAACATGCCCCCCATGGAGGAGATCGAGGAGATCCCCGAGGAGGAGATCGTCGACCCCAACACCCTGGTGGACTCCTTTGGCATCGACGACCCTGTGCGCATGTACCTCAAGGAGATCGGCAAGGTGGACCTGCTCACCAGCGAGCAGGAGGTGGCCCTGGCCCAGACCATGGTGCGGGGCCAGGAGGTGCAGAAAACCCTGGAGGAGATGCAGGCCGAGGGGATCGAACTGGACCCCGAGGCCAGGAAGGCCATGGAAAAGGAGATCAAGGCCGGCGAGCGGGCCAAGCAGAGCCTGGCTGAGGCCAACCTCCGCCTGGTGGTCTCCATCGCCAAGCGGTATGTGGGCCGGGGGATGCTCTTCCTGGATCTGATCCAGGAGGGGAACCTGGGCCTGATCAAGGCCGTGGAAAAGTTTGACTACACCAAGGGCTACAAGTTCTCCACCTACGCCACCTGGTGGATTCGCCAGGCCATCACCCGGGCCATCG
>URCB01000058.1 GCA_900546255.1 uncultured Eubacteriales bacterium
CGGAGTCGGCGGGGAACCCACGTTGCAGGGTCCACCCTGCAACGGTTCCAACGGAGCCACCTACCGATGATAGAGGGCCGGCGGGGCAACGGGGCGCTGCGCCCCAAGGTGGCTTCTGAGCCGCCCACCTGAAGGGTCCGCAGCCTCGTGCTGCCCCTGGCAGGTGGTCGGGGCTGGACCGGCGCCGGTCCAGCACGGTCCTTCCCCCTCACGGGTGGGAGAAGAGCGCCCAGGCCCCCTCCCCAGGGGGATCCAAACGGAAATCCATGGCCTGGCCGGTCTCCGGGTGGGTAAAGGCCAGGTGGTGGGACCACAGGGCGATCTGCCACTCCGGGGGATCGGGGTACTTGCTGTACTTCCGGTCCCCCGCCAGGGGGAGGCCCCGGGAAGAGAACTGGGCCCGGATCTGATGGGTCCGCCCGGTCTCCAGCCGGATGGACACCAGGGAGAACCCCTGGCGGCTGTCCACCACCCGGTAGTGGAGGACGGCCTGCTGGATGCCCTTGCCGGGGAGTTTGGCCACGTAGGTCTTTCGGGTCTTGGGGTTGCGGCCCAGCAGGTCCAGGAAGGTGCCCTCCTCCTCCCGAGGCCGCCAGTGGATCACCGCCAGGTACTCCTTGAGAAACCGGTCCTCCCGGATCTGACGGGAGAGGTCCGAGGCCGCCTGGGGGGTGAGGGCGTAGACCATAAGCCCGCCCACCACCTGGTCCAGCCGGTGGACGGTGCGGACCTCTGCCTCCGGCCGGCCCAGGGCTTGGCGGATGCAATCGGGCATCCCCCCGGGCTCGTCGGTGGAGAGGACCCGGAAGGGCTTTTCGCAGACCACAATGGCGGGGTCTTGGTAGAGAATCTTCAGCATGGGGCTACTCCTTTCTGCTGGGCAGGTCGGGTTCCTGGGTGGGAACTGCCGCTCGCTGCTTTTCCAGCCGTAGGTTCAGCACGTTGTAAACCATGACGCTTATAAACACGATGGCCCCGCCCAACAGGGCCAGAGGGGTGAGAACCTCCCCCACCGCCAGGGCCACCAGAATGGGGTTGAGCACCGGCTCGATCCCCGTGACCAGGGAGGCTGTGATGGGCTTCACGTACCGGATGCCCGTGGTCAGGCATACATAGGCGAGCCCCAGCTGGAACACGCCCAGCAGCACGCCGTAAAACAGGGAGGTGCCGTCAAATTGGGTCTCCTGGACCAGGGAGGGCAGGCCGATGCCCACCCCCATGAGCTGGCCCAAGATGGTAGCCCACACGGGATTGCCCCCCGGCAGCTTGTTGAGCATAAACACCCAGGAGTAGCAAGCCCCGGAGGCCACTGCCAGCACATCGCCCACAAAGCGGCCGCTGCCCAGACTGTCCAGAAAGAAGCAGAGCACGCCGCCGAAGATCAGCAGGCAGGCCCCCACGTCCAGCCGGTTGGGTTTCTCCCGAAAGACCAGCCACATGAAGAGAATCACGAACATCGGCGCGGTGAACTGCAGAAGCACCGCATTGCCCGCAGTGGTAAGCTTGGTGGAGACCGTGTACAAGGTGGTGGCTCCACACACCCCCAGGGCCCCGATGAGTACGCCGGGGGTGAGCTTGCACCGGTTATGGGTGGCCTTGGCAAAGACCAACAGGATCCCGACGGAGATGATGCTTCGGAAGGCGTTGATGGACAGCGGCTGCCAGGGAATCATTTTCACGCACAGCCCGCCAATGCTCAGCAGCAGGGCGGCGGCGAGGACCAACAGCAGACCCTTCTTGGAAGCGGATGACGTTGTCATGGAAGATCCCTCCTACCGATGGAGTGATGGATGCCTTGTCCGGCTGAGGCTGGGCAAGGTCCCCGGCAGGCGGGAAGGGCATCCCGCTGCCGGGATTACACCTGGGCCAGGGCCTGTTCCAGGTCGGCCAGGATGTCTTGGATGTCCTCGATGCCCACAGACAGGCGGATGAGGTCGGCGGAGACGCCGGCTGCGGCCAGCTCCTCTTCCGTGAGCTGCCGGTGGGTGGAGGAAGCGGGGTGGAGCACGCAGGTCTTGGCGTCGGCCACGTGGGTGGCGATGGAAGCCAGCTTCAGCCCTGCCATGAAGGTCTCAGCGGCCTGGCGGCCCCCCTTGACCCCGAAGGTCACCACGCCGCAGGTGCCCTTGGGCATGTACTTCTGGGCCAGGGCGTGGTACTTGTCCCCCTCCAGGCCGGGGTAGCTCACCCAGGCGATCTTGGGGTGCTTCTGGGCAAACTGGGCCACGGCCAGGGCATTTGCGCAGTGCTGGGGCATCCGCAGGTGGAGGGTCTCCAGCCCCACGTTGAGCAGGTAGGCGTTCATGGGGGCGGGGATGGCCCCAAAGTCCCGCATCAGCTGGACGGTGGCCTTGGTGATGAAGGCGCCCCCCAGGCCGAACCGCTCCGTGTAGGTCACGCCGTGGTAGCTCTCGTCGGGGGTGCACAGGCCGGGGAACTTGTCAGGGTACTGGGTCCAGTCGAACTTGCCGCTGTCCACGATGGCTCCGCCTACGCAGTTGGCGTGGCCGTCCATGTACTTGGTGGTGGAGTGGGTGACAATGTCGGCCCCCCACTGGAAGGGGCGGCAGTTGACCGGGGTGGCGAAGGTGTTGTCCACGATGAGGGGCACCCCGTGGACGTGGGCGGCCTTGGCGAACTTTTCAAAGTCCAGGACGATGAGGGCGGGGTTGGCGATGGTCTCCCCAAAGACTGCCTTGGTGTTGGGGCGGAAGGCGGCGTTCAGCTCCTCCTCGGTGCAGTCGGGGTCCACGAAGGTGAACTCGATGCCCATCCGCTTCATGGTCACGGCGAAGAGGTTGAAGGTCCCCCCGTAGATGGCGGCGGAGGACACCACATGGTCCCCGGCGGAGCAGAGGTTGAAGATGGCGAAGAAGTTGGCCGCCTGGCCGGAAGAGGTGAGCATGGCCGCCGTGCCCCCTTCCAGGGCGCAGATCTTGGCGGCCACCCGGTCCAGGGTGGGGTTCTGCAGGCGGGTGTAGAAGTAGCCCTCGGCCTCCAGGTCGAACAGGGCCCCCATGGCCTGGCTGCTCTCGTAGCGGAAGGTGGTGCTTTGGACGATGGGGATGTTCCGGGGCTCCCCGTTGCCGGGGGTGTAGCCAGCGTGGATGCACTGGGTGCCTTTCTGGTAATCTTGCATGGGTTTGCTTCCTCCTTGGGTTTGATAGAATATCTCCGGCCCGCCTGCAAAAGGCGGGGAATCGACTGGGAACGAAGTATTATACCGCGTTTCCCGGCCTGTGGTCAATCCCTAGAAGAAAGGTGAGGGAATCCTTCCCGGCCTGGATGCTGAGGATAGGATACCACGGGCACCCCTGGGAATCTATGGGATTCGGTGAGGGGTTTTCTGCTCTCCTGGCCCTTCGTGGGACCGGTTTCTACTTGCCTTGGGTAGGGTCAGGCACAAAATGCGAAGGAAATACCCGCAGAAAGCGGGCGAACGCCCTTGCAATTTTGCCGCTTTCGATTATGATAAGGACACATGCGGCCCCTGCCGTTCCAGGGATAGGGAAGTCCTGACAGAACACATTGGGCCGCATCGGGAAAAATCCTGTTGCAATTCCCCTCTGCCTGCGTCATATATCATAGAGGTATCGACCATACCCATGCCTACTAGGAAAGAGAGAAGAAGGTCTATGAATTATCGCGTTGTCATCCATAGCATCGACTTGCAGGACCGGGAGGGGTTTCTGGCCTTCCTGGATGCCTACGCACGCAAAGGCTATGAGGCGGTGCGGATTTTCCGCAGCTTCACCGTGTTCCGAAAAACGGAGACCCCGCCCAGAGGCTACAGTATGCGCTTCCTCCCAGAGGGGGCGCCGCAGAGGCGAAAGCCCCCGGCCCCTCCCATCCCGGGGCTCAAAAACGGGGTAGAGATTTTCCCGGTCCCCGGGGAGGATGACGTCCACTGGGCCGAAGCCGTCAGCACCCATTATCCAGACTTTGTGCCCTACAGTCTCTCCCACGCCATCGCTGTGGCGGTCAGGCAGTTGGTGGTGGTGCCCATCGTGCTCTTTGTCTTGGTGTTCCTGCTGCGCAGCGGCCCCGAGGTGGGAGAGCTGCTGGCTGCGGAGATCCGCTCCCTCTTCGTCTGGGCCGTGGTCTTTGCCCTTTGGGCTGTGGTGGTGATCGGACGGGAGATCTTGGTCTTTTCTGTGGATACCATGCATCTCCGGGGGCTGCGCCGGGAGGCAGAGACCGGCCAGCGCTATCGCATTCCCGCCGCCCGGCAGGGCCTGGTCAAGGTCAAGAATTGCCTGGTGATGCTTGACATCGTACCGGTTGGGCTCCTGGTTCTCGCCTTGATCCTGAGCCTCACCATTTAGACATCGCGGTATGGGTGGGGTTCATCCACAGGGGAAATGCTGTCTGCGAAAACAAGGTGAGCGGCCGAAATGAAGGACAAAAAATTCTTGTTGCATTTTTTGTCGAAGGCGATTATGATATAGTGTTGTATGATAGGGAACCCTATGATTTTTTTCTGTTATTTTTGGCCTTTGGCACAAAAACAACCATTTTTCATAGAATCGCTCTCCAAACCAGAGGAGAGGAAAGGAGATCATTGATTTGAGCAGACTTCGGATCACCCCCTGGGAAAACTCCCAGCGCACGGTGGACGACCTCTACGCCGACATGGAGCGGCGGATCTCCGCAGCCCCTTGCGGAAACTGCCCTGTAGAGCTCACCAGTGCCTTTTTGAAGCTATGTCTGGCCCAAAGCTGCGGCAAATGCGTCCCCTGCCGCATCGGGCTGGACCGGCTGTCCGCCCTGCTGGACCAGCTGCTGGACGGCCATGGCAGCCAGGAGGATCTGGCCACCATCCTCCGCACGGCCCAGTCCATCGTGGACAGCGCCGACTGTGCCATCGGTTTTGAGGCCGCCCAGATGGTGCTGGACGGCTACGTGGCCTTCCAGGACGACTACCTGGCCCACGTGAACCAGGGCAGCTGCACCGCCAACTTCAAAAGCGTCCCCTGCGTGGAGCTATGTCCTGCCCATGTGGACGTGCCCGGCTACATCTCCCTGGTGGGGGAGGAGCGGTATGCCGATGCCATCCGCCTGATCCGTAAGGACAATCCCTTCCCCTCGGTCTGCGGCCTGGTGTGCGAGCATCCCTGCGAGTCCCACTGCCGCCGGACCATTGTGGACTCCCCTCTGAACATCCGGGGCATCAAGCGGTTTGCCGTGGACCACGCCGGGGAGGTCCCGGTGCCCTCCCTGGCCCCTCCCTCCGGCAAGAAGGTGGCCATTGTGGGCGGCGGCCCTGCCGGCCTCACGGCGGCCTACTTCCTCTCCCTCATGGGCCACAAGGTGACGGTCTATGAGCGCAAGCCCATGCTGGGAGGCATGCTGCGGTACGGCATCCCCGCCTACCGTCTGCCCGCCTCCTACCTGGACCGGGACATTGACGCCATCCTCTCCACGGGGGTGGAGGTCCACAGGAACACCACCGTGGGCCAGGACGTGACCTTCCCCCAGCTCCGGGAGGACTATGACAGCGTGTATCTGGCCATCGGCGCCGGACTCCACAAGAGCCTGGGCATCCCGGGGGAGGAGGCCGAGGGCGTCCTCTCTGCCATCCAGCTGCTGGATACCACCATCCGCTCCGTGAAACCCGACTTCACCGGGAAAGACGTGGTGGTGGTGGGGGGCGGCAACGTGGCCATGGACGCCACCCGCACCTCCGTCCGCCTGGGGGCCAAGTCGGTCAAGTGCGTCTACCGCCGCCGCATCGCCGACATGACCGCCCTGCCGGAAGAGATCGAAGGGGCCATGGCCGAGGGCTGCGAGGTCCTTCCCCTGAAGGCCCCGGTGGCCATCCAGACCGATGAGAACGGCAAGGTCACCGGCCTTGTGGTCCAGCCCCAGGTGATTGGCGAGGTCCGGGGGGGCCGTCCCGCCCCCCGGGATGCCGACCAGCCCCAGGAGGTCATCCCCTGCGACGTGGTTCTCATGGCCGTGGGCCAGGCGGTGGACTCCAAGGACTTTGCCCAGGCCGGGGTGCCGGTGAGCCGGAACAACATTGTGGCCGCCGACGACGGCAGCGTCCCCGGCATGGAGGGGGTCTTCTCCGGCGGGGACTGCGTCTCCGGCCCGGCCACGGTGATTTTGGCTGTGGCGGCCGGCAAGGTGGCCGCCGCCAGTATTGACGAGTACCTGGGCTGCCACACGGACATCTCCGCCAACCTGGAGATTCCCCCCGCCCCCTTCCGCCTCAAGCACGCCACCGGCCGGGTGGACCTCACCGAGCGGGAGGCCAGCTGGCGGAAGAATGACTTTGAACTCATGGAAAACTGCATGTCCGAGCAGGAGATGGCCCAGGAGTGCAGCCGCTGTCTCCGCTGTGACCACTACGGCCACGCGGGCTTTAAAGGAGGGAGGCGGGAAACATGGTAACCCTGACCATCGACAACAAGACCGTCACGGTCCCGGCGGGCACCACCATTCTGGACGCCGCCCGCCAGGTAGACATTCACATCCCCACCCTCTGCTACCTGCGGGAGATCAACGAGGTGGCCTCCTGCCGCATCTGCGCTGTAGAGGTGGAGGGGGTGGACAAGCTGGCCACCGCCTGCAACACCTTGGTGGAGGAGGGCATGGTGGTTCACACCAACACCCAGCGGGTGCGCATCACCCGTAAGACCAACGTGGAGCTCATCCTCTCCCAGCACGTGGACCACTGCGTCACCTGTGTGCGCAGCGGGAACTGCTCCCTCCAAGCCCTGTCCAAGGCCATGAACATCCAGTCTGTCCCCTTCCGGAAGGAGGCGTCCGAGCGGCCCTGGGACCCCACCCTGCCCATCCTGCGGGACAGCTCCAAGTGCATCAAATGTCTCCGGTGCGTCTCCGTGTGCGAGCGGGTGCAGTCCCTGGGGGTGTGGGAGGTCACCGGTTCCGGGGCCCACACCACCGTGCGCATCCGGGGGGGCCTGCGGATGAATGAGGCCAACTGTGCCCTGTGCGGCCAGTGTGTGGCCCACTGTCCCGTGGGCGCCCTGCGGGAGCGGGACGACACCGAGGCCGTCTTTGCCGCCCTGGCAGACCCCACCAAAGAGGTGGTCTTCCAGATCGCCCCCGCCGTCCGGGCCGCCTGGGGAGAGATCCTGGGCCTGTCCCCGGAGCAGGCCACGGAGCGCCGCCTGGCTGCCGCCGTCCGCGCCCTGGGGGTCCGGCACGTGTTTGACACCACCTTCTCTGCCGACCTGACCATCATGGAGGAGAGCAGCGAGTTTGTGGAGCGCCTCACCAAACCCGGGTCCGGGGAGCTGCCCCAGTTTACCTCCTGCTGCCCCGGCTGGGTGCGGTTTGTCCGCACCGAGTACCCGGAGATGGCAGCCAACCTCTCCACCGCCAAGAGCCCCCAGCAGATGTTCGGGGCCGTGGCCAAGAGCTACTATGCCGAAAAACTGGGCAAGGCCCCGGAGGACATCTTCTGCGTCTCCGTCATGCCCTGTACCGCCAAGAAGTACGAGTCCGCCACCCCCGAGGTCAGCGACGCAGCCAGCCAGGATGTGGACGTGGTCCTCACCACCCGGGAGCTGGACCGGATGCTCCGGGCCATGCAGATCAACGTGGCCGCCCTCCCCGAGGAGGACTTTGACAGTCCCCTGGGCCGGGGCTCCGGGGCCGGGGTCATCTTCGGCGTCACCGGCGGCGTCATGGAGGCTGCCCTCCGCACCGCCTACTGGCAGCTCACCGGGAGCAACCCGCCCGCCGATGCCTTCCAGGAGATCCGGGGCCAGAAGCCCTGGCGGGAGGCCAGCTTCACCATCGGCGAGACCACCGTCCGCCTGGCGGTGGCCTCCGGGCTGGGCTCTGCCCGGCAGCTGATGGACGCCCTCCGGTCTGGGCAGGTTCACTATGATTTTGTGGAGGTCATGGCCTGCCCCGGCGGCTGCTCCGGCGGGGGTGGCCAGCCCATCCACGACGGCCAGGACTTTGCCGCCCAGCGGGGCCAGCAGCTCTACCAACTGGACGCGGAGAGCCCCATCCGCTTCTCCCACGAGAATCCGGACGTGCAGGCCCTGTACCGGGAGTACCTGGGCCAGCCCCTGTCGGAGAAGGCCCACCACCTGCTGCACACCGACCAGAGAATCTGGACCCTGTGATATGCAGAAACGATAGCACAAAAAAGCGTCCCCAAGTCAGCATTTGACTTGGGGACGCAGCTGTCTCTGGCGGATGGGATCCGCGGCATCGGCGGAGGAAGAATGGCCTTATCCGTCCTTAGGCTGCCGGCCGCCGGACAACACGGTCCTCCCGAAAAAAGAGGGTAATGCACCACAGGGCAGCCACACAGACCAGGATATACACCAGCCGGCTCAGCCCGCTGGCGGAGCCGCCAAACAGGGCGGCCACCATGTCCAGGCCGAAAAAGCCGATGCTGCCCCAGTTGAGGCCACCGATAATGACCAGGACCAGGGCAATTCTGTCGAGTATTTTCATGGGGAAACCTCCTGGAACCACCCTTTGGGCGGTCCATGGAATGTGGGAGGCCGGGCTACGGTTTTCCCCGGGCTCCCAGCCGTAGTGTGTCCTGGCGGCGGGCGGTTCATGCTGGAAAAATTTTCTCAGCTGGGGTGGTAGTAGTTGATCACCAGCCCGGTGACCAGCGTCTCCCCCCGGTTGCGGTAGGTGTGGGCCACGGTGGAGTCAAAGGACAGGGCATCGCCAGGGGAGAGGAGGTAGGTCTCGCCCCCGGTCTCCACCGCCAGTTCCCCTTGCAGCAGATAGATGTACTCCTGGGGCTGGGCCAGGTGCCCGGCGGAGGTGTTGGACCCATGGGGGTCCAGCTCCATGTAGAAGAGTTCAAAGTTTCGCTGAGACCCGCCGGGGAAGTAGCAGAACACCCGGTAGTGCCCCCCCTCCTCGGTCTGGGGGAAGACCTCCTCCCGCCGGACCAGGGTGGCGGTGGGTTCCGCCCCCTCCATGAGGCGGGTGTAGGGGACCTTGAGGCCGTTGGCGATTTTCCAGAGGGTGTTGATGGTGGGGTTGGCGTTCCCCTTTTCCAGCTCAGAGAGCATGGCCTTGCTGATCCCCGCCAGGGACGAGAGCTGCCCCAGGGTAAGGCCCCGCTCCGTGCGCAGCTGTTTTAGGTTGGCTCCAATCTGCTGGCCCAAATCCATGGTTGTTTCCTCCTCCGGAGACTTGACAAATATATCGAATGGTCGTAAGATATACCGGACAAATCGTCTGGTATTTTGAATTTTTGTTCGCTATAATGCTCTCATTATACCCAAGCGCTGCCCAAAAAGCAAGACCCACAAGGAGGTATGCCCCATGCAAGCCCAACCCGCGCCCCGCACCCACCCTCCCGGGGGGAAAACCGCAGCCTTTCGCGCTGCCCTGCCCTATACCCTGCCCATTTGCGTCGGCTTCCTTTTTCTAGGCATGTCCTATGGGTTTCTCATGCGCAGCCAGGGGTTTTCGGTGTGGTACCCCCTGTTCATGAGTATGTTCATCTTTGCCGGCTCCATGGAGTTTGTGACGGCGAACCTCTTGCTGCTGCCCACCTTCCAGCCCCTCCATGCCTTCCTGCTGACCTTGATGGTCAACGCCCGGCACCTCTTCTACGGCCTGTCCATGCTGGACAAGTTTAAGAACTTGGGGTGGAAAAAGCCCTACCTCATCTTCGGCCTGTGTGACGAGACCTTCTCCATTCACTGCGCCGTGACCCCGCCGGCGGGGATCGACCGGGGGTGGTTCATGTTTTTCGTCACCATCCTCAACCAGATCTACTGGGTGGCAGGGGCCACCCTGGGTTCCCTGCTGGGGTACCTGATCCAGTTTAACACCACGGGGATTGAGTTCGTCATGACCGCCCTGTTCGTGGTGATGTTCCTCACCCAGTGGGAGGAGAACAAGGACCACCGCCCCGCCCTCATCGGGGTGGGGTGCACCGCCCTGTGCCTGGTGGTCCTGGGCAGCGACCACTTCCTGCTGCCCGCCATGGGCCTGATCATCCTGGCCTTTCTGGCCCTGCGCAAGACCTTTCCCCAGGAGGTGCCTCAGACATGACCTTACCCCAACAGATTCTCACCATTGCGGTGGTGGTGCTGGGCACCATGACCACCCGGTTTCTCCCCTTCCTCCTCTTCCCCGAGGGGAAGCAGCCTCCGGCCTTCATCCGCTACCTGGGCACAGTGCTGCCCAGCGCGGTGATTGGCCTGCTGGTGATCTTCTGCCTGAAGGACGCAGTGTTTATCTCCTGGCACGGCCTGCCGGAGATCCTGGGCATCCTCTTTGTGGGGGTGCTCCATAAGTGGAAGCACAACATCCTCCTGAGCATTGCAGGGGGAACGGTTCTCTACATGGTCCTGGTACAGGCCGTGTTTGTGTGAGAGGCAAACCCGAGCCGGCGGCCCGGGTTCCATCGATACTATATGACAGCCCCCCGCCTGATGCCAGGCGGGGGGTGTTTTTGTGGGCCCTTTGGGTGGGGCTGGTTTGGACCAGCGCAGGTTAGCACCTGCGGGGTGGTTTCCCGCCCGGTCCCGGGCGGGGGATCCAGGCTTTCTCTAGAGAAAGCCCGGACG
>URCB01000059.1 GCA_900546255.1 uncultured Eubacteriales bacterium
AGAAATGGGGACCCCCGCCGGGCAGGCGGGGCCCCCGGGGCGCTGCGCCCCAAGGTGGCTTCGGAGCTACTCACCCGTAGGGTACCGCCCCCACAGCCGCCGGCAGAGGAACCCACCTGGATGGTTTCCCCCAGTATACCCCATCCCAGGGGAAAACACAATTCCCCTACGGGGGCCGCTCCGGTTTTCCGCCCCACACCCCCATGGCTTGGAGGGCCGCCAGGTACAGCAGCAGGCCAAACCCCATGCCCCCCAGGGCGCTGGGCAGGACCCCCGCCTCCGCCCGGAGGAGGACGGTCTCCATGAGATCCCCGCAGGAGGCCGCCAGGCAGGCGGCCAAAGTGGGGGCAGTGAACCAGGAGAAGATGGGCAGGGCCAGCCCCGTGGCCTGGGCCACCGCCCGCCAGCTGAGCACCGCCCCCACCAGGGAGGCCAGCACAAAGCTCACCGCGTAGCCCCCCATGCCCCACTGCCCCACTGTCAGGCAGGTGAGGACCAGCTGCACCCCGTCGGCCCCTAGGGCGATGGCGGCGGAGGCCTTCTGCCGGTCCACCCCGTTGAGGACATAGGCCCCCAGGGACTGCCAGCAGGAGAAGAGGACCCCCAGGGCCAGCAGAGGCAGGTGATCCCCCACCCGCTCCTCCTGGTAAAGGGCCCGGCCCAGGGCGGGCCCCAGCACCGCCAGCAGGGCCAGGGCGGGGATCAGGATGAGGTTGGCCAAACTCACCCACCGGCGGACCAGCCGGCGGATCTCCCCCGCCTGCTGCAGGGCAGCGCACCGGGAGAGCTTGGGGGTGAGCACCAGCCCCAGGGCGCTGAGAAAGGCCGTGGGCAGCAGGAGCATGGGCAAGGTCATGCCGAAGGTCACCCCGTAGGTGGACACCGCCTGGCTCTGGTCCATGCCCCCCAGCACCAGCAGCCGGGGGATGAGCACCGCGTTGGCCGAGGAGATCCCGTTCCCCAGCAGGGCCGCCAGGCCCAGGGGGAGGGCGATCCGCCCCAGCTTCCTGCGGACGGTGCTGGGGGGAAGGGGCGCCCCTGCCAGCCGGTCCCGGGGGCCCAGATAGCGCCGGAAGAGGACCGTCTGGGTGAGGGCAGAGGTCACCTCACACAGGGCCATGCCCAGGACGATGGCCCCCACCGCCTCCTCCGCGGTGGCGGGAATGGTGGCCCACACCAGGGCCAGCACCAGCACCGACCGGAGGATCTGCTCGATGAGCTCCGTCACCGCCGCGGGGCACACCCGGCCGGTGCCGTAAAAGTAATGTTTCTGGAGGTTTTCTATCCCCGTCAGCACCAGGCAGGGCACCAACAGCATCAGCCCCAGCCGGGTGCGGGCATCCCCCAACAGGTAGACCGACACCCCGTCGGAGAAGAGCAGCAGCAGCCCGCACGGGACCAGGGCCAGCAGCAGAAAAAGCTTCACCGCCTGGCCCCGCACCTGGTCGATGACCCGTTGGTTCCCCAGGGCCTGGTACCAGGCGGACAGGTTGGAGACCCCCGTGGTGAGCCCCACCGAGGTCAAGGAGAGCAGCACCGAGTACACCGGCAGGATCAGTTGATACAGCCCCAGAATCTCTGCCCCCGCCAGCCGGGTCAGAAGGATCCGATAGACAAAGCCCACCACTTGGGACAAGACCCCCGTCAGGGTCAGCACCGCCACACCGCGCACCGGCTCACCTCCTGTTCCCCTCATGGTATGTTTTCCCCGGGAAAAACATGACCTGGGGAAAAATGCCGAAGAAAAACGCAAGGCATCCTGCAAATTCTTTCTTTCCTTGGTCAGATGACAGTAGTTGTGCAACTTGTTTTCAGCCCCTGTCATTTTCCCGGAAATGAGACGATTTCCCCTTATTTTTTCGGTGAAACTGAGAAAAGGTTTGCCTTGTCCCTGGGAGAAAAATCAAGTATACTATCTGGTGAAGTTTTACAGTACAGAGGTATCTTGCTCTGTATGACCAAGAATAGGAGGAAATCCCTATGGCACTTGTTGAGGTCACCAAAAAGAACAACATCGCGGTCATCACCATGAACCGCCCCGAGGCTCTGAACGCCCTGAATAAGGCTGTTTTCGCCGAATTCGAGGCCGCTCTGGACGACGTGGAGAAGGACAACGACGTCTATGTCGTCATCATCACCGGCGCTGGCCGCGCTTTCATCGCCGGCGCTGACATCGGTGAGATGGCTCCCATGAACGTGGCTGAGGGCCTGGCCTTCAGTGAACTGGGCAACCGCATCCTGCTGCGGGTGGACCTGATGGAGAAGCCCACCATCGCTGCTGTTAACGGTTTCGCTCTGGGCGGCGGCTGCGAGATGGCCCTGGCCTGCGACATCCGTCTGGCTTCCGAGAAGGCCAAGTTCGGCCAGCCCGAAGTGGGCCTGGGCATCATCCCCGGCTTCGGCGGCACCCAGCGTATGGCTCGTATCATCGGCACCGGCCCCGCCATGGAGCTGATCTACACCGCCGACACCATCGACGCCAACCGCGCCCTGGAGATCGGCATGGTCAACCACGTGGTCCCCGCTGACCAGCTGATGGACGAGGCCATGAAGCTGGCTGAGAAGATCTGCAAGAACGCCCAGAAGGCCATCCGCGCTTCCAAGCTGGCCATCCGCCGCGGCATGGACTGCGACATCTCCACCGCCGTCAGCTACGAGGCCCTGGCCTTCGCCACCTGCTTCGGCACCGAGGACCAGAAGGAAGGTATGCAGGCTTTCTTGGAGAAGAGAAAGGAAAAGCACTTCAAGAACGCCTAATCTTTTCTCCGGTCCTGGCACCCCCAAAGGGGGGACGGCGCAGCAGCGCCGCACAAGCGGTTTGCCTTCAGGCAAACCCTTGGCTTTGACGGGATTCATTCCCGGCAAAGCAAGTCCAATGACCCCAGAAGGAAGGTATGCAGGCTTTCCTGGAGAAGAGAAAGGAAAAGCACTTCAAGAACGCTTAATGAAAAAAGTGGCTTGCCACTTTTTTGGGGCTACATGTCCGCAGGACCTCGATTTGCCTTGCAAATTGTCGGCCCTTCGGCCATGAGAAGTGTTTTTTCCGGGGCACAGGTCCCCAGAAAAAACAGATTCCATTTGATTCCGGCGCCTGTGGGCGCCGGAACTCTGCGAGGCTTCGGGTCTGGCGGAGTCCTTTACTTCGTTTTTAAAAAAATTTTTATAGATACTAAATTGGAGGAACACCACAATGGCTATTAACAAGATTATGGTGCTGGGCGCCGGCACCATGGGCATGGGTATTGCCCAGGTTTTCGCTGAGGCTGGCAAGACCGTCATCGTCCGCGACATCGCTGACGCTTTCATTCAGCGCGGCGAGGGCGTTCTGAAGAAGAACCTGGAGAAGAAGGTCTCCAAGGGCAAGATCACCGAGGACCAGAAGAACGAGATGCTCTCCCGCGTCTCCTTCACCCTGGAGCTGGCTGACGCCAAGGACTGCGACCTGGTTGTGGAAGCTGCCATCGAGGTCCTGGACGTGAAGAAGGACATCTTCAAGGAGCTGGACACCATCTGCAAGCCCGAGACCATCCTGGCCTCCAACACCTCCTCCATCTCCATCACCGCCATTGCTGCTGCCACCAAGCGTCCTGAGAAGGTCCTGGGCATGCACTTCTTCAACCCCGCTCCCGCTATGAAGCTGGTGGAAGTCATCCGCGGCGCCCGTACCAACGACGAGTCCTTCCAGGCTGTCTATGCCTGCGCCAAGGAGATCGGCAAGAACCCCGTCGAGGTCGGCGAGGCTCCCGGTTTCGTGGTCAACCGCATCCTGTTCCCCATGATCAACGAGGCCATCATCGTCCTGGAGAACGGCATCGCCTCCAAGGAGGACATCGACACCGCTATGATGTACGGTGCTAACCACAAGATGGGCCCCCTGGCTCTGGCCGACCTGGTTGGTCTGGACATCTGCCTGGCCATCATGGAGACCATCTTCACCGAGACCGGCGACTCCAAGTATCGTCCCGCTCTGACCATGAAGAAGATGGTGCGCGCTGGCCTGCTGGGCCAGAAGACCGGCGAGGGCTTCTACAAGTACAACTAATCCCTCTCCCCTCACAGCGTGTAAGAAACGAACCCCTCTCCGCGGCAGCGCCGCGGGGAGGGGTTTTTTATACCCTAAAGGCTAGGGGCCCGGCCCCCGGTCGTAGGTACCCTACGGGTGGTCGGGGCTTTTACCCACCTCGGGGCGCAGCGCCCCGTTGCCCGCCTGCCCGGCGGGGGCCCTGCTTTCTTTATAAGAAAGCAGGGGGAAAGAATCGCAGGGGGTTCCCCCTGCACCCCCTAGGATAAAACCGCTCGCTGGGGCTCGCTCCATCTTTTGGGTTGGGAGACGCAGCGAAGTGATCGAGGGTTTTATCGCAACCTATGTACATGCCCTGATTTGGAGACTTTCTTTTGGGAGAATGTTTTTGGCTGGATTTTCCTAGCCCTTTCCCACCGTCCACCAACCCACGCCTCCCAACCCGCCCAGCCGGGGGGCGGGCCGCTTCCCACGGTGGATACAGGGCCGCAGGCCAGTGAAACTATAAGAATGAAAACCTACAGGGTATTCCCCTCTAGAGCGGGGAGTCCAGAGGGGAGAAACTCTCCCCTCTGGTGTTCTTTCCTCCATTTCTCACAGGAGAAATGGAGGCCGCCGGCAGGCACCCCCCCGGGGCGCTGCGCCCCGAGGTGGGTAAGAGCTCCCACCGCCCGTAGGGTACGTACTACCGGAGGCTTGGCCCCCCGGCCCCACGCCGCAGGGCTCCCCTGCGCCAAGGCCGACGGAACCACCTGCCTTCCTCCCCCACAAAAAGACAAAGACCGGCTCTCGCCGGTCTTTGCCTCCCCGTTGGGAAACTGGAAACAGGAAAAGGATATGGTCAGCTCCCCCCGAAGAGGGCGCGCAGTCGCTGGAAAAAGGAGGCCTTCTCCGGGGCCTTCTGGGCCGGGGCGGGGGGCTCCGGGTGGTGGAGGGAGGTCTCCATAAAGACCTCCTGGCAGTCCAGCCGGGGCTGGCCGTTCTGGGGCTCCTTCCGGAGGTAGGCGCCGCTGGGCTGGAGGAAGGAGGCCTTGGCATTGTCCCGCAGCTGGGTGTCCAGGATGGTCTGGAGCTGGCCCTGGATCTCCTTGTCCCAGATGGGGCAGGCGATCTCCACCCGCCGCTGGAGGTTCCGCGTCATCAGGTCTGCCGAGGCGATGAAGTACTTCACCTGGTCCCCCTTGCCAAAGACATAGATCCGGGCGTGCTCCAGGTACCGGCCCACGATGCTGGTGACCTGGATGTGCTCGGTCTTCAGCAGCACCCCGGGGCGGATGCAGCAGATGCCCCGGATGATCATCTCCACCTGGACCCCCGCCTGGGAGGCCTCCTGGAGCTTGTCGATGATGTCCCGTTCGGTGACGGAGTTGGCCTTGATGCAGATGTACCCGTCGCTGCCCTTGTCGATCTCCGCCTGGATCAAATCGCACAGGCTGGGCTTCAGGCCTTTGGGGGCCACCAGGAGGGCGTCGTACTCCCCCTCCAAATTGTCCGTGAGCATGTTTCGGAAGAAGGCCGCCCCATCGGCCCCGATGACGGGGGAGGCGGTCATCACGCTCAGATCGGTGTACAGGGCGCTGGTCTTTTCGTTGTAGTTGCCGGTGCCCACTTGGGTGATGTAATGGGTGCCCGACTTGTCCTGGAGGGTGATGAGGCAGAGCTTGCTGTGGCACTTGAAGTTCTCCATGCCGTAGATCACCTTGCACCCGGCCTCCTCCAGCATTTTGGACCAGGCGATGTTGTTGGCCTCGTCAAACCGGGCCCGGAGCTCCATGAGGGCCACCACTTCCTTGCCGTTCTCCGCCGCCCGGCAGAGGATCCGAGCGATCTTGGAGGTGGAGGCCAGACGGTAGATGGTGATCTTGATGGAGGCCACGTCCGGCCGGTCTGCCGCCTCCTCCAGCAGTTTCAGGAAGGGATCAATGGAGTCAAAGGGGAAAAAGAGGAGCCGGTCCCGCCGGCGGATCTGGTCGATCATGGACTCCTGCCGGTTCAGGTTCTCCGGCCACCGGGGCTGGTAGGGCACATAGGTGAGCTTGGCCCGGAGCTCCTCCGGCAGCAGCTTTTCCAGCTGGCTCACATAGCCCATGGCCAGGGGGGAGCTGTCGTAGTACACCTGGCCGGTGACCACGGGAATCATTCCGGTGAGCAGGTCCATCATGGTCTGGCTGGGCTTCTGGCCCAGTTCCAGGCGGACAATGGCCTGGTTGGCCCGCTTCTTGAGCATTTTGGTCATCAGCTGGCGGAAGTCCTCCTCCCGGTCCTCGAACTTCTCCGTGTCGAAGGTGAGGTCGGCGTTCCGGGTGGCGCTGATGACGCAGGTCTCCTCCACCACATACTTGCCAAAGAGTTTGGGGGCCCAGTGGCGGATGATGTTCTCCAGCCGCAGGTACCGCCCTTGGCTTCCCGGCAGCAGGAAGATGGGGGGCAGGGCGGCGGGCAGGGGGATGAAGCCCAGGGACTTTTTGCCGCTCTTGCTGCTCAGCAGGGCCGTGATGTAGAGGGCCTTGTTGTCCAAATGGGGGGTTGGATGGCGCTGCCCCACAATCTGGGGGGAGAGGATGGGCAGCACTGCAGAGCGAAAGTAGTCGTCGGCCTGCACCCGTTCCTGGTCTGTGAGGTCCGGGTACTCCAGGTCCTGGATGCCCTCCTGGGCCAGCAGGGCGCTCACCCGCTGGAAGAGCTGGCCCTTGATCTCAATGAGGCCGGGGACCACCTCGTGGATGGCCTCCAGCTGCTCCTTGGGACCCATGCCGCTCTTGTTGTCCACGTCCTTGGGGGAGACGGAGGCCATATCCACCAAACTTCCCACCCGGACCATGAAAAACTCGTCCAGGTTGCTGGTAAAAATGGAGATAAACTTCAACCGTTCCAGGGTGGGGACGGTGTCGTCGGCCGCCTCCTCCAGGACCCGGCGGTTGAAGCGCAGCCAGCTGAGTTCTCGGTTTTGGGTATAGCTGTAATCCGTTAAGACGCCTTTCGAATCTTTTGACATAAATAACCCTCTCTTACGCCGTATTGGCTGACAATCATTTCCCCGGCGCCAAAGCCTTCCACGATGTGCCGAAGGATGAGCAGGCCGGGAATCATGGTGTGGATCCGCTCCGGTTCCACCTTTAAGATCAGGTCTGCCGCCGCCTTCTGGGAGGCACAGAGGGCAGCACACACCTGCTGTAACTGCTGGATCGAGATGCGGTTGGCGCTCTCCGGCAGGTGGCATACGCGCTTAGCCAGCTTCAGCGCCGCCCGGGAGGTTCCCCCCACGCACACCAGGGGCAGCCCTTGGGGGACGGACTGATGGATCACACCCTCCATGGCCTGCTGGATGGCGTGCTCCATGTTCTGGATGGCCTCCCGGTTGGGGAGGATCTTCTTCACCCAATCCCGGTACAGCTTCAGGGAGCCCACGGGGCAGCTGTTGGCTGTGATCAGCTGCCGGTCGGCAAAGCGGACCACCTCGGTGCTGGCCCCGCCAATGTCCACGAACAGGCCGTCAGACAGGTCCAGCTCCTCCATAGCCCCGGCGTAACCGTAGCGGGCCTCCTCCTCCCCGGAGATCACCTCAATGGAAAAGCCAGTGGCCCGCTGGATGGTGCTCACCGCCTGGGTGGTGTTGGTGATGTTGCGCAGGGAGGCGGTGGCAAACACAGACACTTGGGTGATGTTTAAGGCCTCCAAGGTGTTCCGAAAGGACATCAGGCCCAACACAGCCCGGGCGATGCCGTCCAGGCTCAGCGCCCCGTCCTCTACATAGCCGGCCAGCCCGGCCATCACTTTATCCTTGAACAGGATGGTAAAGCCCCCGGTCTCTGTGGTTTCATAGACCGTGAGGCGCATAGAATTGGACCCGATATCAATGACTGCTTGTTTCATGATGTCCTCCTGTTCTGTCCCTGCCGATGGACAGAAAAACCTATTCTTTAGCATATGGAACGCGTGTAAAATCGAAAACCCTTTTTTTGTTAAATTCTTGGGAGATAACGCAATGCCCAATTTTTTATGATACTGCCCCTCGTTTCCCCTGTCAAGGAAAATCCAGAGGAAAGAAACAGGCCGCCCGGCGGTGTTTGCTGGGCGGCTCTGCTTTTTGCCATGGGTTTCCTGTGGGTCAGTTCTGGGGGGGTGGGGTTTGGCTGCCGCCGCCCTGGCCGCCGCTGCGGCGGTGGCCCCGCCGGTGCCAGCGGGAGCGGCTCTTCTTCTCCCCGCCCTCTCCGGGTTTGGAGGAAGGGGCCTCCCGGTTGGGTTTCTCCTGTCGGGCGCCGCTGGGCTTGCTGCGGCCCCGGCTCCGGCTGCTGCGGCGGCGGGAGGGGGCGGCGCCCTCCTCCTGCTCCATGACCTCCTCTGCCAGGGCGGCCAAGCTGTGGGGGTCGGTCTGCCCCTGGAGGGGCTGGCTGCGGCTGCTGCGGTGGTGGCGGGAGCGGCGGTGCTGCTGCTTCTCCTTCTCCTTTTCCACCTCGGCCTCTAAGGCGCGCTCTGCCCGTTCAGCGTTCTTGCCCCGGTCCCCCCGGCGGCGGCGGGAGGGGGCGCTGTGGTCGGGATGGGCGGCAGCCTCCTGGTGCTCCGCCATGAACTCGTCCAGGGCGGCGGCCAGGGCGGCCTGCTCCCGGCGGTACTGGTCCTCGGGGGACTCGCTGACCTTCCGCAGCTTGGCCAGCTCCTCCTTGGGGGGCTCCACATAGCCCTCCGGCCGCTTGCCCTTGCCGCTGCGGATCACCCGGATCTCGCTGTTGTGGTAGGTCTTTAAGCTGTCCGGCGCGCTGTCCAGCCGGACCCGCACCTGCTCCCGGAGGGTGTTGACGCTGTTGATGGTCCCCGCCCCGTCGGGGGTTTCCACGAAGGAGTCGGCCTTGGGGGCGCCTTTCATCAGGTCCTCATAGGCGTTCTGCTCGTACTTCAGGCAGCACATCAGGCGGCCGCAGGTGCCGGAAATCTTGGTGGGGTTCAGGGAGAGGTTTTGGGTTTTGGCCATCTTAATGGACACCGGCTGGAACTCCCGCAGGAAGGAGCTGCAGCAGAAGGGCCGGCCGCAGATGCCCAGGCCCCCTAACATCTTGGCCTCGTCCCGGATGCCGATCTGCCGCAGTTCGATGCGGGTATGGAAGACGGCGGCCAGGCTCTTCACCAGGCCCCGGAAGTCCACCCGGCCGTCGGAGGTGAAGAAGAAGAGAATCTTGGTGCCCTCGAAGTTGCACTCCACGCTGACCAACTTCATCTCCAGCTCGTGCTCCAGGATTTTCTCCTGGCAAACCCGGAAGGCGTACTTCTCCTTCTCCCGGTTTTTCTCCACCACCGCCAGGTCCTCCTGGGTGGCCAGGCGAATCACCGGGCGAAGGGGGGAGACCAGCTGGGCCTCCTCCAACCGGAAATTCCCACGGACGCAGTGGGCAAACTCCTGCCCGGAAGCGGTCTCCACAATGAGGCCGTCCCCAGGCCGGCAGGTGAGGCCTTGGGGATCAAAATAGTATTGTTTCCCTTCGCTGCGAAAGCGAACACTGACAATCTCTGCCATAGTGTACTCCTTTATCTACAAAGCGGCGGCAAGCCAGCCGCACAAATGGCCCGCACTGATGTTGAAGTCGCAGGCCCGCTGAATGGGGGCAAGACGGTCCAGCACCGGTAAAAGGTCCGGCCGCTGGGGCAGGGCGGCGGTGAGCCGGGCCACGGTCTCCTCCAACATCCAACCGATCTCCTCCCGGTCCCGCTTTTCCAGGGAAATGAGGAAGGGCAAACACGCCTCCGGCGGAGCGCCGGTGAGAATGAGGTTTGCCAGCTGCTCCCCCTCCTGACTGGCCTGATGGGTCTCCTCCCCCGGGGCCCGGAGGGTCTCACACCGGGAGCGGATGGTGGGCAGAAGGAGCTCCGGGTTGGGGCTCAGAAAGAGGAAGCAGGCATAGGAGGGGCCCTCCTCGATGAGTTTGAGCAGGATGTTCTGCCCCGTCTGGTTCAGCAGTTCCGCGTGCTCCAGGAGGTAGACCTTCCTTGGCGCCTCGTTGGGCAGGATGTAGGCGTCCGACCGAAGGGCCCGGACGGCCTCGGCCTTCAGCCCCTCCCCCTCCGGATCCGCCCGGACAATGTCGGGGTGGATCCCCTGGGCGGCCTTCCGGCAGCCGGCGCAATGGCCGCAGGGGGGGGCCTCCCCGGTGCACACCCAGGCGGCGGCCAGCTGGTCCGCCAGCTGGCGGCGGTTCTCCCCCACCACCAGGTAGGCGTGGGCCAGCTTCCGCTGGGCCATGCGGGTTTTTAGATGTTGGGAGAGTTCCATGCCGTCGCCTCCTTTGCGTTTGGGTGGGGGTGCTGGAGTAGGCCCAGTACGTACCCTCTGGGTGGGCCGCTCCGAAGCTGCCCTTGGGGCGCAGCGCCCCGTTGCCCCGCCTGCCCGGCGGGGGTCCCCATTTCTCCCGAGAAATGGGGAGAAAGAGG
>URCB01000060.1 GCA_900546255.1 uncultured Eubacteriales bacterium
CCGTCGTTGTACGTCCGGTCGTTTGTTCCGCTGTACGTGCGGCCGGTCGTCCCGTTGTACGTTTGACCGTTGGTGCCGTTATACGTGCGGCCGGTCGTGCCATTATAGGTCTGACCGTTCGTGCCGTTATAGGTCTGGCCGTCCCTGCCGCTGTAACCGTTGTAATAGTCGTTCGTCCCGTTCACACGGCCATCGGTTGTGGTCGATACATTGCCGTACATCCCGTTCGGGCTGACGCGGCCCGTCGCGCTGCACCCGGCCAGCACAAGGCCCAGCACCGGGCGGCCCGCCATGCCATAGGAGCGCAGGGCGTTATAACCCTCCAGATCCCAGTGGTCATATCCCACCGTGGGGGCCAGGCGCATGACACTCTCCAGCAGCCAGACCTGGTTGTCCGCATCCGCCGCCAGGGTGGACAGGAGATTTTCCAGCAGGTCCTCCTCCGTCAACGTGGTGCCGTCGGAGAGGGTGACGGGCTCTGACTCCCACAAGGACCGGGAGTTCACCAGTCCGCCGGAGAGCAGCTGATCCAGGGAGAGGATATAGCGGTCACAGCCCGCCGCCTCCTGGGCCAACACCCACTCATAGAGATCCGCCCGGTCGCCGTACTGGGTGCCGTTTTCATTGAGGGGCTGATCCTGCAGCCGGGTGCGGTAGTCGTCCGCTTCCGGCATAGCCAGCTCATAGCCCAGGGAGTCCGCCAGATACACCGCCCGTTCCACGTTATCCGGTCGGTCGTCCAGGGGGACATAGGCAATGACCGGCTCATCGGTGGGTGCGGACTCCTGATCCACCGGCTCCGTGCGCACCGCCCCGCAGCCGGAGAGCAGCAAGCAGGCCAGCATCGCTGCTAATAATCTTTGTTTCATACCGTCTCCTTTGTAAAAAACGCGGAGCCCGCAATATCTGCGGGCTCCGCGCAGTCATTGACGCCTCGCAGAGTCAGGACTCAGTAAGCCACGCCCCAGTAGATGTCCGTCTTGCAGGGCTTGCCGCACACGGGGCACACGCCCTCGGTTCCGCTCTGCTGGAGGGGCATGCACCGGGAGGTGACGCCGGCCCGCTCCTTCATGGCCAGCTCACACTCCAGGGAGCCGCACCACTTGGAACGCAGGAAGCCGCCCGGCCCTTCCGCAATGGCCTTGGCCTCTTCGGGAGTCTTGATATCGAAGGTGTTCTCCTCCCGGTTCTTGAGGGCCATGGCAAAGAGATTGTCGTGAACGGCATCCAGCAGCTCCTGCACCTTGGTCTCCAGCTCGCTGAGCGCCACAAACACCTTCTCACCGGTATCCCGGCGGGCGATGACGCACTGCTCTTTCTCCAGATCCTTGGGGCCGATCTCCACCCGCAGGGGCACGCCCTTCATCTCGTATTCAGCGAACTTCCAGCCGGGAGAGTTGTCGGAATCGTCCATCTTGGAGCGGATACCGGCGGCCTTCAGACGGTCCCGCAGGGCAGCGGCAGCGTCCAGCACACCGGGTTTGTGAGCTGCCACGGGAATCACCACCACCTGGACAGGGGCGATGCGGGGAGGCAGCACCAGGCCGTTATCGTCGCCGTGGGTCATGATGATGCCGCCGATCATCCGGGTGGAAACGCCCCAGCTGGTCTGGTGGGGATGGTGGGGCTGGTTGTCCTTACCGGCAAAGGTAATATCAAAAGCCTTGGCGAAGCCGTCGCCGAAGTAGTGGCTGGTGCCGGCCTGGAGGGCCTTGTGGTCGTGCATCATGCACTCCACGGTGTAGGTCTCCTCGGCGCCGTTGAACTTCTCCTTGTCGGTCTTCTGCCCCTTGACCACGGGCATGGCCAGGACGTTTTCCAAAAAGTCGGCATAGATGTTCAGCATCTGCTGGGTCTCCGCCCGGGCCTCCTCGGCGGTGGCGTGCATGGTGTGGCCCTCCTGCCACAGGAATTCCCGGTGGCGGAGGAAGGGGCGGGAGGTCTTCTCCCACCGGAGGACGGAGCACCACTGGTTGTACAGCTTGGGCAGGTCCCGGTGGGACTGGATGATGTTTTTATAGTGCTCGCAGAACAGGGTCTCGGACGTGGGCCGGATGCAGTAGCGCTCCTCCAGGGGATCGCTGCCGCCGTAGGTCACCCAGGCGCACTCGGGGGCGAAGCCCTCCACATGGTCCTTCTCCTTCTGCAGGAGGGACTCGGGGATGAGGAGGGGGAGGTAGACGTTCTCGTGGCCTGTCTCCTTAAAGCGCTTGTCCAGTTCGGCCTGGATGTTTTCCCAGATGGCGTAGCCATAGGGGCGGTAGATGAACATGCCCTTGATGGAGGAGTAATCGATGAGCTCCGCCTTCTTGCACACATCGGTGTACCACTGGGCGAAGTCCACCTCCATGTCGGTGATCTGCTCGACTTTCTTCTTGTTGTCCTTAGCCATAGTTCCCATCCTTTGACGCAGCGTGCCGGCCTGGGGCCGGCCGGAATTTATCGGGGTTCGAAATTCTCAGTTGGAATCTATTGTAGGACCCTTGGGGGGAAATGTCAAGTCTCTTGTGGTCCTCTCTTCCACCCGAGACAGGGCAAGGAGAGAGCCGGGGCTCTCTCCTTGACAGGGGAAGGCGGCAAACGGGTTATTCCGCCACCTTCTGGCAGAAACGCATAAGGATGGTTGCCACCTGGGCCCGGGTGGAATTGCCCCGGGGCTGGAGGGTGGTGTCGCTTACCCCGGTGATGAGGCCGGCGCCGTTGGCCCAGGCCATGGCGGCCTCGGCATAGGGGCGGATGGCACCGGCGTCGGTGTAGCCGGACAGGTCTCCGGAGGCCGTCACGTCATACCCTTTGTACTGGGCGTAACGGTAGAGGATGGCCGCCATCTGCTCCCGGGTGACCGGATCGTTGGGGGCAAAGGTGGTGTCAGACACGCCGTTGACGATGCTGTTGGCAGCGGCCCAGGCCACCGCTTCGGTGTACCACTGGCCGGCGGGCACATCGGAGAAAGCGGCCTCTCCGGCGGCGGGCTGGCCCTCCAGGCGGTGGAGGATGGTCACCAGCTGGGCCCGGGTGGTGGTGCCTTCGGGGGCGAAGGCGTCCTCGGACACGCCGTCCATGAGGCCGGTTTCCTCGGCGTGCTGGACCGCGCCGTAGAACCAGTCCTTCTGGTCCACGTCCTGGAAGGGCACCGAGGGGGCGGGGTCTTCCGCGTCCTTCTGCAGGGCGAAGGAGTCGAAGAGGACCACCTCGCTGTCCGGGTCGCTGGTGTCAAAGTAGTAGCTGTTCACCAGGCCGGTGGCGGTGTCAAAGATGGAAAACTCGGTGATGGTGTTGCTCTCCAGGTAGGGCTCGTAGTTGGGCAGGGCAGCCACGGAGGGGAAGATGGGGTCCAGGCCATAGGGGTCACCCTGGAGGACGTAGTTGCTCAGGTCCCAGTGCTCTGCCAGGGCGGCCCGGTCGTTGCCCTCGTTGAACACGGAGGGCCAGGCGGAGGTGCGGCTCTTGGTGTCCAGGAAGGCCTCGTAGGTGTTGCCGTTGTTGGAGGTCTCCAGGATGTTCATGCCGCTGTCGGTTTCAAAGCGGTTCCACAGGTGGGAGTGGGCGTTGAAGACCATGTCCACGTCGTACTCCTCCAAGAGGGGCTCCACGCAGTTGGCCAGGTAGTCCTGGGCCAGGGGGTAGTCGTAGATGGTCATGGCCTCCCCGGTGACGGGGTCGGTGACGGAGGAGGCCACCGGATCGGTGTAAGCGGGGATCTGGTTGCCCCCCAGGGAGTGGAACTGCCAGTGGAACATCACCATCTTGTACTTGGCGTTCTGGAAGGCGTCACTCTGAAGCTCCTCCTCCAGGAAGGCCAGCTGATCGCTGCCTTCGCCGATGGGCTCAAAGATGTGCTGGCCAAAACCGTACTGGTCCACAGAGGCTCCGGGGATCTCGGAGTACTTGCTGGTGGACCCCACGCTGTTGCCCCGCCAGATGCGGGCCACCTCCAGGACGATCACCCGCAGGTCCCCGATGGTGACGGCGTAGTACCGCTCGTCCCCGGTGTCGCTCTCGGGGAGGGTGAGGACCTCCTCCCAGGTGGTGGTGTTGAAGGAGTTGTCCTGGATGAACTGCTCCTTGTCCGCCTCAGAGACGTCGTTGGTGGGGTCATCGTCGCTGTTGACCCGGTCATAGAGGTCCTCGGCGTAGGCCCGGGTGGTGGGGTCGTTAAACTGGGTGTTCAACGGGGTGGTGTCGCTGTAGCGGCCCATGACCTCGTGGTTGCCGATGGAGGCATAGAGGGGGGCATTCTGGAGCAGGGGGGCGCCACTGTATTCCACGCCGCCGATCTCCCGGTCGGAGGTACCCTGAAGCACCCGGAAGAAGGAGCTGTCTGCGTCGAACCAGTCGTAGGCCCGGTCGGGCACATCGATGATGTCCCCGTTGGCCAGAACAGCGTCCACAGGGCCGATGGCCTCGTAGAGCTTCTCGTAGTTGGCTGCGCACATGTTCTTGGTCTGGATGTCGGAGGTGAGCAGGATCTTCATGGGGGTCCCCTCTTGGGCCTGGGCCTGGAGGGTGTAGATCTCGCTCTGGGCCCCGTCGCTGACCACCCGGTAGGGGACCTTCTCGGCCTCTGCGCCGTGGTACTCCGGCAGGCCGGTGACCACGGCCTCGTGGCGCCAGATGCTGCGGCGGATGGTGGGGTCGTTGTAATCCTCGGTGGTCTTGCCGCCCCGGGCCTGGGAGAGCTTTGTGGTCTCCGCGTCGATGGTGCGGGTGGGGTCCTGGTCCGGCCCGTTCTCATAGAGGAGGACCTGGTTGGTGGCCGGGGCCTGGTCCCCCTCGGTGAACCAGACCACGTTCACCGAGGTCTCCCCCGGCACCTGGAGGAAGGGTTCCGTGAGCAGGCCGCTCTCCAGAGGGGTGCCATCGGTGGCCAGGGCGGCAGGGGCCAAGCCCACCGTCATCACGCCGGCCAGCAGGAGGGCGAGGCCCCGTTTGCGGATCGTTCTTAGGTTCATGGGATCTCTCCTTTTCTCATTTGGAATCTTGGCAATGGACGCATTCTGCTCCTATGCTTTTTTATTTTATTGAAATATACAATCCTCTTCCACCCCCCCCTGGTTAATTTTTAGTCAAATCGACGTAAAATTTCTTTATCCAATCAGGGGTCATGTAAAAATCCAGGGACAGTCTGTCAAAAAATAGCACTCTTTTTCCAATCAAAGACGCCCCTCTCTTTCCGATTTGTTAAACGATGATAAAAAACACATTGATTCTTTGCGCATGGTTAAAGGCTACGAAAAAAGAAAAAGAGCCTGTCGAACGGTGTTCGAGAGACTCTCTAAGGGAAAGGCTCAGGCAGAGAACCCCCATCGTTGGGCCGAAAAGACGGTCTGCCGGCCTTTTTCCTTAAAAACTGGCTTCGCCGGCCCAGGCAGAAAGGGTTCGCGCCGCCACCGTCCCCAAGGCCGACCCGGAGCCCCCTTGCTCGGCCACGATGGCCAGGGCGATCTGGGGGTCGTCGTAGGGGGCGAAGCACACCAGGACGGCGTTGGCATTCTCCTCCCCGGTGACTTGGGCGGAGCCCGTCTTGGCCCCCGCCTGGAAGGGGAGGTCCTGGAAGGCGGCGGCCAGGGAGCCCGTCTGGGTCACCGCCAGCATCCCCTCCTGGATGGCGGCCACGTTTTCCTGGGATAGGTTCACTTGGCCCAGGCTCACCCGGGGCTGGGGGTCCTCCCCCTCCACCTGGTGGAGGAGGTGGACCTGCCAGCGGTTCCCGTCCCCCACCAGGGTGGCGGTCATGTGGGCCAGCTGGAGGGGGGTGAAGCGGTTGTTCTCCTGGCCGATGGCGGCGGAGAGGACGCTCCCCTCGTACCAGGTGCTCCCCACCGAGGCGGTGTACTCCGGCCCGGCCACCACCCCGGCCTGCTCCCCCGCCAGTTCGATGCCGGTTTTCGCTCCCAGGCCCAGCAGGTGGGCGTACTGGCCCAGGGTGGCAATCCCCACCCGCCGGCCGGCGTCGTAGAAGAAGATGTTGCAGGAGTCGGCGATGGCCTCGGAGACGGTCTCCAGCCCGTGGGTCTTTCCCTCCTGGCGGTAGAGCCAGCACTGGGGTTGGGGGCTGTCGTAGTAGGTGTACCGGCCGGTGTCCAAAATCTGGGTCTCCGGGGTGAGGTACCCCTCCTCCAGGGCCGCCGCAGCGGTGACCAGCTTGAAGGTGGACCCCGGGGCGTAGAGCCCCTGGACCGCCCGGTTCATCAGGGGGTTGGCCTCGTCGGCGGCCAGGGCCGCGTAGTCGGCGGAGAAGGTGGCCTCGTCATACCCCGGCTGGCTCACCATGGCCAGCACCCCGCCGTCGTTCACGTCCAGGGCCACCAGGGCCCCGCCGGTGGACTGGGGGTGGCTGTCCAGGAAGGCCCCCAGGGCCTCCTCCGCCGCGGTCTGCAGGTCCCAGTCCAGGGTGAGGGTGACGTCCCGCCCCGCCTGGGGTTCCTGGGCATAGGAGGTGGAGGTGACCCGGCCGGCCTCGTCGGTCTCCACCATCCGCTGGCCGGGGGTGCCGTGGAGGTAGGCTTCAAAGGCGGCCTCCGCCCCGTCCTTGCCCACCAGGGCATCCATGGTGTAGCCCTGGGCCCCATAGGTTTCCCACTCCTCGGGGCTCATCTGGCCCACCCGGCCCAGGACGTGGGGGGCCAACGTCCCCTGCCCCACCCGCTGGGCCACCGGGGTGAAGGTGACCCCTGAAAGGCCCTCCTCCTTCACCCGGGCCAGCAGGCGGGGGGTGACTTCCTCCACGGGTCCCGTGCCGGACCAGGCCACCCCCTCCTCCCGGCAGAGGGCGGCCAGGCGCTGGCGGACGGCGGGGTCGGCCTTCTGGTCCACCTGGGCCTGCCAGGTGACCTGGTCCTGGACCAGGACGGTACCGTTCCGGTCCAGGAGCCGCCCCCGGGCGGCGGGGACGGTCTCCATCTGGGCGATGCTGCGCTGGGCCCGGGCGGCGTAGGCCGGGCCGTTGGTGACCTGGATGTCCCACAGCAGGACAACAAAAGCCGCCAGGCAGGCGGCCAGGGCCGCCCCAGCGGCGGCGAGACGATGGGGGAAGGGCATCTTTCTACCTCCTTTTTGGAATGGATGGCATCGGCAGGGGGTCCCGGCAGGACCATCGCAGGTTATAACCTGCGGCGTGGGGCCGGGGGCCCGGCCGTCATCGGTACGCAGTACCGTTGGAACCATCGCAGGCTCAAACCTGCGGCGTGGTTTCCCGCCCCTGTCCGGGGCGGGGATCCAGGCTTTCTCTAGGAGAAAGCCCGGACGCAAAGAGTCGCAGGGGGGAACCCCCTGCACCCCCGAAAATAAAACCGCTCGCTGGGGCTCGCTCCATCTTTTGCGTCAGTGGAAAACGCCACGGTCTCTTTCTGGCTCATGTGCACCAGACCAGATTTGGATACGCATTTTCGGTGAAAATATTTTTTGCTGGATATTGCTCTGTGGAAAAATCCAGTCTGAAAAAATCTCAAAAAAGAAAGTCTCCAAATCAGGGCCCGTAGGTGGGTCACGATAAAACCCACTGCCGTCCTGCTGCGCCTCTATCCCAAAAGATGGAGCGAGCGAGCAGCGAGCGGCTTTAAAGACCGGGGTCCAGGGGCGCAGCCCCTGGTGTTCTTTCCTCCATTTCTCACAGGAGAAATGGAGGCCGCCGGCAGGCACCCCCCGGGGCGCTGCGCCCCGAAGTGGGTAAGAGCCCCCACCGCCTGTAGGGTACCCACGACCGGGGGCGGCCCCCGGCCCCACCCCGCAGGGTTGAGCCTGCGCCCGTCCCAACGGTACGGCGTACCGATGACGGCCCCGGGGCCCCCCGGCCCCACGCGGCAGGGTTCACCCCGCGCCCCGTCCAAAGGGCGCGGCGCCCCGGCGCCGCCCTCGGGGCCTTCTCCGCCGGGTGAGGAGATACACCACCGGAAACCCCGCCCCGGCGAGGAGGAGCTCCGGCCCGGCGATGGCCAGGGGGGCCAGCAGCCCCGCCCCCGCCAGGGCGTGGCCCAGCACCAGCAGGGCCTCCATCCCCGTTAGGATGCCCAGGTTGGCCAGCCATTTTCCCCAGAAGGAGGCCGTTTGGTGGAAAACTGCCCCGGAAAGCCCCCCGGCCAGGGTCAGCAGGGCCATCTGAAAGGGGGAGGCCCCCGCCAGGGTGGACAAAACGCCCCCCAGCAATCCACAGGCCGCCCCCCAGGCGGGGCCCTCCTCCGTCCCCACCAAGCCGGCCAGGGCGGGGAGGAGCCGGGGCCGCACCCCCCAAAGGGGGAACCACACCAGCACCCAGGCCTCCAGCAAAAAGGCCAGGGCGGTGACCAGGACCAGGCGGCACTTCCCCATTCACCGCACCTCCTCAAAGGCGGTGACCACAAAGACCTGGGCCAGGCTGGCCAGGTCCGCCGCCGGGGTGAGGATGGCCGACCGGGTGAGGCCCCCGGGGTCGGTCTCCACCCGGTCCACGGTGCCCACCAGCAGGCCGGAGGGGTAGGTTTCCCCGGCGGCGAAGGTGATTACCGCCTCCCCGGGGGAGACGGGGTCTGCCTCCGTGAGGCTGGCGAAGGCCACCTCCCCCTGGGGCAGCAGGGCCAGGTCCCCCTGGAGGGTGCCCAGCACCCCGGAGGCACTGGCCTGGCCCGCCAGCTGGAAGGCCCCGTCGGTGACCAGGGTGACGGTGGCCCAGGTCTCCCCCACCTCCTTCACCCGGCCCACCAGGGCCCGGCGGTGGTCCACCACGCACTGGCCGGGCTGGAGGCCCTGGGCCTTCCCCTGGTCCAGGGTGACCTCCCCCTGCCAGTTGTCTGGGGTGCGGGCGATGACCCAGGCGGGGGTGAGGGTGAGGTCCTGGCCGGTTTCCGGCCAGTCCAGCAGGGCCCGGAGGCGGGCATTCTCCTGCCGGGCCAGCTCCCCCGCCCGGGCGGCAGCCTGGAGCTGGGCCACCTCCTCTTCCAGGGCGGCCTTCTCGGCCTGGAGGGCCTCCACCCCCTGGAAATAGGCCGCCCCCTGCTCCGCCCAGCCGGTGACGGTGGCCGCCAGGCGGGAAAAAGGCCGTGACACCGTCTCGGCCCATCCCGTCCAGGACACCCCGGTCCCCGAGAGGACCAGGGCCACAGCGGCGGCGATGAGGCTCAGAGACAGAGCCACGGCGATGATTTTGATCCATGTGCGTTGTGTCCAGCGTTTCACGGCGGTCCTCCGGCCTGGCCGGCGGAGGGCTGAGAGGTCAGCGGCCCGCCAGGGCCAGGCAGTCCACGCCGAAGTCCAGGAGCATCCTGCCCAGGCGGCAGATGGGCAGGCCCATCACGTTGTGATAGTCCCCCCGGATGCCCTCCACCAGCAGGCCCCCCAGGCCCTGGATGCCATAGGCCCCGGCCTTGTCCATGGGCTCCCCGGTGGAGACGTACTGGCGGATCTCCTGGCCGGTGAGGGGGCGGAAGGTGACCTGGGTCTCCTCCGCCTGGGTGAGGATCCTGTCCCCCTGGCAGAGGGTGACCCCGGTGAACACCTGGTGGTCCCGCCCGGACAGGGCGGCCAGCATGGCCTGGGCCTCGGCCCCGTCCCGGGGCTTGCCCAGGATGGCCCCGTCCAGGACCACCACCGTGTCCGCCCCGATGACCAGGGTGTCTGGGGTCTGCTGCCGGGCCACCCAGCGGGCCTTCTCCCGGGAGAGGGTTTCCACCAGGTCCCGGGCGTCCCGGCCGTGGAAGGCGCTCTCGTCGATCTCCGGCGACTGTGTGGTAAATTCCAGTCCCATCTGCCCCAGCAGCTGCCGCCGCCGGGGGGATTGGGACGCTAAGACGATTTTCATAGCTTGCCTCCGTTTTTTCCATCGAAATGAGGGTGCTGGGGAAAATTTTCCGCCGCCGGCGGCTTTACGCCGGGGTCTGGGCCTCCACATCCACGCTGCCCACGGCGCCGCTGCCGGTGACGGTCACGGTGTACCACCCGGCCTCCTCCACCGCCACGGTGAAGTCCTGGGTGGTCAGGTCCTCCCCCTGGTAGATGGGCTGGGCCCCCTCCTTCTGGATGGCGATGGACACCGCGCCCTCCTGGCTGACCACGGAGACCGCGATCTCATCCCCGGCTTCCAGGTCCAGGGCCTGCGCCTCGGTGGTGTTGAAAGCAGTGTACTTCATGTGCAATTCCCGGGAGGTCCCCATGACGCTGCCGCTGTAGTCCATCTGGCAGGCGGCCAGCGCCGCCACCAGGCCCAGGCACAGGGCCAGGGCGGAGAAGAGGTTTCTTCGCGTTCCCATAAAACGCTCCTTTCTGGGGGGCCTCGGTCATCGATAGGCGGTACCGTTGGGACCGGCGCAGGGTGGGCCCTGCGGCGTGGTTTCCCGCCCGGTCCCGGGCGGGGGATCCGGGCTTTCTCTAGAGAAAGCCCGGACGCAAAGAGTCGCGGGGGAGGGCCCCCGCCC
>URCB01000061.1 GCA_900546255.1 uncultured Eubacteriales bacterium
ATAAAGTTTAGCGCTTGCTGAACTGCGGAGCGCGACGGGCAGCCTTGAGGCCGTATTTCTTTCTCTCCTTCATTCTGGGGTCGCGGGTGAGGAAGCCGGCGGCCTTCAGGACGGGGCGGAACTCTGCGTTCATCTCCAGCAGAGCGCGGCTGATGCCGTGGCGAATGGCGCCGGCCTGGCCGGTGACGCCGCCGCCGGAGACGGTGGCCACGATGTCCACCTTGCCCAGGGTGTCGGTGGTGTCCAGGGGCTGGCGGACGATGAGCTTCAGGGTCTCCAGGCCGAAGTAATCGTCGATGTCACGGCCGTTGATGGTGATGGCGCCGGTGCCGTTGGGGAACAGGCGCACCCGGGCCACGGAGGACTTCCGGCGGCCGGTGCCGTAGTGGTAAGGCTTCTTGCTCTTATACATAGTCTCGCTCCTCCTTATTCTGCGGCCCACAGTTCGGGCTTCTGTGCGGCGTGGATATGCTCGGGGCCGCGGAAAACTTTCAGGCGGGTCAGGGAATCCTTGGTGATGATGTTCCGGGGCATCATGCCGCGGACGGCCAGCTTCATGGCCAGCTCAGGCTTCTCCTGCATGAGCTTACGGTACTTAGTTTCCTTCAGACCGCCCACATAGCCGGAGTGGGTGCGGTAAAACTTCTGATCCAGCTTCTTGCCGGTGAGGACTGCCTTCTCCGCGTTGATGACGATGACGAAGTCCCCGCAGTCGGCGTGGGGGGTGTATTCGGGCTTGTGCTTGCCCCGCAGCAGGGTGGCTGCCACGGTAGCGGTTTTCCCGAGGGGCTTGCCAGCGGCGTCAAGGATGTACCACTTGCGCACGATGTTGCCCTTGTTTGCCATAAAAGTGGACATAGGGTCGAACCTCCAATTTCAGTATTGCTTCCGATTTCCTAATATGGTAAGGAGGGCCGGTGGCTTCTCCCGCTTTACAAAGGGAACCCTTCTCCCTTATAATGCTGGAGAAACCACAGGCCGGGATTTTGAGCAGGCTACATTATAATACGGCAAACCAGCCCTGTCAACGGTTTTTCGGGATTTTTTAATTTATCCCGGGAAGAACTCTTGTTTTCTCTCGAAATCTCTTTCGATCTCTTGAAATCTCATACCTCAATTTCATTTTTTGTGCGCAAGGAGTGTACCAGCCATGCAGAAAATCCTCAGTCTCCTCCGCCGGTGCGTGGAGGATTACCAGATGATTGCCCCCGGAGAGCGGGTGGCGGTGGGGGTGTCCGGGGGGAAGGACTCCCTCCTCCTCCTGGCCGGGCTGGCCCGGCTGGCCCGGTTCTACCCCGGGGGGTTCTCGGTGGAGGCCTTCACCGTGGACATGGGCATCCCGGGGATGGACCTGTCCCCCGTGGCGGACTGGTGCCGGCGGGAGGGCATCCCCTTCCACCGGATCCCCACCCAGATGTACCACGTGATCTTTGAGACCCGGCAGGAGAAGAACCCCTGCGCCCTGTGCGCCAAGATGCGCCGGGGCTCCCTCCACACCGCCCTGCGGGAGGCGGGCATCCGCAAGGTGGCCCTGGGCCACCACTACGACGACGCGGTGGAGACCTTCTTCCTGTCCCTGTTCTACGAGGGGCGGCTGTCCTGCTTCCACCCGGTGACCTACCTGGACCGGATGGACATCACCCAGATCCGCCCCCTGCTCTACGTCAGCGAGGCCATGGTCCGGGAGGCCGCCCAGCGCCTCCGGCTGCCGGTGGTCCACAACCCCTGCCCCGCCGACGGGGCCACCAAGCGCCAGGAGGTGAAGGACCTCATCGCCGGCCTGGAGGGGCAGTACCCCAAGCTGAAGGAGTACACCTTCGCCGCCATGCAGCGCCTGCCCCTGCCGGGGTGGGCGGTGGAGGACCTGCGGCGGCGGCCTAGGACGGAGTGAGGGACCCCTGTCATCCCTCAACGGTTCCCTTTTCCGGATATTTCTGCTATACTAGCCTTAGAAACCCAAAAGGGAGGGTCTGCCCATGTCCACGCCCCGCAAGCCCCTGGGTGAGGCAGAGTTCAACCAACTCTTCCACACCTACCACAAGCCCGTGTTTCTCTATCTGCGCACCCTGCTGGCCCGGCGCGGCCACCCGCCGGACCCCCACCTGGTGGAGGACCTGACCCAGGAGGCCTTCACCATCCTGTGGGAAAAGCAGGAGAGCTTCCTGGCCAGCCCCAACCCCATCGGCTGGCTGTACGTCACTGCTGCCAACTTGGCCCGGAACCAGCTGCGCACCCAACAGCGGTGGGCCGCCTGCCTGGCCCAGGTGGATCCGGAATTTTTGGAGGCCCAGCCCGACCCCCGCCCCCTGGAGGCGGGCCTGCTGAACCTGGAAGGCGTGGTGGCTCCGGAGGAGCTGGACCTGCTCCGCCGGGTTTACCTGGAGGGGTACAGCTATGAGGAGCTGGCCCAGGAACTGGGGACCAAGCCAAACACCTTGGCCTCCCGGGTGAGCCGGATCAAGGCCAAGTTCCGAAAAAATTTCCCGGATTCGGAACATTTTTTGCAGGATGGGTGCAAGGAATCCCGTCCCCCAGGACATAAAGAAGGTAGAGGAGGTTCTGAGCCATGAAAGATCCCAAAACGTTACTGGGAAACTACCCCGGGTTGGAACAGCTGACTACCCAGGAGCTGGAGGACCTGCTCCGGCAGGACTTTGCCGCCGGAGAGGGCCATTCCGACCCCGACCTGATTACTGCCATTCTGGAGGTGATCGCCCAGCGGATTCCCGACGAGGCCCTGCCGGTGGACACAGACACCGCCTGGGCCAGCCTGCGGGCCCGCACCCTGGACAAACCCCACGACCCGACCCCCACCGAGGAGGATCCCAAGGTGGTGCCCTTCCCCGACCCCAAGCCCCCCCGCCAGGAACCCCCCGCCAAAAGCCGGCGGCCCCGGCGGCCATGGGTGGTGGCGGCGGTGGTGTGCCTGTTGGTCTGCCTGCTGGCCGTCCCGGTGCAGGGGCAGAGCTTGCTGGAAACCCTGGTCACCTGGACCGGCAGCACCTTCTCCTTCCTGCCCCAGGAGGGCACCGGCGAGGAACCTGCCACCCTCCCCTCCCTGGCCGACCCAGACTTCTCCTCCCGGGAGGCGTTTGCGGATGACGAGGCCTACAGCGAAACAGTATACCCGCAAGTGCAGGCGGCTGTGGCCAGCCTCACAGACCGGCCGGTGCTGCCCACCTGGTACCCAGAGGGAAGCCTGCTGACCCGGGTGGAGGAGAACCCCATGGATGATGGGTATATGCTCTTGGCCGCCTTTTCTCTGAATGGGGAGGAATTTCATATTTGTGTCACCGTTTATAACACTGAGGAAGAAATGGACGTCCGGAACTACGAGAAAAACGAAGGTATGCCGGACGAATACCCCGTCCATGGCATCACCCACTACATCATGGGGAACATGGCACGCAACGTTGCAATTTGGAGAAATGGAAACGTCGAGTGCAGCATCCAGGGCTTCCTGACGGTGGACCAACTCGAGCAAATGATCGACTCAATTTATGCATAGGAGGCGCAGCAGTACTATGAAACGTATCGGAACCAAGACCCTCACCCTTTTTCTCTGTCTGACCTTGGTATTCAGCGCAGCACTCTCTGCCAGCGCCCGGGCCAGTGACTACTTTTCAGACACCAGTGTTTCTGCCACAAAATCTGGCAGTGGATCCCTGCGCGTTAAACTCGATGTCACCGCCATTGGGACTATGCGGGAACTGGGGGCCAGCGAGATCATCGTATACGAAAAGCAATCCAACGGCACCTATCAGGATGTATTCACCTTCAAGCGGGACAAATATCCCACGCTCGTCACCAAAAACCGCAGCTCTTACGTCACCTATGTGACCTACCCCGGAACCCCCGGCAAAACCTATTACGTCACCGCCCACTGCTACGCCGCCAACGCCAGCGGGTCTCAGTACACCTGGGCCGGGTCCTCTGCCGTGACTGTGTAACCCTTTCTCCATGGATCCTCCTATTCTTTTTTCGGGTGCGAAATGCCGCACCCGAAAATTTTTTTATTTTTTTCGTCATGGGATGCAAAGATTGGGCGGTGCCAAGACATGTAATAAGTAGAAGGGACACAGAAACCCGGTGAGCCTGCGGTGACGCAGAGAAGGGAAAGGAGGAGGTGCCTATGCGTGTCGAGTAGCATTCCCACCACCCATACAACACAAACTGAAAAGGAGGCTCTCCCAAAAATGAGAATTGACGGGCATCCGAATAACGATAGTTTTAATTTCTATCGGAAATACACCGGAACCTATTATTTCGGTAAAAACTATAGTGGAACTGTTTATCACGCAGCTCCTTTCTACGAAGCCCGTATTACGCAGAGCTGATCAAACCAAACTTTTTCTCTTATCAATGTGATCGTTAAGGCGCTTAGCGCCCCAACAATCATCCGCTCCCTATATTTTCCCCTTTCCCTTTGATAGAAAGGATGACTGCCATGAACGCCAACAAAAAGAAGCTGACGGGGGTCCTCGTTGCTATCCTTCTTGTGATCCTCATCCTAGTAATCGCTTTATGGGTGGTCCCCTTCGCCCAGATGGCCAGCTACCGAGGCAGCGAGACCGTCCAGGCCCACGCCGCCCAGTTGGTGGCGGACTACGAGGCGGAAACCGGGGAAACCGTCTCTCAAGAGGATGTCTGCCGGGATATGGCTTACTTGGACCGTCTCTGGATCTATGAGGGCACCCTCCCCACAGAGATCACCGGCACCCGGGAAGGGCGTTTGGTCTACGCCATGCCGTTTACTGACACGGAGACCGAGTATATTGATGTCTACCGTACCGGCGGCGGCACCATTCATTACTTCGTCCAAAGCGACGATGGCATCGGCGAGAGCAGCCTAGAACTCAAACCCTGGGGCACTTTGTATGCAGACGGGATGAAAATTTCATAATCCCTAGAAAGGAGGCCCCTCCCATGAAAAAGAAAGGCAAAATCATCCTCACCGTCGTCCTGGTTCTGGCCATTGCCGCGGTGGTGGCCGCCGTGGCCGCCTTCCGCCCCCAGCCGGTGCTGGACCCGGCTGGCACCTACGAGGTCCAGCGGGTGAACTACTGGCTGGAGGGGCCCAACCTGGAATGGGAGGGCTACCTGCACACCATGCCCACCCCAGAGCAGGCCCAGGAGATTCTGGCCCTGCTGGAGGGGTATGAGAAACAGCTCTCCACCGACCGGCTGCCGCAGCGGCTGCTGCGCAACCTCCTGCCGGCCCAGTTCCAGTCCATGGAGGTCCAGCTGCCGGAGTGGCTCGAGGCGGCCATCTTTATCTGGGACCCGGAGAATCAGGACGATTATTTTAACCTCATCCTGGGGAACGGCCACGTCCAGATCCGGGACGGGTACACCTATCTCCCCCCTTACTATGAGATTTCCAACGGCCAGCAGCTCTACCAGGAACTGGACGCCATCCTGCACTTGGACCAGCGCATGGCCGAACTGCGAGACTGACCCCATCCCCCTCCCGCCCCCGGCGCCCCCGCGCCGGGGGCGGCCCTCTTACTCCCTATTTATTACAAATTGTCAATAATTCGCCATATCCCCTTGCCATTTTTGTTCATTTCGTGTATCCTTTTCATGGAAGCCCCCGCCCCTTCGCCTGCCCGAAAGGAGGTGCCCCATGCAAATCGCTAGACGCATATGCCTACCGTGGTGGTCCTTTCTCCTCATCTGCGCCGCCGCAATGGCGATCACCGCCTTAGTGGTCTATGAGGCCACCACCGAACCGGAACCAGAGGCCCCGGTATCCTACTCCTTTCAGCCAGAGACCGGAGCGCTCACCTTCTACATCCCAGAGGGCTGGGAATTGCTGCGGGTCTTCACCGACGAGGGTGCCCTGACCATCCCCCCCTACCACCAAGACACCCGCTCCCTCACCATAGATCTGACGGAATTGCCCGAGACCGGCGGCCGGGACCTGATTCACATCCAGTGCCTCCCGCCGGAAGAGGGGCTGCTCCCCTTCTCCTTCTTTGAGGTTCTTCGACAATCCACAGGGGGAGAGTTCATTCTCTACTCCTCTCCGGACCAGCTGAACTGGACCTGGGAGTCGGTATTCTATCAGCCAACAACCTAGGCGGTCAAAGCCGCCGTGGAGGGCATCGACATCGCCCCCGGCGCGGGTGCGCCGGGGGCGGCCCTCTTACTCCCCTATTTATTACAAATTGGCAACATTTTGCCATATCCCCTTGCCTTTTTTGTTCATTTCGTGTATCCTTTCCGTGGAAGCCCCCGTCTCTTCGTCCCGGTATCGTGGAAGAACACCTTGGCTCCTGCACAGTAAAATCGTTGACCGCCAGGGATTTCTTCTCCCTTTCTTTCGAGGGTACAAAATCTGGAAAACTGGAAAGGCGGCAATGAATCATGTTCTTCTTACTCTTTTTGCTCTGCATTCCCTTTCTCCTCGCCTCTATGATGAGAAAAGCCGCAAAAGATAAATTTCCTACCTTGGAGTGCTGCATCCTATCCGGCGGCATTTTTATGTGCTACTTTCTCTTTATGATATTACCTCACATATAAAACCAAAGGATGTCTCCTGGGCAAAGAATCCGTCCCATGAATGAAACACTGACCACCCTGCTCATCGCCGCAGACAAGTTTACCCGGCAAACACCGTACCACAGGGCAGCCTCTGGACCAGGGGCTGCCCCCGTCCCTTCGCCTGCTGGAAAGGAGATCCCTCTTATGATGGTATTCCTGTTTCTTATCCTCTCTGTCCTGTTCACCCTTCTGCTGGTCCAGGCCGTCATCGACGGGGGCCATGACCAGCCTTACACCGCCAAGGCCATCCTGGCCGGGGTGTGCCTGGCCATTTTGGTGGCGCTGCTGTACTACTTCTAGTTCTGAGAACCCCTGGGAAAGGAGGACTCCCATGTCTCAACGTACCACCCGTCTCCGCGGCCCTTTGGCCGCCTTGCTCATCGCCCTAGGGGTGGGGGCCGTCCTGCTGGTGGGGGAGGTGGCCTGCTTCTCCCTCCACCCCGGGGTGGCCAGCGCCGCCAACGCCAGCCATCCCCGGGACCTGCCGGAGGGGGAGGCCTTTCTCTCCGCCGTCCAGCTCTCCCCCACCTGGGCCTGGCCGGTGACCGTCACCCAGGTGGAGATCCAGGACCCCGCCTCGGGGGAGATTTTCACCCCGGAGCTGATCCTCTGTGACCAGGACGGGCACAGGGATGGCCCCTCCATGGCCTCCGCCTGGCAGGGGCCCCGGGCAGACTTTGCCGCCCACTTCCCCGGTGGGACCCAGCCCGCCGTGCCCGGCACCCTGGCCAGCCGGGACGCCGTCCTGGCCACCCTCTGGAACCCCCTGCCCCCCGGGGACCGGCCCCTGACCTACACCATCCACTACCGTCTGCTGGGCCTCTTCCCCAAGACGGAGACCTTCTCCTACACCTGGGACACGGGGGAGGGGACGGTTCCAGAGGGCCCGGCAGGCCCCCTGGCCGCCCTGCGGGCCCTGCTGGCCTGAGGGCGGCGGAAAGGAGGTCCCCCCTTTCGCCCCGCCCCCTGCCCCTTTGGGCAGGGGGACTTTTCGTGAAAAGGCGGGTTTTCCCTTGTCTCCCGGGGCGTTTTGTGGCATAGTAAGGGTGGAATGTTATCCCCTTCTGGGAAAGGAGGCTCGCCATGCTGTGCAAAGTGCGTTCCCTGGGGCTCCAGGGCATCTCCGGGTATGAGGTCACCGCCGAGTGCGACCTGGCCGGGGGCCTGCCCAACTTCGACATCGTGGGGCTCCCCGACACCGCCGTGAAGGAGGCCCGGGAGCGGGTCCGGGCGGCCATCAAGAACAGCGGCTACGCCTTTCCCGTGGGGCGGATCACCGTGAACCTGGCCCCCGCCAACCGGCGGAAGTCCGGCACGGTGTACGACCTGCCCATTTTGGTGGGCATCCTCACCGCCGCCGGGCAGCTGGACTGGTCCGACCCAGATTGTGCCTTCGTGGGGGAGCTCTCCCTCTCCGGCACCCTGCGGCCGGTGGTGGGGATGCTCCCCATGGCCCTGGCCGCCCGGGCGGCGGGGATCCGCCGCCTCTTCGTCCCGGCGGACAGCGCCTCGGAGGCCACCCTGGCCCAGGGCCTCACCGTCTACCCCGTGGAGACGGTGGGCCAGCTGGCCGACCACCTGGCCGGCCGGGCCCCCATTGACCCTGCCCCGGTGTGGCAGGGGGGCGAGGAGGACCTCCCCCTGCCGGACTTTGCCGAGGTCCGGGGCCAGGGCCCGGTGAAGCGGGTGCTGGAGATCGCCGCCGCCGGGGGGCACAACGTGCTCCTGGTGGGCCCCCCGGGCTCGGGGAAGAGTATGCTGGCCCGGCGGCTGCCCTCCATCCTGCCCCCCATGACCCGGCGGGAGGCCTTGGAGACCACCCAGATCCACTCGGTGCTGGGGCTCACCACCAAGGAGCGGCCCCTGCTGACCCAGCGGCCCTTCCGGTCCCCCCACCACACCATCTCCCCCGGGGGGATGGCGGGGGGCGGCTCCCCCTACCCCCGGCCGGGGGAGATCTCCCTGGCCCACCACGGGGTGCTGTTCCTGGACGAGCTGCCGGAGTTTCACAAGGACGTCATCGAGGTCCTCCGCCAGCCCATGGAGGACGGGGTGATCTCCGTGGTCCGCTCGGCGGCCACCGAGACCTACCCCAGCCGGTTCCTCCTCCTGTGCGCCATGAACCCCTGCAAGTGCGGGTGGTACGGCCACCCCTCCGGCCGGTGCCGGTGCTCCCCCCAGCAGGTGAAGAAGTATCTGGGCAAGCTCTCCGGCCCCCTGCTGGACCGGATCGACCTCTTCGCCGAGGTCCCCGCCCTGGAGTTTGAGGCTCTGGCCGACCGCAGCCCCGGGGAGCCCTCTTCCGCCATCCGGGCCCGGGTGACCCAGGCCCGGGCCATCCAGACCCAGCGCTACGGCCCGGAGGGGCCCCTGTGCAACGCCGCCATGGGCCAGGCCGAGCTGCGGCAGTACTGCGCCCTGGACGGGGAGAGCCAGGCCCTTATGAAGGGAGCTTACGAGCACATGGGCCTCACCGCCCGGAGCTATGACCGCATCCTCCGGGTGGCCCGGACCATTGCCGACCTGGACGGCAGCCAGCCCCTCCAGCCCCACCACCTGGCGGAGGCCATCCAGTACCGCCAGTCGGACTACTTCCCCGCCTGAGGGCGGGGCGCCAACCCAACCACGAAAGGAAGCTATCCACTATGTCTTACGTTCCCAGCGCGCCCCCGGTGGGCGATGAGATCTTTCTGCTCAAGATGGGAGAGATGGTCCTCAAGGGCCTCAACCGCCGCACCTTTGAGGAGCGGCTCATGGGCAACGCCCGCCGCCGGCTGCAAAAGTACGGCAAGTTCCGCATCTACTCCCGCCAGTCCATCACCTACGTGGAGCCCAAGGAGGCCGGGTGCGACATGGACGGGGCCTTTGCCACCCTCTCCCGCCTGTTCGGGGTGGTGGGCCTGTCCCGGGCCAAGGCCTGCGAAAAGACCCCCGAAGCCATCCTCGAAACCGCCAAGACCTACCTCCACGACGACCTGATGGCCGCCCGGACCTTTAAGGTGGAGTCCAAGCGGTCGGACAAGACCTTCCCCCTGACCTCCATCCAGCTCTCCCAGTACGTGGGGGGGGAGCTCAACGAGGCCTTCCCCCACATCCAGGCGGACATGCACCACCCGGAGCTCACCGTCCACGTGGAGGTGCGGGACTTTGCCGCCTACGTCCACGGGGACCCCGCCCCCGGCGCCGGCGGCCTGCCGGTGGGGGTGGGGGGCAAGGCGGTCTCCCTCCTGTCCGGAGGGATTGACAGCCCCGTGGCCTCCTGGATGATGGCCAAGCGGGGGGTGGCCCTGGAGATGGTCCACTTCTTCAGCTACCCCTACACCTCCCCCGAGGCCAAGGACAAGGTCCTCACCCTGGCCCAGCTCCTGACCCCCTGGTGCGGGCGGCTCACCGTCCACGTGGTGCCCTTCACCAAGATTCAGGAGCAGCTGCGGCTCCACTGCCCGGAGGCCCTCTTCACCCTGCTGATGCGCCGGTTCATGATGCGCATCTCGGAGCGGGTGGCCCAGCGGGTGGGGGCCCACGGGCTGATCACCGGGGAGTCCCTGGGCCAGGTGGCCAGCCAGACCATGGAGGCCATGGCGGTCACCGGCCAGGTGTGTACCCTGCCGGTGTTCCGCCCCCTGGTGGGGATGGACAAGGAGGAGATCGTCCGCACCGCCCGGAAGATCGGCACCTTTGAGACCTCCATCCTCCCCTACGAGGACTGCTGCACCGTCTTCACCCCCCGGCACCCCCGCCTGC
>URCB01000062.1 GCA_900546255.1 uncultured Eubacteriales bacterium
TCTTTCTTCCGGCTTTCTCCGGAGAAAGCCGGGCTCCCGCCCGGAGTCGGGCGGGAGCCCACGTCGCAGGTCTGGACCTGCGACGGTCCCAACGGAACCGCCTGCCGACCACAGGCCCCCACCCTCACCAGGAGAATTTCCCCGCCCGCAGGCGGGGAAAGAAAGTGCAATCATGTTTTGACCGGCTTTGCCGGGCAAAACATACTGCTCAGCCGCCAGTGTGCCCGCAGGGCGCGCGCAGCGGCTGCAATCCCCTAATTTTGGGAGGGGTTTATAGCCAAGCAGAACACCCACCGCCCCCGTACACTGCCCTGCCGAACGAAGCGCAAACCCCGCTTGCCCCTCCCAAAATTCTATCTGTAAGGAGTGGTTTCGCCATGAAAACACCCCCCCGGGCCCTGGGCCTGGCGCTGGCCTTGTCCCTGGCCCTGCCCCTCACCGGCTGCGGGTCCATGCTGGAGCGCAGTTACGCCTCCGTGACCCCCCATACCCAATTTTATGACGAGTCCGCCATCACCTCCACCCTGGGGGCGGAGAACTACCAGGGCCTGGTGAGCGCCCTGCTCCACCTGGTGGAGGAGGGGGAGGAGACCGGGGTGATCCGGCTGTACCAGTACAGCAGCGTCACCGGCTCCGCCGCCAGCGATGTGGACCAGGCCTGCCAGGAGGCCACCCGGGAGGACCCCCTGGGGGCCTACGCCGTGGATTACATCCGCTACGACGTCCAGCAGACCGCGTCCTACTATGAGGTGGACGTCTCCCTCACCTATCGGGTGGCGCCGGAGGAGCTGTCCCAGGTGATCTCCGTCACCGCCAGCACCGCCGTGGCTGGGGAGCTGCAGGACCTGCTCCCCCACCGGCCCCAGAAGGTGATCTTCCGCATCGGTTACTTCACCGCCGAGGACAGCGCGGAGACCCTCCGCCAGGCGGTGGAGGAGGCCTACGATGCCCAGACCATCTCCCTGCCGCCCCTGGAGGAGATCACCGTGAACCTCTACCCCGACAGCGGCCAGCAGCGGGTGGCGGAGATCCTCCTCACCTGGGGGGAGGGGACCACCTCCGTTCCGCAAAATTTTTTGGGGACTTTAGAAAATTCCCCTTGACACTCCTGCGGCAATGTGATAATATATCCCTTGCTGATGCGAGTGTAGCTCATCTGGTAGAGCGCCACCTTGCCAAGGTGGAGGTAGCGAGTTCGAGCCTCGTCACTCGCTCCAAAAAAGAAGGACATCCATTTGGATGTCCTTCTTTTTTGGTGACCTGCGGCCTATTGGACATGCTCGGGCGGAGTGAATCCGCCCTGCGCCAAGGTTTTGGGGCGTTGCCCCAAAACGCTTGTGACGGCGTACCCACGCCGTCCCGCTGACGCGGGTCCCTGGCGATGCGTGGGTAAGGCTCGAACTCGCTGCCTCCACCCAAATCCGCGGTGTAGCCGCGGATTTTTCAATCCAGGAGGTAGGGGGTCCCCAGGAAAGCGCAGCTTTCCTGGGCCGTGGGGGCGAGGGGGATTGGACCTGCTCGGGGCAAGTGAATTGCCCCTGCGCCGAGGGTTTGGGCGCTGCCCAAAACCCTCGGGACGGCGTCCCCGACGCCGCCGGCCCGGTGGGCCGGTTTTTTTATGGATCTTCCTGCCGTGGCTGGAACCTACGGCTTGTTATGGAGTAGGCAGATGCCCTTGGTACCGCGCCGTCAGTTTGGCCAGGAGGCTGCCCATGGGGAGGGGGAAGGCGTAGCAGAGCAGGGTCTGCACCTTCTGGAGAAGGCTGTGGCACAGGAGGAACCGGGGGGAGAAGAGCCGCCGGGCCAGGCCCTGGCCCACGGTCTCCGGGTCGGCCATCATCTCCGGGGGGACGGGGAGGGGGGCAGAGGACTGGGTCCGGGTGAGGGGCGGGTGGATCAGGTGGAAGGTCACCCCGTCCCCGGCGTACTCCAGGTTCAGGCACTTGGCCAGGGCCTCCAGGGCCCCCTTGGTGGAGGCGTAGGCGGACAGCCCGGGGAACCCCGTGATCCCCACCCCGGAGCTGGTGAAGATCACCCGGCCCCGGCCCTGGGCTCGGAGGGCGGGCCCCACGCACCGTACCAGCTGGAGGGCCCCGTAGTAGTTGGTGGCAAAGGCCGCCTGGACCTGGCCCAGGTCCAGGTCCTCCACGCCCCCGAAGGGGCAGCAGCAGGCGTTGTGGATGACCACCTCCGGGGTGCCCTGCCAGGCCTGGGCGGCAGCCACCGCCGCCTGGAGGGCCTCCTCCTGGCGGACGTCCACGGGGTAGTAGGCCAGCTGGGCGGGGAAGGTGTTCTGGAGGGCGGCCAGGTGGTGGGTCTCCCAGTCCAGCACCGCCACCTGGTGGCCCTGGCGGAGGAGGGCGGCCGTCAGGTGGTACCCGATGCCCTGGTTGGCCCCGGTGATCAGGATGGCTGCCATGCGTCCGTCCCCCTTTCCTGGAAAAACCGCTGGACGTGGCGGTAGGCGGCCTGGCGGAAGGCCGCCTTTCCCGCCTCCGACAGGGGGCCCTGGAACAGCCACCGCTGGGCAAAGAGATGGATGGGGCCGTAGAAGGCCACCGCCAGGTCCTCCCCGGTGGCGGGGTGGAGCAGGCCCAGGTCCACCAGGGCGGTGAACATCCGGCCCTGGAAGGCCAGGGGGACCCGGAACATCCAGCGCTCATAGATCTCCCCCAGGTCGGGGTTGTGGAACTGCTCCATCTGGAGCAGCCGGAGGACCTGGTTGCAGAAGGGGTCCATGAGGTACCCCTCAAAGAAGGCCTGGCAGACCATCCGGTAGGAGACCTGCCCCCAGGGACCCTGCTGGTCCCCCAGGGCCTGCTCCAGCTGGGCCATGCCCTCCGCGGCCCGGTTCTCAAAGTGGGAGAGCAGGGTGGTGAGGATGGCCTGCTTGCTGGGGAAGTGGTAGTACAGGGAGCTCTCCTTGATCCCCACCTGCTTGCAGATGTCCCGGACGGACACCCCGTCGTACCCCCGCTGGGCGAACAGGGCCAGGGCGGTGGCGGTGATTTTCTCCTTGGTGGATGCCATGGCATCCCCTCCTCTCGCTGTGGTTTGGGTCTATTATACCTAACAACTGTTAGGTTTGCAAGAGGAGGGGCCCCTTTTTTCCCGGGGAGGTTGTCAGGGGCCCTGGAGGCGCTCCGGCGGGGCCCCCAGGAGGAGGAGGGTTCCCGCCCAGGCCAGCAGGGCCAGGGGGTCGGCCCGGCCCTGGGGGGCCAGGGGGATCTCCTGGGGCTCCCGGCACACGCCCCCCAGGGTGACCAGCTCCCGCTGGAGGGCCAGGCACAGGGTGTCCTGGGCCAGGCTGGAGAAGGTGAGGGTGTCCCGGCGGGTCAGGCCGTAGCTCACCACCCAGGCCGCCGGGATCCCCCCGGCCAGGGGGGCCAGGTGCCCCGGCAGCAGCAGGGCCCGGCACGGGGCCGGGTTTGGGGGGAGGGCGGCCAAGTCCGGGGCGGCCACCACCAGGTCCGCCCGCTGTGCCCCCGGTCCCAGGCGGAGGCACCCCCCTGCCTCCCCCGGCAGACGGGCCTGGAGGAAGCGGGCAAACCCCGCCCCCTGGGCCCAAAGTTCCACGGTATACAATCCGATCCCTCCCTTTTTGTCCCCTTAGTATGGGGGGATGGGGGGAGATTTATGCGCTTTCCCCGCCTTCCCCTGGGAAAGGGGGAGAAAACCGGGGAAAAAAGCCGCCCTGGGGTGAAATTTTGCTTTTCAACTTCCCCTCCGTGTGGTATACTCTAAACTGTATTCGAATGGGTTGGCCTCTGGGCTGCCCGCACCTGTATTTGTATGTGAAAAAAGGAGCGATTTACCATGGAACTGGAAACCGTACTGTACCGCGTTGAGGGGAATGTCGGCATCGTCAGCCTCAACCGCACCAAGGCACTCAACGCCATGAACAAGCAGATCTTCGTGGATCTCACCACCGCCTTCGACGCCGCCGAGAAGGACGACAATGTCCGCTGCGTGGTGGTCAACGCCGAGGGCCGCGCCTTCTGCGCCGGCGGCGACATCCCCGAGATGAAGGGCCTGGACAACCCCGAGGCTGTCTTCGACTTCTACAACGTGGCTGGCATCTTCATGAAGAAGATGATCAACTTCGTCAAGCCCACCATCACCGTGGCCCATGGCGCCATCGCTGGTGCCGGCACCTCCCTGCTGCTGGCCGGCGACATCGCCCTGGTCTCTGACGACGCTATGTTCATGGTGGCCTTCGGCGCCGTGGGCCTGATCCCCGACTGCGCCGGCCACTGGCTGCTGCCCCGGGCTTGCGGCCTGAACATGGCCAAGGAGCTCATGATGACCCAGCGCGCTGTGAAGGCTCCCGAGATGAAGGAGCTGGGCCTGTGCAACCACGTCTATCCCAAGGATCAGCTGATGGACGAGGCCATGAAGCTGGCCAACAAGATCGCCAAGGGCCCCCTGAACTGCTACAGCAGCTCCAAGCTCATCATGAACAAGTCCTTCGAGACCAACCTGGACGACCTGCTCCAGGAGGAGACCGAGGCCCAGGCCGCTGCCCGCCTCCACGCCAACGGCGACGAGGGTCTGGCTGCTTTCCTGGAGAAGAGAAAGGCCAACTTCCAGTAAGAAAGGCGCCCCCTTTCCCTGGACTTGCCCAGCAAGGATCCATCCGCCCTCCGGCACCGCCGGGGGGCGGATTCTTTCTGCCCCAAGGAATATGCATTATTCAATCGAAATGAATGCTTTGGGGGCGGAAAAGGAGGAAAAACCCAGAATTCTGCCGGGTTTTCTCGGGCATTTAAAAGTTTTTCCTGGCTTTTTCTAAAAAAGGGCTTGCATCTGTTGTGAATATTGTGTATAATGCAAGTCGTTCTCACCGGACGGGCCCCAGGGGCCTGGGTGGGGGCACGAAGAAGTTAAAATGAAAAGAGGTTGCATCCACATGAAAAAGTTCCTTTCCGTCCTCATGGCGGGCGCCATGCTCTTTGGCGTGCTGACCCTGGCTGGCTGCGGTGATACCACCACCGACACCGGCGAGGATACCACCACCACCGAGGACACCACTACCACCGCAGAGTTCACCACCGTCACCGAGGGTGTGCTCACCATGTCCACCAACGCCGCCTTCCCTCCCTATGAGATGACCGACGACAGCGGCAACATCGTGGGCATCGACGCTGAGATCGCCGCCGCCATCGCCGAGAAGCTGGGGCTGGAGCTCCAGATCGAAGACATGGACTTCGACGGCGCCCTGGCTGCCCCCCAGAGCGGCAAGAGCGACATCGTCATGGCCGGCGTCACCGTCAACGAGGAGCGCCAGCTGGTCCTGGACTTCACCGAGACCTACGCCAACGGCGTGCAGAAGGTCATTGTCGCTGAGGGCTCTGACATCACCATGGAAAACCTGGGCGAGCAGCAGATCGGCACCCAGAAGGGCACCACTGGTAATATTCTCACCACGGACGAGTTTGGTGAGGACCATGTCATCGCCTACGACGACGCCATCGCCGCTGTCCAGGCCCTGAACAACGGCCAGATCGACTGCGTGGTCATCGACAGCGCCGTGGCCGACAACCTGGTGGAGGCCAACCCCGGCCTGACCACCCTGGACACCGACTATGCCAACGAGGAGTATGCCATTGGCGTGGCCAAGGGCAACACCGCCCTGCTGGACGCCATCAACACCGCCCTCCAGGAGCTCATTGACGACGGCACCGTCCAGTCCATCATCGACAAGTACATCCCCACCGACGGCACTGCTGCTGACGAGGCTGGTACCACCGACGAGGCCGGTGCCACCGATGAGGCTGGCGCCACCGATGGTGCCGAAGCCGACACCGCGGCATAATCCCTCCCCCCCCGACCATAAAAAGGGCGGCGCACGCCGCCCTTTTTCCGTCGTTTCCGGTTCGACAAAAGGCGAGCCGGTTTGATCTCACATCCATCCTTCGAGAAAGAGAGAGGTGAATGACCATGGGCAACATGGAGGCCCTATACAACACCTGGAAGGCCATTGGCACCTCCGGCGGGGACCTGAGCTTCTTTCAGGACTTCTTCGTGAAGTTCTACCAAGCATTCATCGAGGCCGACCGCTGGCTGCAGTACCTCAACGGGGTGAAAACCACCCTCCTGGTCACCGCCCTGGCCCTGATTTTGGGCGTCGCCCTGGGGGTCACGGTGGCCATCCTCCGCACCGCCCACGACCAGCAGCGCCCCGGCCACCGCAACCCCGTCCTGGCGGTGCTGAACCTGGTCTGTAAGATCTACGTCACCGTCATCCGGGGCACCCCTATGATGGTCCAGCTGCTCATCATGGGCTTTGTCATCTTCGCCAGCAGCCGGAACTTCACCATGATCGGCACCCTGACCCTGGGCATCAACTCCGGGGCCTATGTGTCGGAGATCGTCCGGGGCGGCCTGATGTCGGTGGACAAGGGGCAGATGGAGGCCGGCCGCTCCCTGGGCCTGGGCTACGGCACCACCATGCGCTTTGTCATTGTGCCCCAGGCGGTGAAGGCCATCCTCCCCGCCCTGGGCAACGAGTTCATCGTCCTGTTGAAGGACACCTCCCTCATCACCGTCATCGGCGGCAAGGAGCTGCTGTATGCCGCCCAGGGCATCTACAACCGGACCTATGAGCAGATGTTCCCCCTCGTCGGCACGGCGGCCATCTACCTGGTGCTGGTGATCATTCTCTCCTGGCTGCTGGGCAAACTGGAAAGGAGGCTGCGGCAAAGTGATCGACGTTAAACACCTCTCCAAGTCCTTCGGGGACCACCTGGTCCTGGACGACATTTCCGAGCACATCCACCCCCAGGAAAAGGTGGTCATCATCGGGCCCTCGGGCTCCGGCAAGTCCACCTTCCTGCGGTGCCTGAACCTGCTGGAGACCCCCACCAAGGGCTCCATCACCTTCGACGGCACCGAGATCACCGACCCCAAGGTGGACATCAACCTGGTCCGCCGGCAGATGGGGATGGTCTTTCAGCACTTCAACCTCTTTCCCAATATGACCATTCGGAAGAACATCACCCTGGCCCCCGTCCAGACCGGCCTGATGAAGCAGGCCGAGGCCGACGAGACCGCCAGCACCCTGCTGCGCCGGGTGGGCCTGGAGGACAAGGCCGACGCCTACCCCAGCCAGCTCTCCGGCGGGCAGAAGCAGCGGATCGCCATTGTCCGGGCCCTTGCCATGAAGCCCAAGCTGATGCTCTTTGACGAGCCCACCTCCGCCCTGGACCCCGAGATGGTGGGGGAGGTGCTGGACGTCATGAAGCAGCTGGCCGAGGAGGGCATGACCATGGTGGTGGTCACCCACGAGATGGGCTTTGCCCGGGAGGTGGGGGACCGGGTCCTCTTCATGGCCGACGGCAAGATCGTGGAGCAGAACACCCCCGCAGAGATCTTCAGCAACCCCCAGGAGGAGCGGACGAAGTCGTTCCTTTCGAAAGTGCTGTGAGTCCCAAAAAGGCAAGCCTTTTTGGGAGGGGAAAGCAGCCCTCTGCGTGCAAGATTTTAGCCGCCTTGCGGCGTCTAAAACTCACACTTGAGGGCTGAGAAGTATAGTTTCCCCGGTACATGCCCGTGGAAACTATGATAGAACTTTTTTCGCGCCTGCGGGCGCGAACTCTGCGAGGCTTTCGAAGAAAACCAATCAGCGCCCTCGTTCCTGAACAGGAGCGAGGGCGCTTGCTTGTTATCTTGGATCATCTAACAATGCTTCGTAAGATACATGGAGGACCTTGGCCAGAGCTTTCAACTCAATATCGGTGACAAAGCGGGCACCGCTCTCCAGTCGTTGGACGGCGTTTTTATCCAGGTCTACGCCTTCCCGTTGCAGCATTTCTGCAAATTCCCGTTGGGACGGTTTTTCTGGTAGGCGCTCCCGGAACGCCTTTACCTTTTCACCGCAGAGATTGTTTCTTCCTCCCGGTGCGCGATTCTTGTACATAGGGCCTCCCTATTTGACATTTAGTGATTGTCATTTGCCCTATTATATGCTATACTGGCGGAAGAATTGACATTCACTGAATGTCAAAAGAAAATTATTGGGAGGACCGAGGTATGGAATGGAAGAACCTGCCCCTCTCTCCCGAAGCACGGGAGTGCTTGATTGCAGAGATGGAAGCCAAATTTCAAGCCCTTCCCCCCCACCGCCAGCGGGCCTTTCTGTGGGCCCTGGAGCACATGGACTGGGTGGAGGCGTTGGCAGAGAAGACAAATGGAAAACCGCCCCCCACAGACCCATCAGGGCGTGGGGTGGCGGCGGGTGATCGGGTGGCGTCCAGGGGGTCTTAGTGGAGAAGAAGGGATTTTTCCATTGTATCAAAACCATCCTACATCACTTGGCCAACGCCTGGAAGGCGGGCAGGTACCGCTTCAGAACGCGGGCGGCTGCGATGTCGATCTTTTCCTCGTCTGTGATGTCCAAGAGGGGGGCGTTGTCTAAGTCAAGGAGCAGATACTTTGGGCGGTTGTTTTTAAAAATGACAGCCTGCCCTTTTTGCTCCGCAATGCGCGTGACCCGGGAGAAGTTCTGGTTGGCCTCGGTCATGGAGACGATGGCGTTGGTGTCAATGGTCATGGGGTTCACCTTCCTTCCTCTTCATTATATCCAAGAATAGGAGAAAAACAACCTATTTTTGTATCTATAAGCGAACAATTTTCCTGTTAACAGTGGGTGCGTGTCAGGGATTCCTGAATAGTCCGGCAGTTTCAAGCCCTTCCCCCCCACCGCCAGCGGGCCTTTCTGTGGGCCCTGGAGCACATGGACTGGGTGGAGGCATTGGCGGATCTGGCAAAGGACAGACCACCCCCTGGGGAAGGGGGGAATCACTCAGGGACAAACTCCAGATGATCCAATGCGTACCGCAGGGCCATGCACATCAGCTCGTTGCGGGAGCGTCCGCTTTTCTGGGCCAGCTGGTCGTATTCTGCCTGTAACTGCCGGTCTAGGCGCAGAGACATGGTGACAGACTTCTCCTCGTTCCCGTCGGCAGATTTGTGGCGAACAATGAAGGAATCGGACATGTTTGTGACCTCCAAGGTAGGGTATCCACATTGTATCGCATTTCTGTTGACATTTATATATTGCGATGATATAGTACATTTATGTGTTACAAAAATGCAATCAAAAAGGAGGGTCTCCTATGTCATCCATCTTAGAAGCGCTGTATGAGGGGGATATCTGTCCGGCCGAGCGGTTCCAAATTGATACGGAGGAATACCACCGGAGGAAGGCGGAAAACATGCGGGCATACGACAGCTTTTTTCAAACCTTAGAACCCGATCAAAGAAATGCGTTTGATGATCTTTTAAACCGTCAGTTCCAGGCAATCCCGGTGGAGTACGCTGCTGTTTTCGCAGAAGGCTTCCGTATGGGAGCTCGGATGATGCTGGAGATATGGGACACGAAATCGTTTTGACCGTTCGTGGGGGTCCAGTTCTCCTGGGGGTTCCCCAAATTCCAACCATGGTTTGACCGGCTTTGCCGGCCAAACCATTCCGCTCAGCCGCCAGTGTGCCCCCGGGGGCGCGCAGCGGCTGCGGATCAAAAAAGGGACCGCTCCCTTTTTGCATAGAAAACCCGAAAGCCGCCGCGAGATCCCTCGCGGCGGCTTTCTTTTCTCTCTCTATGTTGATCTGGGGGCGCTGGATTAGTAGGCCACGCCCCAGTAGATCATTTTTTTGGCAGCCCGGCCGCAGATGGGGCAGGTGTCCCCCAGGTGCTCCTGGGCGAAGGGGACGCAGCGGGAGGTCATGCCCCCCTCCTCCTTCATCTTGATCTCGCAGGCCTCGTCCCCGCACCACATGGTCTTGATGAAGCCCCCGTGCTGGGCCTGGAGGGCCTTGGCCTCCTCCAGGGAGTTGGCCTGGAAGATGTGCTCCTCCAGGTTCTTCTTGGCCTTCTGGTACAGGCCGTCGTGGATGGCGTCCAGGGCGGCGGGGACGGCGGTCTCCAGCTCGTCCAGGGAGACGAAGACCTTCTTCCCATTGTCCCGGCGGACCAGGACGCACTGGTTCTTCTCCATGTCCTTGGGGCCGATCTCCACCCGCAGGGGGATGCCCTTCATCTCGTACTCGGCAGCCTTCCAGCCCATGGACTGGTCGGAGGCGTCCATCTTGGCCCGCAGGCCGGCGGCCTTCAGCCGCTCCAGCAGGGCGGTGGCGGCCTCCAGGACGCCCTCCTTGTGCTGGGCCACGGGGATGACCATCACCTGGG
>URCB01000063.1 GCA_900546255.1 uncultured Eubacteriales bacterium
CTAGAGAAAGCCTGGATCCCCCGCCCGGGACCGGGCGGGGAACCACCTCGCAGGTCTGGGCCTGCGCTGGTCCAAAACCGGACCACCTGCCGGGGGCCCTCCCCCGCCCGGGACCGGGCGGGGAACCACGTTGCAGGTCTGGACCTGCGCTGGTTCTAACAGAACCACCCTAGACCCCACCCTCACCAGCCCCCGCCTGGCTGAGCTGAATCAGCTTCCGCAGCCGGTGGCTCAGGGAGGACTTGGTCACCGGCGGGTCACACAAAGCCGCCAGCTGGGCCAGGGAGAGCTCCGGGTGGGCCTCCCGGAGGGCGGCGGCCTCCCGCAGCTTGGGGGAGAGGGTGTCCAGGGTGCCCGCCTCCCGGAGGGCCTGGATGGCCTGGCGCTGCTCCAGGGCGGCGTCCACGGTTTTGTCCACGTTGGCGGCCTCACAGTTGACCCGGCGGTTGACCCCGTTGCGCAGGAGCTTTTCCGCCTTGGCGTTCATCAGCTCCATGGCGGCGATGGGGGCCCCGATGGCGGTGAGGAAGTCCTCAATGGCCTCGCTCTGCTTGAAGTAGGTGATGTAGTTGGCCTTCCGGGTGGTCTCCTTGGGGGTGTAGCCCAGCTCCAGCAGGAGGGTGTGGAGCTCCCGGCTCACCCGCAGGTGGGTGGTGGCCAGTTCCAGGTGGTAGCCCTTCTGGGGGTCGGTCACCGAGCCCCCGGCCAGGAAGGCCCCCCGGAGAAAGGCCACCCGGCACGGGCCGTCCTCCAGGAGGCCGAAGTTGATGTGGTGGGCGGGGTCGCTGGGGTCGAAGGCGCACACCTCCCACAGCAGGGCCAGCTTGGCCCGGTCGCCGATGGTGAAGATCCGCTTGCCCGGGGTGCCGGGGTCCCCCTTCTCGTCGAAGGTCAGGCCGAAGGCCTTGCGGAACAGGCCCGGCAGCCGCTTGGCAAAGGCGGGGGATTCGGTGACGATCTTCACCTGGTCCAGGGTGAACCGGTTGCAGTAAAGAAGCACCCCGCAGGCTTCCGCCTGGGCGGCGCCCTTGTCCCCCAGTTTTCCCCGGCACAGTTCGGTTTTTACATCCCCCGCAAAGGACATGGTGCTCTCCCCTTCCCAAAACGCCGGCCCGGCGTCGCAGACTTCCGCCGACTGTGATTGAACAAAGCGTCGCAACCTTCCGCCGGCCCAGCGCACCAGCCCGGCGTCGCAGACTTCCGCCGGCCGCAGCCGGCGGAATAAATTCAAATCCGTTTTTTGCACGGACATGCGCCGGGCAAAAAACTCTTCTCACCCCGAGAGTGCCGGCTTCGCCGGCGCGGGTCGGGGTGCATCTCTTAAAATTGGGAGCCCAGCGGAGCGGGTCCCAATTTTCTTATCTTGTGATGTCCCGGTGGGCCTCCTCCACCCGGTACCCCTTCTGCCGGACAAACTCCGCCAGGGCGTGGGCCACGGCCACCGACCGGTGGTGCCCCCCGGTGCAGCCGATGGCGATCACCAGGGAGGACTTCCCCTCCTCCACATACTGGGGCAGGAGGAAGGCGAAGAGCTCCTCCAAATGCCGCATGAACTCGGTGGTCTGCCGGTAGCCGAAGAGGAAGGACCGCACCGCCTCCTCCAGCCCGGTGCACTCCTTGAGCTCGGCGATGTAGTAGGGGTTGGGCAGGAAGCGCACGTCAAAGACCAGGTCCGCGTCGATGGGGATGCCGTGCTTAAAACCGAAGGAGGTCACCGCCACGGTCATACTCTCCTCCGGGGCGCCCATGCCGAAGAGGCGGAGAAGCTCCGCCCGGAACTTGGACAGGTTCAGCCCCGTGGAGTTGAGGATGTGGCTGGCCCGGCGGCGGACAGGCTCCAGGGCCATCCGCTCCAGCTTCACCGCCTCGGGCAGGGAGTAGCCCTGCCGGGTGAGGGGGTGGGTGTGCCGGGTCTCCTTATACCGCCGGACGATGTCCTCGTCGGCGGCCTCGATGAAGAGGAGCTGGTACTCCAGGTGCATCTCGGTCAGGCTGTCCAGGGCCTGGAAGAGCTCGTCAAAGGTCTGCCCGCCCCGGATGTCCGTCACCAGGGCCACCCGGCTGTACTTGCCGGTGCCCGCCCCGGCCATGCACAGGCCGGCGAAGTTGGAGATCAGGGCCACGGGCATGTTGTCCACGCAGTAGAACCCCAGGTCCTCCAGGAAGGCGGCGGCGGAACTTTTGCCCGCCCCGGACAGGCCAGAGATGATGATGAATTCCATGGAATACCCCCTTACAACGGCCAGAAACCCAAGAAAACAAACAGAATTTGTAACTTTTAGTATAACATAGGAATCTATCCATCGCAAGACCTTGCATTGGGAAAGCCCTTGGGGTACAATGGAAAAACAGGAAAGGAGGCAGTTCTATGGAACAGCAGATGTATCAATGTCCCAAGTGTGGCAACAACACCTATACCTCCGATCAGTTTCAAGCCACCGGCGGTAATTTTGCCAAGATCTTTGATGTGCAGAACAAGAAGTTTATCACCATCAGCTGCCAGCGCTGCGGCTACACCGAGCTCTACCGGGCGGATACCTCCACCGGCTGGAACGTCCTGGACTTCCTGCTGGGCGGGTGAGCCCATCCCCGTTACGATACGATGGTTTGGAGGGAATCCCATGGACGCAGAGGACAGAGCCATCATAAACCCTGTGGCTTTGGGATGTGCTGTAAAAACAGAGGTGGCGGAGGCCACCTCTGTTTTTTGCAGTTGCTGGGGTCAGTTTGCCTGCTCTTTGGCGGTTTTGGCGTCGTTCTGGGCCTTCTGGGTGGTGTCGTTTCTGCCATCCAGGGCATCTTCTGCGGCTTCCCCTACGCCTTTGGCGGCGTCTTTGGCCGCTTCTCCGGCGTCACGGACGGCATCCCCTGCCCCTTCGGCGGCATCCTTGGCGGCCTCGCCGGCGTTTTTGGCGGCGTCGCCCAGGTCGTCTCCGGCCTGTTTCAGGTTCTCCTCGGCACTGTCGGCCTCGCCGTCGGCGCTGTGGGTGTCAAAGCCATCCACCTGACCGTGTTCGTCGGCGTGGTAGGTCCCGTCGCTTTGGTCTCCTATGGGACCACGGGCGTTGGCCTGCTGCTGGGCAGCGTCGTTCCAACGGTTGGCCGTGGTGCCAGCATTGTCGTTGCCGCAGGCGGTGAGCGACAGCCCCAGGACGAGGATGAGCGCGGCGGCAATCCAGTTGCGCACGGCATTCCCTCCCTTGCTGTTTCGTGAAATTACGGCGCAAAGCCGTGGCCATAGTATGTGCCAAAGAAAAAATTTTAGCAGATACAGAAAAAACCAAAATTAACACTTATCTTTTCGGTCAAAATGTGTTAAAGTCACTGTAGGAAGGATGCGTAATCGGGTATCCTATGGATACAGGAAACCCCTGGACCGAAAACGAATCCAATGGAAAAAGATAGACACCAACTGTTGAAAGGAGCGTTATTCATGGAACTGAAAGGTAGCAAGACCGAGGCCAACCTGTGGGAAGCTTTCGCCGGTGAGAGCCAGGCCCGGAACAAGTACACCTACTACGCCAGCAAGGCCCGCAAGGACGGGTTTGAGCAGATCGCCGCGTTCTTCGAGGAGACCGCCAACAACGAGAAGGAGCACGCCAAGCTGTGGTTCAAGGAGCTGGGCGGCATCGGCACCACCGCCGAGAACCTGATGGCCGCCGCCGAGGGCGAGCATGAGGAATGGACCTCTATGTACAAGCGCATGGCCGAGGAGGCCCGGGAAGAGGGCTTCCACCGCATCGCTGACATGTTTGCCGGCGTGGGCGAGATTGAGAAGTCCCACTACGAGCGGTACCTGAAGCTGGTGGAGAACCTGGAGAACGACGAGGTCTTCAAGAAGTCCTCCGTGAAGGTGTGGTACTGCCGCAACTGCGGCCACCTGGAGTATGGCGACCAGGCCCCCGAGGTATGTCCCGTGTGCAGCCATCCCCAGGCATTCTTCGAGATCAAGGCAGACAACTACTAAGCGTTTCATAAAAAAGAAGCCGCGGCTGCGGCTTCTTTTTTTGCCCTGAAACGGGGAGGAAAAGACTGGCGCAGGCCGGTGGCATGTGGTATACTTGACCTCCGCGACGAGATTGGCCCGCCGCAACCACGGCGGGCGGGAGAAAGGAGAACCGAGATGCGCGCCATGCTTTCCGGCCTTTTGGCCGCTGTGCTCCTCCTCTCCCTGGCCGCCTGCGGCCAGCAGGAGACGGAGCCGGACACCCTGGGGCAGTCCCTCCTCCAGGCATTCCAGACGGCCTATGAGGCCGACCCCCAGGCAGACCTGGCCACCCTGGCCCAGGGCCTGCTCACCCAGGAGACCGTGGGCTTCCAGGGAACCACCGCGCCGGTGGAGCCCGGGACCCTCATGGGCTTTGGCAACACCCCCATTGAAGGGTTTTCCCAAGGGGTGATGTTCGCCCCCGTGATTGGGACCATCCCCTTCCTGGGCTACCTCTTCCGCCTGGAAGAGGGCACCGACGGGGCCGCCTTTGTGGACACCCTGCAGTCCGCCGGGGACCTGCGGTGGAACATCTGCACCCAGGCTGACGAGATGGTGGTCCACCAGGAGGGAGACGTGGTCTTCTTCCTCATGTGCCCCTACACCTTGGAGGCGGCACCCCAGGACGAGGCAGCCTGACCCAAAGCCCCAGTCCGGCGGGAAGCTGGGCTGGGGACTTTTGTGCCCTTTTGCCCCCGGGCAGGGGAGAAACCCAACAGGTTCCCCGCATTTGTGCGGGTTTTCCCGCAGAGCTTTTTGCCGGGAACCCTTGAGAACTGGGGGAAAATAAGGTATCATAAACCCAAATGAACCCAAAAAAGGAGACATGACCATGGATACCAAAACCATTCTCAGCCATGTAGACCATACCCTGCTCAAGCCCGAGGCCACTTGGGAGCAGATCAAGACCCTCTGTGACGAGGCCATGGAGTTCGGCTGCGCCACCGTGTGCATCCCCCCTGCCTATGTGAAGCAGGCGGCGGACTATGTCCAGGGGAACCTAAAGATCTGCACCGTCATCGGCTTCCCCAATGGGTACAACACCATGGCCGCCAAGATTTTTGAGACCAAAGACGCCGTGGAAAACGGCGCCAGCGAGATCGACATGGTGATCAACATCGGCTGGGTCAAGGACCGGAAGTGGAAGGAACTGGCCGAGGAGATCGCCGGGGTGAAGGCCGCCTGCCTGGGCCGCCCCCTGAAGGTCATCATTGAGACCTGCCTGCTCTCGGATATGGAGAAGATCAAGCTCTGCCAGGTGGTGGCCAAGGCAGAGGCCGCCTACCTGAAAACCTCCACCGGCTTCTCCACCGGGGGCGCCACCCGGGAGGATGTGGCCCTGCTCCGGGAGAACCTGCCGGAGAGCGTGAAGGTCAAGGCCTCCGGCGGCATCCGCACCCTGGAGGACGGGGCCGCCTACCTGGAACTGGGGGCGGACCGGCTGGGCGCCAGCGCCCTGGTGGGGGAAGCCCGGAAGGAACAGGCATGAACCCCGCCGTCCAATCCCTCTATGACGTCCACGCCCCCTATGGGGTGGTGGAGATCCTGCCGGGGATCTTTCGGCTGCCCATTCCCCTGCCCCGGAACCCGCTGCGGGAGCTCAACGCCTACCTCATCCGGGGGCGGGACCGCAGCCTGCTCATCGACACCGGCTTCCACCTGCCGGAGTGCCGCCAGGCCCTCCAGGAGGGCCTGCGGGCCGCTGGGGCGGAGGAGGACCCGCTGGACGTCTTTCTCACCCACATCCACACCGACCACACGGGGCTGGCCTCGGAGGTGGTCCGCCCCGGCGGTGTTCTGTACATGGGGGAGGGGGACTTCCCCTTCACCCGTCAGGCCTATGAGGATGCCTACTGGGTGGGCATCGACCAGCGCTTCCTCCGGGAGGGCTTTCCTGTGGAGGAGCTGAAGGCCACCCGGGGCACCAACCCCGCCCGGAACTTGGGCCCCACCCTGGACCTGCCCAACTACCGCATGGTAAAGGATGGGGAGGTCCTCACCGTGGGGGACTACACCCTCCAGGTCATCGCCACCCCCGGCCACACCCCGGGGCAGCTGTGCCTGTGGCTGGAGGCGGCGGGGATTTTGTTCACCGCCGACCACGTCCTCTTTGACATCACCCCCAACATCACCATGTGGCCCAACCTGCCCAACGCCCTGGGCCGGTACCTGGAGAGTTTGGAGAAGGTCCGGGCCCTCCCGGTGAAGCTGGCCCTCCCCGGCCACCGGCACACCGGGAATTTGGAGGCGCGGATCCAGGCCCTCTTCACCCACCACCGGAACCGGGTGGGGGAGACCCTGGCCATCGTCCAGCGGGAGCCCGGCCTCACCGCCTACCAGGTGGCCAGCCGGATGACCTGGGACATCAAGGCCGACAGCTGGGAGGCCTTCCCCCTGAACCAGAAATGGTTTGCCACCGGGGAGGCCCTGGCCCACCTGGAGTACCTCATGGAGGCGGGCCAGGTGGCCCGGGAGGCCGGGCCAGCGGGGAGCGCCCGGTATGTGCCCCGGGGAAAGTGAGACCTTGGGCGGAGGAAACCCAGAGCGTATGGAAAAGGACATCTGCTGGGCAGATGTCCTTTTCTATGGCAGGGGTAAAGATGTATGGTTTCGTAGGTGGTGAACACCGCCCCGCCGGTCAGCGGCCGAAGGCCAAAACCTTGGCGCAGGCGGAATTCCTTTCCGCCGAGCATTTGAAATCAACCGGGTGGAGGCCGCCTCCGGCGGCCGGAACCCAAAAAAGAAGGACATCCGATCGGATGTCCTTCTTTTTTGGAGCAGGTAAAGGGAGTCGAACCCTCCTATCAAGCTTGGGAAGCTTGCGTTCTACCGATGAACTATACCTGCGGAAACTTTGTTTAGTATAGCACGGCTCCCGGGAAAATGCAAGAGGAAAGTTTGCGTCTTTTTTGCTCTTTTGGGGGAAAGGGGGAACCCATCCGGGCCGCCGGCCATAGAATGGGGTACCAGGCGCCGGAGCCTCTTGGGGTACGGCAGCGCTGGCCACGGGTGTTCTGCCTGCCCGCGCTGTGACGAAAGCCCAGGGCCCGCCATAGAATGGGGAGGCAAGCGCGCCAGTTAAGTCATGAGGAGGTAATTCCATGAACGATAGGGTTGTACCCGGGCCCGTGCAGGACAGCTGCGGAATCCGGGAGGCCGTGTGTATCCATACCAAGAAAATCTACGACAGCTGCCGGGACAAAGACTGCATCGAGGACCTGCGGGTGTACCCCACCCGGGCCTCCCAGGCGGTGATCGACCGGGCCCTGAGCGTGCGGGGAGGCCGGGCGGAACTGCTGCAGGCTTACATCGACGTGGAGCCCGCCAGTTATAACCGGGGCTTTTACAGCGTGGACATCCGCTACTACTACCGCATCACCGCCGAGGCCTTTGTGGGTGGCTCCCGCCCGGCGGAGATCAGCGGGCTGGCGGTCTTTGACAAGCGGGTGCTCCTCTTTGGCAGCGAGGGCAACGCCAAGATCTTCACCTCCCGCTTCCGGCCCGAGGCGGGGGACTGCCAGGGCATGGGGCGGAGCAACCTCCCCGAGGCGGTGGTGGAGGCGGTGGATCCCATCGTCCTGAGCCTGAAGCTCATCGACCCCTGCGACTTCACCTGCCCGCCCCCCTGCCCCCCTCCCGGGGGACCCTGCAATCCCTGTCCGCCGCCCCCTCCCCCCTGCGGGTGCTGCGCGGAGAATGAGCTCACGGAGATCCCCCCCTGCATCAGCGCCTGCTTCGACTGCGACCTGGCCTTTGACGGGGGCTGCCGGCGGCTGTATGTGACCCTGGGGCAGTTCTCCATGGTCCGGCTGGAGCGGGACTCCCAGCTGCTCATCCCCATGTACGACTACTGCATGCCCACCCGGGAGTGCGCCGGCGGGGACGAGGACGGGGACGAGGATCCCTGCGAGATCTTTCGCCAGATCCGCTTCCCTGTGGGGGAGTTCTTCCCTCCCAGCACCCTGCCCGGGATGGAGGAGGAGCCCGATGGGGCCAGCTGCAGCCACAACAGCTGCTGCTGACCGGCCCAGACGCCCAAGGCGCGCCGCCCAAACGGCGCGCCTTGGCCCTGTCCAGAAAACGGAACGGGCCCTCCCCGCCGGGGGAGGGCCCGTTTGCTGGGCGGGGAGGGGACAGGCGGTCAGGCGGCGCTCTCCTCCAGCAGGCTGGTGAGGGCCTCCCCTGTGGTGAGCAGGCCTCCCAGCAGGGCGTCCACCACGGCCTCGTCGGGGGTGATCTTCCACTGGCCGTCCACCAGGGTGAGGGGGACCTCCACCGTGGTGGTCCGGGTGTCCAGGCCCTCCTGGTTCAGCAGGTCGGTGAGGGTCTGGAGGTACTGCTGGGTCATCTCCTCCTCCGTGGGCTGCTGGCCGTCGGCCTGGAGGGCGGAGCTCAACGCGTCGGAAAAGGCCTCCTGGAGGAACTGGCCCACCACCGGGGCCATGTCCAGGTTGGTGAGGGAGACGGTAACGGAGGCCGTGCCGGCGCCGGGGTCCTCCTGGGCGGAGATCACCTGCCAGGAGAGGTGCCGGGTCATGGCCTGGGCCAGGGCGGCGGTGTCCTCGGCGGAGAGGTCCACCTCCTCCCCGGCCTGGGTGAGGTCCCCCAGGTCGTCCAGGTTCAGGCCGTCAGTGTTCCAGTACTGGGGCAGGGCCAGCACGTCCAGGTCCCGCAGGGCGGCCAGGCCCTGCTCTGTGACCTCCTGGGCGGAGGCCCGCTCGCTGCCGCAGGCGGCCAGGCTGAGCAGAAGGGACAGGCCCACCAGCAGGGCCAGAAGGGTTCGTTTCATGGGAAAGCCTCCTTTTGCGCAAGGGATGGGTGATAGGGCCATGATACCACGCCCCCCGGCAAAGCGCAAGGAGGCTTCCCCTTCCCGGCGAAATCTGGTATACTAGGGCCACTGCGCGAAAAAAGGGGGAGCGGGCCATGATCGGAACGGGAACCATCGCCAATGTGGCGGCCATTGTCCTGGGGGGCGCCATTGGCCTAGGAGTCAGGGGCGGCCTCAAGGCCCACTACCAGGAGGGGCTCATGAAGGCCATGGGGCTGGGCACCCTCTTCATCGGGGTGGCGGGGGCCCTGGCAGGGGCCCTGACGGTCCAGGGCGGGAAGCTGGCCTCCCTGGACACGGCGGCCACCCTCTCCATGATCCTGGCCCTGGCTTTGGGGACCCTGGTGGGGGAGTTCTTCGACTTCGACCGGCAGATGGAGCGCCTGGGCATCTGGCTGAAGGCCAAGGCCGACCGGAAGGGGGACAGCCAGTTCGTCCAGGGGTTCGTCACCGCCTCCCTGGTGGTGTGCGTGGGGGCCATGGCCATTGTGGGCTCCATCCAGGACGGCCTTACGGGGAACGCCACCACCCTCTATACCAAGGCGGTGATCGACGGGATCGTGGTGATGGTGATGGCCTCGGTGTATGGCAAGGGGGTGCTCTTCGCCGCCCTGCCGGTGGGGGTCCTCCAGGGGGCCATCACCGCCTGCGCCGGCCTGCTGGCCCCGGTGTTCAGACAGCCGGTGATCGACAACCTCTCCTTCCTGGGGAGCATCCTCATCTTCTGCGTGGGGGTGAACTTGGCCTTCGGGACCAAGTTCAAGGTGGCCAACATGCTCCCCGCCCTGGTGTTCGGGGTGGTGTTCACTTTGGTGGTTCCCTACCTGCCCCTGTGAGGGGGGCGGTACTACGTACCCTACGGGTGGTCGGGGCTTTTCCGGTGCCTCGGGGCGCA
>URCB01000064.1 GCA_900546255.1 uncultured Eubacteriales bacterium
GGCTTTCTCTAGAGAAAGCCTGGATCCCCCGCCCGGGACCGGGCGGGAACCCACCCCGCAGGTTCTAACCTGCGGCGGTTCTAACGGAACCACCTGTCGACAACAACCAGCGGAACACTCACACCTGGATCTGCTGAAAAATGTCCGTGAAGCTGTGCCCTCGCACTACGATGCCCGCCCGGGCATCGAAGACCAGAGGAGCGGTGTTCACCAGCACCAGCTTGTGGCCCTGGTAAGCCTGCATCAGGTTGGGCACCGGAAACTCCCGGAGGGCGGAACCGTCGATCACCAGCACGTCGGACTGGCGGACGATCTCCAGGGCCTGGGCCAGCAGGTCCAGGTCATAGGGCTCTTCCTTGAGGACAATGGCCGGGCGGACATAGTCCCCGCACATGTCTACGTTGCAGTAGGGGATGTGGGTGGGGCTGTCGGTGATGTAGAAGAAGTCCAGAAACTTCTCGCACTTACCGCACCAGCTGCGCATCACGGAACCCTGGAGTTCCAGGACGTGTTTGCTCCCTGCCTCCTGGTGGATGCCGTCGATGTTCACTGTGAGGATGGCTTTCAGCTTGCCCGCCTCTTCCAGCCGGGCCAGGGCCTCGTGGGCGGGGCTGGGCTGGGCGGAGAGGACGTAGGGCAGGATGCGCTCCCGGTAGTACCGGTAAAAGTAGAAGGGGTTGCGCTGGAGGAAGGTAAAGCAAAGAATTTCATCCGGGGGGTATTTGTACCGTTCCAGGTACCCCTCGTCCATAGCGCGGTAGTCGGGAAACCCCGCCTCGGCGGAGAAATCCTTGCCAGTGATAAAGACGATGTTGTCGCTCTCGCGGATCCACTTTTCCAGGATATTTAGCTCAATGTCCAAAGGGGAACCCTCCTTCCCGGGGCCTCAGTCCACGGTGATTTGGGAGAAAACCTCTCCGATGGGGGCGTGGATGGCCAGGTCTGCCCGGCTGTCCATGCCGGTGGCGGACTTGTTGATGAGCACCAGCTTGTGCCCGTTGTAGTAGTTGATGAGCCCTGCGGCAGGGTAGACCACCAGGGAGGTTCCCCCAATGATGAGCATGTCCGCCTGCTGGATGGCGTGGATGGCTCCGGAGAGCACATCGGCGTCCAGTCCCTCCTCATAGAGGACCACGTCGGGGCGGACGATGCCGCCGCAGACCGGGCAGCGGGGCACGCCGGTGGTGTCCCACAGGAAGTCCACGGGGTACTTTGTCTTGCACTTCATGCAGTAGTTGCGCAGGGTGGAGCCGTGGAGCTCGTAGACGGTCTGGCTGCCGGCGGCCTGGTGGAGGCCGTCGATGTTCTGGGTGACCACGGCGGTGAGCTTGCCCGCCTGTTCCAGCTCTGCCAGCTTCAAGTGGGCGGGGTTGGGCTTGGCCCCCCGGATGAGCATCTTCTCCCGGTAAAACCGGTAGAACTCCTCCGGGTTCTGGGCAAAGAAGGAGTGGCTGAGAATGATCTCCGGGGGATAGGCGTAGGACTGGTTATACAGCCCATCCACGCTGCGGAAATCTGGGATGCCGGATTCCGTGCTGACGCCGGCGCCGCCAAAAAAGACGATGCGCTGGCTCTCATCGATCCATTGCTGTAAGGTTTTGATGTTCTGATCCATGGTAACCTCCTTGCGCCCTGGGGCGCGGCTTCAAGGTGAACTGGGTTCAGCGCCGGTCTCTGGGCCGGCGGGGTTGGGAGTTGTGGTTTTGGGAGGGGGGACGGCGGTAGTCGTTGGGGTCCTGGCCGGCCTGGCGGGCCCGGCGCTCCCACTCCTCCCGGCGGCGGCGTTCCCGGTCGGCCTGCTCCCAGCGGCGGCGCTCTTGGCGCTGGCGTTCCTCCTGCTCTTGGCGGCGGCGACGGGCCTCGGCCTCCTGCCGGCGGCGGCGCTCCTGGGCCTCTTGGCGGCGGCGTTCCTCCTCCCGGCGGCGGCGTGCTTCCTCCCGCTGGCGGCGTTCCTGCTCCATCTGGCGTTGGCGCTGGGCCCGTTCCTGTTCTAGTTGGCGCTGGCGCTCCTCCCGTTCCCGCTGGCGCTGGGCCCGCTCCTGGGCCAGCCGTTCCTCCCGCTCCTTCTGGCGGGCCTGGCGCTCGGCTTGGAGCTGGCGGTGCCGCTCCTCCCGCTGCAGGCGCTCCTGCTGTTGCTGCTGGCGCAGGAGGAGTTCCTCCTTGCGCTTTTGCTCCCGGGCGGCCTTTTCCTGCTGGGCCAGGGCTTCATCCTGCTGCCGGGCTTCGGCCTCCCGCTGGCGGAAGGCCATCTTCTCCTCCAGTTTGGCCTGGCGGCGGGCTTTGCGCTCCTCCTTGGTGCGCTCCCGATACCGGCGGAGGAAGCCGATGCCCAGGAGAACCAGGGCCGCCAGCAGCAGCAGACGGACGAAGATGTTCCCCAACACGGTGTTCACACTGGTGACAAAGGCCATGAAGGGGGAGAAGGACACGTCGCTTACCGCCACCATATCGATGGTGCCATACTCCTGCCCGGCATAGATCACCGTGACGGTGCCCAGGATGTCCCCCGCCGAGATGGGGGCGGAAGCCACCTCGCTGTTCAGGCGGAGGCGGAGCTCCAGCCGGGTGTCGTCATAGGTGCCGGGGATCAGGGCCCGCACCGATTGGGCAGGCCGCAGGACCACGTGGCTGGTGTCGGCAGAGAAGCGCACGGGGATCTCCTGGAGGTAGGTTTCCGAATCCAGCAGGGTGGCGGCGGAGAAGTTGTCCGAGGCCCAGTCCAGCAGCCGGACCGATTCGGAAAACTGCATCCGCTGGACGTTGCCCTGGCTGTCGGTGGGGTTTTCCGCTCCCAGAACCACGGAGATGAGGGTGTGCCCCTTCATCTCCACGGCGGCGGTGAGGCAGTAGCCCGCCTGGCCGGTGCTGCCGGTTTTGATGCCGATGGTACCGCTGTAGGTGTACCCCGGATGGAGGGCGGAGGTGAGCAGGGCGTTGGTGTTGTACAGCGTCCGCTCCCCGGAGAGGTTGGTGGCGGGGACGGTATAGGTCCCGGTGGAGACGATCTCCCGGAAGGTGGCGTGGGTCATGGCCTGCTTGGCCATTTTGAAGATGTCCCGGGCGGTGGTATAGTGGTCATCGCTGTGCAGGCCGTGGGGGTTGACGAAGTGGGTGCCACTCATCCCCAGTTCTTGGGCCCGCTGGTTCATCTGCTCCACGAAGGTGGGGATGTCCCCGGCCACCGCGATGGCCAGGGCATTGGCTGCTTCGTTGGCCGAAGCCAGCAACAGGCAGTAGAGGAGGTTGCGCACGGTGATCTCCTCCCCCGCCTGCAGGCCGGCGGTGGAGGAGTCCGGGGTGAGGTCGGCCAAGGCGGCATCGTCCATGGTGATGACGTCGTTCAGGTCCAACTCCCCCCGGCCCACGGCCTCTAGGGTGAGCAGGGCGGTCATAATCTTGGTGATGCTGGCGGGGTAACGCTGCTCGTCTGCCGCCTGCTCGTAGAGGACCTGCTCGGTGTCCATATCGATGAGCAGGGCGGACTTGGCGTCAATGGACAGGGAGGTGACCCCCTCGTACTCTACGGCCCCTGCCAGGGGGGCCAGCAACCCGGTGAGCAGTGACAAGGTCACCAGGAAAGAAACCGCGCGAATCAGCGTTTTTTTCATAGGAAACATCCACATCCCGTGTTATAATAGTCATAACTTTCCCCGGGGCAGTACCCATTGGGGAAAGGAGAAAGCAAATCCATTGGACTAATCATAACAAAGCTGGCCGCCGGACGCAATGGGGGAGGGGAAAAAGGGGGAAATTTTGGTGAAATTTCCCCCGCCTCGCCGCTCCGCCCCCTCTGGGGCGGCCATGGAAGGACCCCGCCGCCGCGGCGGAGAAAGGAGGCAGACATGGCACGGATCCTGGTGGTGGACGATGAGAAAGTCATGGTGAAAGGCATCCGCTTCAACCTGGAAAACGAGGGGTACACCGTGGATGTGGGCTACAACGGCCGCCAGGCGGTGGACCTGGCCCGGGCCAACGACTATGACCTTATCATCCTGGACCTGATGATGCCCGAACTGGACGGGCTGGAAGCCTGCATGGAGATCCGGGCCTTTTCCTCGGTGCCCATCATTATGCTCACCGCCCGGGGAGAGGATACCGACAAACTCCTGGGCTTTGAGTACGGGGCGGACGATTACATCACCAAGCCCTTCAACATCCTGGAGGTCAAGGCCCGGGTAAAGGCCCTCCTCCGCCGGGCGGGCACAGCCCGGCGGCAGGCAGAGCGGCAGGACCAGATCTCCCTGGGTGGGCTGACCCTGGACTCTGCCAGCCGCGCCACCTGGAAGGACGGGGTGCCGGTGGAGCTCACCGCCCGGGAATTTGACCTGCTGGAACTGCTCATGCGCCATCCCAACCGGGTCTACAGCCGGGAACAGCTGCTGAACCTGGTGTGGGGCTACGAATACACCGGGGAGTACCGGACGGTGGATGTCCACATCCGCCGCATTCGGGAGAAGGTGGAGGCCGACCCGGCCAACCCCACCCTCCTGTGTACCAAGTGGGGGGTGGGGTACTATTTCCACGGGAACTGACCGGAAGGGGCGGCTGACCAAGCTGGCGGACAAGTGGGGGTTGGACCTGCCCCACTCCCTCCAGACCAGGCTGGCCCTGGGGTATTTCTGCATCATTGCAGCCCTGCTGGTGCTGATGAATACCTACCCTATGATTATGAACCAAAACCTCCTCTTCCGCTCTAAGCAGACCACCATGGCCAACCAAGCCGCTCTGGTGACCAACACCCTGGTTACCGCCGACGAGCTCACCAGTGAGACGGTGACCCAGGCCATCGCCCAGCTGGAGGACTTGGAGGTTCAGCGCCTTGTCGTCACCGACGAGGCCGGCCTGGTGCTCTACGACACCGGGGAGGATTCTGCCGTAGGAAAGTACCTCTTCCTGGGGGAGATTGTCTCCGCCCTGGAGGGCAACGACGCCTTCTCCAGCCGGTACCAGGACGGGGTGTTCTACAGCCGTTGGGCCACCCCGGTGATGGACCGCAACCAGGTGGTGGGGGCGGTGTACCTCTACGAGGAGGACAGCAGCCAGGGGGCTCTGCTGGTGGAGCTCCAGCGCAACCTCCGGCTGATCTCCGCGGTGGTGTGCTTGGCGGGGCTGGTGCTCTTTGGGGCCTTTTCCGCCTCCCTCTCCCGGCGGGTGCGGGCCCTGCTGGGGGGCATCCGCACCGTGCGGGCAGGGGAGTACACCCACCGCATCTCCCTGCCCGGGCACGACGAGCTGGCTCAGCTGGCCGATGAGTTCAACCAGCTCACCGGCCGCTTGCAGGTCACCGAGGAGGAGCGGCGGCGGTTTGTGTCCGACGCCTCCCACGAGCTCAAGACCCCCTTGGCCTCCATCCGCCTGCTCACCGACTCCATCCTCCAGGATGAGAACATCGACCAGGCCACCACCCGGGAGTTTGTGGCGGACATTGGGGAGGCTGCCGACCGCCTGATCCGCATCAGCCAGGAGCTGCTGGAACTCAACCGCCTGGACGAGGGCCGTACCCTCCTCCGGGAGCCGGTGGGCCTGAATGCCCAGGTGGAGAAGGCGGTCCGTCTGCTCCAGCCCCTGGCAGAGAGCGCCCAGGTCACCCTGGAAACCGACCTGGGGGAGGACTGCACGGTCCTCTGCAACACGGAGGACGCCATCCAGATCCTCCGCAACCTGATGGAGAATGCCATCAAATACAATGTCCCTCAGGGCAAGGTGTGGGTCACCACCCGCCGGGTGGGGGACCGGGTCCGCCTGGAAGTGGCGGACACCGGCGTGGGCATCCCCCAGGAGGACATGCCCAAGATCTTCCAGCGGTTTTACCGGGTGGATAAGGCCCGCTCCCGGGCGGCCGGGGGCACCGGCCTGGGCCTGTCCATCGTCCGGGACGCCGTGCGCCGCCACGGGGGGGAGATCACCGTGGCCCCCAGAACGTCAGCTGGCGTGGTGTTTACCGTGCTGCTCCTGGCGGAGGAAGGGGGGGCACCGTCGTGAACTTCGGCCGCAAAGCGGTTTCCGCCCTGCTGCTGGCCCTGCTCACCTTGACTCTCTTGGCCGGGTGCGGCCAAACAGGGGAGGAGAGTGGCTACCTCGTCTACTACCGCAACCAGGCCGCTGTGGACTCTGCCGGGGCGGCGGAGGCCCTGGTGGCGGAGCGCCACACCCTGGACCCGTCGGCAGACCCTGTGGAGGGGCTTCTGGAACTGGTGATGGCCCAGCCCAGGGGGGAAAACCTCACCTCCGCCCTGCCGGAAGGGGTGAGCCTGCGCAGCTGGACCCTGAACAACGGCTTGCTCACCGTGGACTTTTCCAGCACCTATGGGACGCTGTCGGGGATTGACCTGACGTTGGCGGACTACAGCGTGGTCCTCACCCTCACCCAGCTGGAGGAGGTGGAGACGGTGATGATCACCGTCGGGGGAGAGATGCTCTCCTACCGGGACCATCAGCGGATGACGGCAGAGGACATTGTCTCCTGAGGGGTCGTATCGTAAGACAAAAAACGCGGCGCTTTCTTGGCCGGCCTGGCCAGGGAAGCGCCGCGTTTGGCGTTGTGTGGGGGGCGTGGAAAGGTGTACTTTTTGAAACGCGGGATTTTCTAAGTACTCGCCCCTATCATACCCCAATGATATTATTTTTTCAACACATTTTTGGAAATCCCCCCAGGAAACGCTTCGTTTTCGAAAGGTACACCTTTTTATATTGCGGAGGTGATAGGGAGCGAAGGACACCCACCCCAGCGCGACCCCATAAAAAAGATAAAAGGAGGAAAACACACATGAAAAGAAAATTTTTTGCCGTGTTTCTGTCGTTGTGTATGGTGATGAGTTTGGTACCGATGACAGCGTTGGCGGCGGAGGGTGAGAGTAGTGTAGAAGAAACGCCCTCCAACACAGGAACCGCAGAGCAGACAGCATCTTCTGTTGCTTCTGTGAAAGAGAGGGAAACTATAACCTATTATGATTCTCTGCAAACTGCCATAAGTGAAGCGGGCAGCGGAGCAATCGTTACATTGTTGAAACAGACAACCGTATCCGTGCCTGAAGGTACCCAGGAAGGCCATGGGGCTATTGACATCAACAAAAACATTACAATTGACGGTGCTGGTCACTCGATTTCTACTGCGGAGAAAAGTTTTGGCGTAGGAACATCTTGGGGAAGCACAGTTACTGGTAAGTACCATGTTATCAATATCATGGGAGGTACGGTGATTCTAAAAAATCTGACCATTGACGGAGGTTGGGATTCTCTTACAGAGAATGACAAAAACCAGGTCAATACTTACAGCGCTGCTCGCAGCGGGATCAATGTTTGGACAACAGGGGCCTCCGCTACGGTTACCCTGAACAGTGTCACTGTAAACAATTGCTCGGTTTATGGCATTGTGGTCAATGGCGCATCCTCTACGGTAACGGCAACGGATGTTACCATTGGTGAAAACAACCGCTGGGGAATCAACTCCGATAGCAATGGCACTTTCAAAATGTGCAGCGGCGAAGTCAATGCAGATTTTGTAGTGGAAGCAGGCAAGGCTGAAATTGAAAACGGTACGTTTAACGCCACGGTCAAAACACAAGGATCTGCACCGAGCAGCGCGCTGACCATTGAGGGAGGTACCTTCAATGGCAACGTAACAAATACTGGCACTGGCGAGGGCGCAATCCAGAGCATTTCCATCTCTGGAGGAACATTCACCAACAACGTTGCGGAATATTTGACAGAGGGTGTACAGCTGTCGCAGGATGAAAATGGAAGTCTTCGCGTGATATCCGAAGAAACGCCGTCAGACAAAACGGCGGCTTCGGTTACAATTAACGGAGTAGCAACCAATTACGACACCTTAGCTGCCGCAGTTTCCGCGGTGAACAACGCCAGTGAGACTTCTAACAATATTGTGTTGACCCTTCAGTCGAACCAAGTGACAACGGATACTTTGGTGTTTGAGAAAAACCATAATATCATCGTTGATCTGAATGGATACATTCTGGAAGGGCCAAACATGAAGTATATTTTCCAGTTTGGCAGTTTTGATCCCCAGTCTTCAGAGTATACGAATAATGGCACATTGGCGATTCAAAACGGCAGAGCCTTCGGTTATCGTGGTGTGCAAAACTATTTCGGTACCGTAGTGCTGGATGAAGGATTGATTATGGATGCCGATGAACGTCTCGTCAATACGTTTGGTGGGAAAGTCACAGTATCTGGTGCAGAAATGACTTGTGATACTGGATTTGGCATTGCCTTGTTTAACTCCGTCTATGCATCCAATGGTAATAACAGCAACACTAACTCTGATGAAAACCAAAGCGCTAAATTTGAAATGACCAGTGGGTCTATCGATGTGGCTTACTTCCCCATTACTGGCAACAACCTGCATTCTGCGGGGACAACTGCCACCATCAGTGGCGGCACACTGACCGCGAATTCTGATATGCCTGGTATTTATTGGCCTATGGAAGGCACACTGAATATCTCTGGAAGCGCACAGATCCGCGGTGGCACCGCCGTTGAAGCGAAAATGGGAACCATTAACATCAGCGGCGGCACCTTGATTGGTACTGGTGCATATAATGAGGATCAGCCTACCAACGGCGGCTCCAGCCCAGAGGGCTCTGCGCTGTTGCTGTCCGCGCAAATGTATGGTGAATCTACAGGACAGTATAAAACGAACAATAACCTTACTGTCCATATTACTGGCGGCATATTAACCAGTGAGCAAGGTAATGCTGTTACGGTTTACAATACGGAAAGAACTACGGAACAGGAGGCAGCAGTTTTAGTTACGGGCGGCCAACTGAATGCACCTACACAAGGAAAGGCTGCAATTAAGGTTGTTACACAAGATAGCACTCTAACAACAGAGGTTGAGACTGAGAATGGAGAGACTTCTTTTGTTACAAAAAAATCCCAGACTACCGTAACTGTTTCCGAAAATGCAGCTACTACTGCTGCTGTTACAGATACTGGAACAGTTGTATACTACACCGATGTGAACCGAGTCATGGATAATGCGGGAACTGGAAATATTACTGTTTATGGTGATGATATCCTTACCGAAAATATAACTCTTCCTGATGGAAAAACGATGTCTATCGTTGGCAATGCAGAATTGAGAGTTGCTGACGGCGTAACGTTAACAGGTAACGTGACCTTGTCCGATAATGGAATGATTGTCTCTGAAGGCAACGCAAATATTCCCCAAATTAACGGCACATATACTGTTACCTTTGACGCAAATGGCGGCGCATGTGATACTTCACAGATGACAGTATCTGCGCAGGCAGAGATTACTCTGCCCGCCGCACCTACCCGTACAGGCTACTATCACTTCGTAGGTTGGTCCGACGGCAGTAAGACCCATGATGCTGGCGATACAGTGAAAATCGAGAAGGACACCACCTTCACCGCCGTCTGGTCCTACACACCCCCCGCCAACCCCAACTACAAGATCACCATCGGTGCCATGGAGAACGGCACCGTCACCGCCAACCCCACTGCCGCCAAGGCTGGGGCCACGGTGACCCTGACGCCCGTTCCTGACGAGGGCTACGCCCTGTCCACCCTCACCGTCACCGACCGTTTCGGCGACGCCGTGCGGGTCACTGAGAATTCTGATGGCACCTACACCTTCCCCATGCCCAACGGCCAGGTGACCGTCACCGCCACCTTCG
>URCB01000065.1 GCA_900546255.1 uncultured Eubacteriales bacterium
CCAGGGGGCGCAGCCCCCGGCGCTCTTTCCTCCGGCTTTCTCCGGAGAAAGCCGGTTTCCCCCGCCGGAGTCGGCGGGGGAAACCACTTGGCAGGGCTGGGCCTGCGGCGGTCCTAACAGGACCACCTCCCGCCCCAGCACTACACTAAGATCACCAACACCACCCATGCGGTTTCGCATCCATACATATCTTATTTGATTAGGAGGAACACACCAATGAGCCATCGTTTCTTTACTTCTGAGTCCGTCACCGAAGGGCATCCCGATAAGATCTGCGACCAGATCTCCGACGCCGTCCTGGACGCCATCCTGGCCCAGGATCCCCTGGGCCGTGTGGCCTGTGAGACCACCGCTTCCACCGGCCTCATCCACATCATGGGGGAGATCAGCACCCACTGCTACGTGGACATCCCCAAGATCGCCCGGGAAGTGATCCGCGGCATCGGCTATGACCGGGCCAAGTACGGCTTTGACTGCGACACCTGCGGCATCATCACCAACATCGACGAGCAGAGCGCCGACATCGCCCTGGGGGTGGACAAATCCCTGGAGGCCAAGGAGGAGGGCGACAGCCAGCTGGACAACGGCGCCGGTGACCAGGGCATGATGTTCGGCTACGCCTGCGACGAGACCCCGGAGCTCATGCCCCTGGCCATCTCCCTGGCCCACAAAATGGCCCGCCGCCTGACCCAGGTGCGCAAGGACGGCACCGTGAACTACCTCCGTCCCGACGGCAAGACCCAGGTCACCGTGGAGTATGACGAGAACCACCAGCCCGTCCGGGTGGACACGGTGGTCCTCTCCACCCAGCACAGCCCCGACGTCACCCTGGACCAGATCCGCAAGGACATGATCGACCTGGTCATCCGTCCTACCGTGCCGGCAGAGCTTATGGACGAGAACACCAAGATCTATGTCAACCCCACCGGCCGCTTCGTCATCGGCGGCCCCCAGGGGGACACTGGCCTCACCGGCCGGAAGATCATCGTGGACACCTATGGCGGGTCCGCCCCCCACGGCGGCGGCGCCTTCTCCGGCAAGGACCCCACCAAGGTGGACCGCTCCGCCGCCTACGCCGCCCGCTGGGTGGCCAAGACCGTGGTGGCCGCCGGCCTGGCCAAGCGGTGCCAGATCCAGCTGGCCTATGCCATCGGCGTGGCCCAGCCCGTCTCCATCCTGGTGGAGACCTTCGGCACCGGCACCGTGGCCGACGAGGTGCTGGAGCAGGCCGTGCGCAAGACCTTTGACCTCCGCCCCACCGCCATCATCCGGGACCTGGACCTGCAGAAGCCCATCTACCAGAAGCTGGCCGCCTACGGCCACATGGGCCGGGAGGACCTGGGCGTGCGCTGGGAGATCACCGACCGGGCCGACCAGCTGAAGGCCGCCTGCCAGTGAGCCCCGCTCGGCAAGCCCGCCGGCAGAGAGGAGAATGCCTATGACACGGGTGCTGCACCTGCTCAACTACGCCGGGCAGGGGGGGACGGAACAGTACATCCGCACCCTCCTTCAGGCCATGGAGGGGCAGGGGGTCCAGGCAGAGCTGGCCTGCAACGAGGCCGGCCCCCTGGCCCAGTGGGCCGAGGCCCGCGGCCTGCCGGTCCATTCTCTGGCCATGGCCAGCCCCTTTGACCGGGGAGCGGTAAAGGCCCTGGCCGCCCTGTGCCGGGACCGGAAGATCGACGTCATCCACACCCACTACCTGCGGGAGAACTACATCGCCCTCCAGGCCAAGGGCAAGGTGCCCGATCTGCGGGTGGTCTATACCTATCATATCTTAACCCAGAATTCCCTGGCCCAGCGGGTGTGCAACCGCCTGCTCTCCCGCCGGCAGGACGCCGTGGTGGCCAACTGCACCGCCGGGGCCCGGCAGCTGGTGGCCAACGGCATCCCCCAGGGGCAGATCCATCTGATCTACAACGCCGTGGACCCCACCCAGTGGCAGGACCCTGCCACCACCCTCCGCCAGGAGATCGGGGCGGAGGTGGGGGACTTCGTCCTCCTCTTCGCCGCCCGGCTGGTGGAGGGAAAGGGCCACGCCTTCCTCTTGGAGAGTTTGGCCCAGCTGCGGGAGAACACGGCCCATCCCTTCCGCCTGGTGCTGGCGGGGGAGGGGCCCCTGCGCCAGGATCTGGAAGCCCAGACCCAGGCCCTGGGCCTGGCCGACCGGGTGACCTTCCTGGGGTTCCGGTCGGACATGTCCAACCTCTACCACGGGGCGGACCTTACCCTCTGCCCCTCTGAGAGCGAGACCTTAAGCCTGCTGCTGCTGGAGTCCCTGGCCTGCGGCACCCCGGTGCTGGCCACCCGGGTGGGGGGCATCCCCGACATTGTGACCCCCGCCCACGACGTGGGCTGCCTGGTGGACTACGGGGACCGGGCCGGCCTGGCCGCCGCCCTGGAGACCGTCATGGCAGACCCCGCCCAGCTGGCCCGCTGGGGGGCCAACGGGCCCCGGGTGGTGGCGGAGACCTTTTCCGTGGCCACCCAGAGTGCCCGGATGCTGGCCCTGTACGAGGGGAGGAATGACCCACGATGGAATTGATTCGAACCAGTGTCATCTGCTGCGCCCTGGCCCGGGCCTGGGGTGCGCTGGCCGCCGCCTGGCGGTCCAGCGCGCTCTGCCGGGGCCTCACGGCGTTTTTCGATGACATTCTGCTCCGCTGGGCCAGCGGCAGTGTGATCTGCCGCTGGTTCTCCAAGGACGGGTGGATGGGCCCGGCCTGGCGCACCAGCCTGTTTGGCCGGTTGGTCACCTGGGTGGCCAACCTCATCCCCAGCATCCTCCATTGGATTTACCGGCGGGCCAAGGGGCTCTTTGACGGGAGTCTCTTCTGCCGCCTGACCTACGCCATTGGGGACCAGACGGCGGTGCTCACCTCCTGGGTGGTGCTGGCCATCCTGGTGGTCCCCCACGACCTGTGGAACAACCTCTACGGGGTGATCCTGGCCTTCCTGCTGCTGGCCGTGTTCTACTGGGCCGGCATGCGCCGGGCGGATTGGCGGGTGCGCACCGGCGCCATGGGCGGCACCTTCTGGCTCTATGCCCTGACGGTGGCCCTGGCGGTGGTCCTCTCCAACAGCAAGATGGAATCCCTGCGGTACTTCCTCTTCCATGTGATGGCCCTGCTGCTGGCAGTGGTCATCGTCTCCTCGGTGACCAAAAAGGCCGAGCTCCTCCGCCTGATGGCCTTTGCCGCCGTGGGGGTGGTCGTCTCCTCCCTGTACGGCTTCTGGCAGAAAATTCAGGGCATTGACGTGAACCTGTCCACCGTGGACCTGAGCGCCAGCCCAGACACCCCGGGCCGGGTGGATTCCTTCTTCAACAACCCCAACACCTTTGCCCAGATCCTGGTGCTGCTGCTTCCCCTGTGCTGCGCCCTCTTCCTGTGCAGCCGCCGGTGGTGGACCAAGGCTCTGGCCGGCCTCACCGTGCTGGTGGGGGTGGGGGCCCTGCTGACCACCTATTCCCGGGCCAGCTGGGTGGGGATGGCGGCCGCCATCCTGCTCTTCTGCTTCCTGGTGAACCGGAAGTCCATCTTCTTCCTGATCCTGCTGGCCCTGGCGGCGGTCCCCTTCCTGCCGGAGAGCGTCCTCAACCGGATCTTGAGCATCTTCAGCGGGTCGGACGAGTCCATCGGCAGCCGCTTCCCCATCTACCGGGCGGGGCTGCAGCTCTTCCAGGACCACTGGCTCATGGGCGTGGGCCTGGGGGATGAGATCACCACCGCCGCCCTGGATGGGACCAACTACTACAACTTCTCCTCCGGGTTCCGGTTTGTCCATTACCACAACACCTTCCTGCAAATCATGGTGGAGCGGGGCCTGGTGGGCCTGCTGACCTTCCTGGGCACCCTGATCTGGGGAGCCAAGGAGGGCCTCAAACGTACCTTCGGCCGCAAGGACCTGCGCTACCCCGTGTGCGGCGCCATCGCCGGCCTGGTGGGCATGCTGGTGTGCGGCATGGGGGATTACATTTGGTACTACCCCCGAGCCATGATGCTGTTCTGGTTCGTGTTCGGCATCCTCGTAGCCGCCGCCCGCCTGGCCAAGCAGGAGGCCGATCTTATCCCCGCAGAAAAGGAGCCTACCCCATGAAACTCAGCAACCTCTGGAAGGAAAAGGAAGTCACCCTCTCGTTCGAAGCCTTCCCCCCCAAAAAGGACAGCGACTTCGCCTCCGTGGCCATCGCCGTGGAAAAGATCGCCCAGCTCAAACCCGACTTTATGAGCGTCACCTACGGCGCCGGCGGGGGCACCTCCGCCTACACCACCCAGATCGCTCAGATCGTCCAGGGCCAGGGGGTCACCGCCTTGGCCCACCTGACCTGCGTGTCCTCAGACCGGCAGCGGATCCACCACGAGCTGGACGCCCTGCGCCAGGCGGGGATCGAGAATATCCTGGCCCTGCGGGGGGACTACCCCGAGGGCTACGACCCCGCCGCCCCCCGGGACTACCGCTACGCCCGGGACCTGGTGGAGGACATCCGGGCCTACGGGGGCTTTGCCATCGGCGGGGCCTGCTACCCCGAGGGCCACGTGGAGTGTGCCAGCCAGGCCGAGGACCTGCGCCACCTGAAGGAAAAGGTGGACTGCGGGGTGGACTTCTTGGTGACCCAGATGTTCTTTGACAACAGCGCCCTCTACTCCTTCCTCTACCGGGCCCAGGAGGCGGGGATCACCGTCCCCGTCCTGGCGGGGATCATGCCGGTGACCAACGCCGGGCAGATGACCCGCATCCTCTCCCTGTCGGGCACCACCCTGCCCAACCGGTTCCGGATGATCCTGGATAAGTTCCGGGAGCGGCCCGACGCCATGAAGCAGGCGGGCATCGTCTACGCCGCCGAGCAGATGGTGGACCTGGTGGCCAACGGGGTCCGTGGGGTCCATGTGTACACCATGAACAAGCCCGACGTGGCCGCCGGCATCGCAGAAAACCTGTCCAAGGTGCTGGGCCGGGCATGAACCTAGATCCGCGAGAAATCGCCCGTTACTTAGGCATCCGGGGGAAGGCCCTGGATCCCCAGGGGACAGCTTGGGCTGACCAGTGCCAGAGGGAACTGGCCCAGACGGTCACCCCCCGTCACCTGGGGCGGCGGCTGCCCCTCACCCTGTTTCAGGGGCAGAGCCGGGACTTGGACCACCACCTCCGCCACTGCCGGGAGGGCATCCTCTACGCCGTCACCCTGGGCCCGGAGGCCGACCGGCTCCTCCGCCGGTGGAGCGCCCAGTCCATGGCCAAGGCCGCCGTGGGCCAGGCGGTGTGCGCCGCCTGGCTGGATGACCTGTGCGCGGCCTACTGCGCCACCCTGGAGCAGGACCTGGCCCCGGGGGAGTATCTCACGCCCCCCTACAGCCCTGGCTATGGGGACTGGGACCTGGGGGCCCAGCCGTTGGTCCTGGACCTCCTCCAGGCCCCCAAGCGCCTGGGGCTCACCCTCACCGCCGGGGGGATGCTGGTGCCCGAGAAGTCGGTGACCGCCCTGGTGGGCATCAGCGACCGGAAAGAGGAGGCCTGCGGGCAAAAGTGCATGCGCTGCACCAAAACCGACTGCCCCTTCCGGGCAGGGCCAGCGGAGGTTCTCCGCGAACCCTAATGTTTCTGTTCCAACCCCGGGAGCGGGCCCTCAGCGGGGCCCGCTCCCGCTGCTTATATTTGACTAGAAAGGGGAGATTGTCCCAATGAAACCACTGCTGACTGCCATCCGAGAAGGCCGCCTGTATCTGGACGGGGGCATGGGCAGCATGCTCCAGGCCGCCGGCCTGCCGGAGGGCCGCCTGCCCGACGTGTGGGGGGTGGAGAACCCCCAGGCCGTCCAGGCCATCCACCGGGCCTATCTGGAGGCGGGCTGCCGCCTTATCACCACCAACACCTTCGGCACCACCGCCCCCAAGGTGGAGCCTTACGGCTACACCGTGGCCCAGGTGATGTCCGCCGCCGTAGCCAACGTCCGGGCCGCCATGGACCAGGCAGGGGTGACCGATGCCTACGTCTGCGCCGACATCGGCCCCACCGGCAAGCTCCTGCGGCCCTACGGGGACCTGGACTTTGAGGAGGCCGTGGCCCGCTTTGCCGCCCCCATCCGGGCCGCGGAGGAGGCCGGAGCAGACTGTATTCTCATCGAGACCATGAGCGACCTCTACGAGATGAAGGCGGCAGTGGTGGCCGCCAAGGAGAACTGCGACCTGCCCATCCTGGCCAGCCTCATCTTCGACGGCAGCGGGAAGCTCCTCACCGGGGGCTCCCCCCAGGCCGCAGTGGCCCTGCTGGAAGGGCTGGGAGTGGACGTCATCGGCCTCAACTGCGGCCTGGGGCCCCAGGAGATGGCCCCGGTATTCCGCCAGCTGTGGGAGGCCGCCTCGGTCCCCCTCCTCCTCCAGCCCAACGCGGGCCTGCCCCGGAGTGAGGGGGGAAAGACCGTCTACGACGTGACCCCGGCGGATTACGCCGCCCAGATGGCGGAGCTGGCCCCCATGGCCACCCTCCTGGGGGGGTGCTGCGGCACCACCCCCGCCCACCTGGCCGCCCTGATCCAGGCCACAAAGGATCTCCCCCTGCCGGAGGTCACCTGGAAGGACACCCTGCTCATCTCCTCCTATTGCCAGGCGGTGGCCCTGGACGGCCACGACCCGGTGATCATCGGCGAGCGCATCAACCCCACGGGCAAGAAGAAGCTCCAGGCCGCCCTCCGGGCCGGGGACATGGACTATGTGCTGAACGAGGCCTTCCAGCAGGAGGAGGCCGGCGCCCACATCCTGGACGTGAACGTGGGCCTGCCCGGCCTGGATGAGCCGGCGGTGCTCACCCAGACGGTGGAGGCCCTCCAGGCCGTCACCGGGCTGCCCCTGCAGCTGGACACCTCCAACCCGGAGGCCATGGAGGCCGCCCTGCGGCGGTACAACGGCAAGCCCCTCATCAACTCCGTGAACGGCAAGGAGGAGAGCCTGGCCGCCATCCTCCCCCTGGTGAAGAAGTACGGCGGCGGCCTGGTGTGCCTCACTCTGGATGACGACGGCATCCCCGCCGACGCCGAGGGCCGCCTGGCCATCGCCCAGAAGATCCTCCGCCGGGCGGAGGCCATGGGCATCCCCCGGCGGGAGCTCCTGCTGGACGGCCTGACCATGCCGGTAAGCGCCGGCGGGGACAACGCCAAGGTCACCCTGGAGACCATCCGCCGGGCCAAAGCGGAGCTGGGGGTGAAAACCGCCCTGGGGGTGTCCAACGTGTCCTTCGGCCTGCCCCAGCGGGAGGTGCTCAACCAGAGCTTCTTCACCCAGGCCCTCCAGGCGGGGCTGGACGGGGCCATCATCAACCCCAAGAGCGGGGCCATGATGGGGGCCTACCACGCCTACCGGGCCCTCCAGGGGCTGGACAGCCAGTGCCAGACCTACATGGAGGCCATCCAGCACATCACCCCCACGGCCCCGGCGCCGGCCGCTGCCTCCCCTGCCCCCACCGCCCCGGCCGCCCCCGCTGCCTCTGGGGAGGCCACCCTCTGCCACGCCGTGTGCAAGGGTCTTAAGGAGGCGGCCGCCGCCCAGGCCAAGGCCCTGGCCGAAGAGGGCCGGGACATTCTGGACATCATCAACGGCGAATTGGTCCCCGCCCTGGATCAGGTGGGCCAGGGGTTTGAGAAGGGAACCCTCTTCCTCCCCCAGCTCCTTATGAGCGCAGAGGCCGCCAAGGGGGCCTTCCAGGTGCTCCAGAGCTACCTCCCCGCCGGGGAGAGCCAGGGAGAGCCCCAGATCCTTCTGGCCACCGTCCAGGGGGACATCCACGACATCGGGAAAAACATCGTGAAGGTCCTCCTGGAGAGCTACCGCTTCCGGGTGCTGGACCTGGGGAAGGACGTGCCCCCGGAGACCATCGTGGCCGCCGCCCGGGAGAGGCGAATCCCCCTGGTGGGCCTGTCCGCCCTGATGACCACCACCGCCCCCGCCATGGCGGAGACCATCCGCCAGCTGCGGGCGGCGGGCCTGGCGTGCAAGGTGGTGGTGGGGGGCGCCGTCATCACCGGGGACTATGCCGCCAGCATCGGGGCCGACCGCTATGCCCCCGACGCCATGGCCACCGTCCACTATGCCCAGGAGGTTCTGGGCGGATGACGGAAATCCTGCCTGCTTCCGAAAATTTTGACGGAAAACTGTTGACAGAGAAAATAAATGGTGCTACAGTAAATTTCACGCAAGGGACCGGAATCAGCCCCGGTCCCTTGTGATATTTTACCAAGAGAGAAGTGTAGAGACCATGCAAACCAAACGCAAGGCCGGCCTGCTCATCGTGTTTCTGCTGATCACGGTGGCCATGGCTGTGGCCTTCTTCCCCTCGGTCAACGGCAACGTGGCGGAGGGGCTCGGCTCCATTACCGCCATCGACACGGACAGTCTGGACGGCGCCACCCGCACCATCTTTGACTCCATCTCCTACGCCCGGTCCATCCACATCCTGGCCATGCTGCTGCTGGGCTTCGGGTTTCTCATGGTGTTCCTCCGGGGCCATGAGTTCACCACCCTCACCGCCACCTTCCTGGCGGTGAGCATCTCCATCCCCGTATACCTCCTGGTGAAGAGCTTCCTGCCCGGGGAGTTTGAGGTCATGAACATCAGCGGCTTCCTCTATGCCGAGTTTGCCGCCGCCAGCCTGCTGATCTGCATGGGGGCGGTGCTGGGCCGGCTGAAGATGGACCAGTACTTTGTCCTGTCCATCCTGTTTACCGTCGCCTATATCTTCAACGAGTGGCTGCTTCTGGAGAGCGGCCTGTTCGAGGGCTTCCTGGACACCGGCGGGTCGGTGGCCATCCACGCCTTCGGGGCTTACTTCGGCCTGGGGGTGGTGGCCACCACCGCCAAGAAGTTCCAGGACAAGCCCGGGCCCAAGACCAACAAGGTGAGCAACGAGTTCTGCCTGCTGGGCAGCATGGTGCTGTGGCTGTTCTGGCCCTCCTTCACCAGCGCGGTGGTGGCGCCGGAGCTGGGCTACTCCACGGTGCTGAACACCGTGCTGGCCCTGTGCGGCTCCACCCTGGCCACCTATGTGTTCAGCAAGCTCATCCGGGGCAAGATCGAGGTGGAGGACATCGCCAACGCCGCCCTGGCCGGCGGCGTGTGCATCGGCTCCACCTGCTCCACCGCCAACCCCGGCTTTGCCATGGTCATCGGCATCTGCGCCGGCACCCTGAGCACCCTGGGCTTCTCCATCATCGCCCCCAAGGTGTGCAAGCTCATCCGTGGCACCGACACCTGCGGCGTGCATAACCTCCACGGCATGCCCGGCCTGCTGGGCGGCCTGTTCGGCATCGCCATCACCGGCAACGTGGGCGTCCAGGTGGGCGCTGCGGTGGCCACCGTGGTGGTGGGCCTGGTGCTGGGCCGGGTCTGCGGCGCCATCCTGGGCCTCTTCGGCACCAAGGAGGTCCCCTACAGCGACGAAGGGGACTTCCTCCTGGAGGAGGAGTAAGGGCTGCCTCCGACAACCCCATAGACAAGGAAAGGACCGCCGGGTTTCCGGCGGTCCTTTTGTGGTTTGCCCTGCGCTGGGTGGGGGCAGTACGTACCCTACAGGTGGTCGGGGCTCTTACGGTGCCTCGGGGCGCAGCGCCCCGTTGCCCCGCCTGCCCGGCGGGGGTCCCCATTTCTCCCGA
>URCB01000066.1 GCA_900546255.1 uncultured Eubacteriales bacterium
CCGGCTTTCTCCGGAGAAAGCCGGGCTCCCGCCCGGAGTCGGGCGGGAACCCACGTCGCAGGTCTGGACCTGCGCCGGTCCCGACGGAACCACCTACCGACCCCCTCCCAAAAAATCTCCCCTCCCCCTTGACAAGGCAACCGTGTTATGGTTATAATACAGTCAGAAACCGCATTACTCTTGTAATACAGATGAAAGGCAGGTGGTTTCTATGGTCTCCTTTGACGACCTGGTCCTCCTCGACGGGGTGCCCATTTACCAGCAAATCCTCCGCCACGTAAAGCTGGGCATCGCCGGGGGGACCATGGCCCCTGGCGATGCCTTGCCCTCCCGGCGGGTGGTTTCCGCCCTGCTGGGGGTCAACCCCAACACTGTCCAAAAGGCCTACCGCCTGCTGGAGGAGGAGGGGCTCATCCAGTCCCACCCCGGGGCCAAAAGCTGCGTGGCCGCCGACGAGGCCGCCCAGGCCCGGGTGCGGGCCGAGCTGCTCCAGGAGCAGGCCCAGCAGGCGGTGGCCGCCCTGAAACGCATGGGCCTGTCCAAAGATGCGGCCCTGGAGCTCATCGCCCAACATTGGGAGGAGGTGCCGTGATGCGACCATTCGTTGCCCTGTTCTGCCTGTTTCTCCGCCACACGTTTTGGAAGGTCCTCCTGCTGCTGGCCGCCCTGGGGGCGGCGGAGTGGGCCATCTTCCGCTTCCAACCCTTTCCCCCTACGGTGAACACCCTGGTGGACGCCTATAGGGAGGTGGCCACCCCTCTGGGGTGGGTGGTGGCGGTGGCCTTTCTCCTGCTGTGCGCCCTGCTGCTCACCGCCACCCTGGGCTGGGGCAGGGGGAGGCCAGATCTCACCCTGGCCCGCCTCCCCCTGGGGCGGGGGACCCGGGTCCTCTGCCAGGGGGTGTGCAACACCCTGCTGTTCCTGCTGTTTTGGGCCGCAGAGGCCCTGGTCCTGGTGGGCCTGGCAGGGAGCTTTGCCCGCAACGGCGGCTTCCTGGGCCCCCAGACCCTGTTTGTCACCGGGTGGGCCGTCCCCCTCCTCCACACCTTCCTGCCGGTGGGGGAACCCCTGCGGTGGGTGGGGAACCTGGTGCTGGCCGCCGGTCTGGGCTTCACCGCCGCTGCAGGCACCGAGGCCCTCCGCCGGCGGACCTGGCCCTTCCCCTTCCTCCTGCTGATGGGCTGTGCCCTGGTCTTTTGGACGGGCATCCCCTGGGCCCTGCTGCTCTTCTCTGTCCCCTGCCTGGGGTGGAGCCTGTGGACCCTGAGGACTTTGGAGAAACAGGATCCCCCCGACCACGACGACGACAGAAAGGAGATGACCCCCCATGCGCCGACGCCCCCTGTCTGAATGGGTGCCCCCCTGGGCCAACGCCAAGGTCCACCTGGGCGCCTTCCTGGCCCTTCTGATCCTGCCGGTGCTGTACAGCCTGGCCAGCTACCTGCCCATGCTCTCCCTGGCTTTGAGTCAGGTCCACGTCTACGGCCAGCCCGACGTGGTGGATCCCGGCAGCCGGATGACCGACTTTGTCGACCTGGTGGGGATCCAGGGGGCCGTGTCCAACTTCTTCTCCCGCCCCGTCTTTTTCCCCTTCCTGCTGATGCTGGGGGGCGCCGGGGTGCTGGCGGTGGTGTACCGCCTGTCCTTCCGCTGGGGCAGCCGGAGCGACCATCTCATGGGCCGCCTGCCCGACCGGTGGGAACTGGCCCGGCGGAGCTTCTGCCTGCCCCTGGTGCTGGCCCTGGTCACCCTGGGGGTGATGGCCCTGCTGCTGGTCCTCTTCTACGCCCTCTATCTGGCCCTCACCCCGGCGGAGTGCCTCCAGCCGGACCAGCTGGGCAAGCTGTGGGACAACTTTGGTTACCTCTTCACCCCCTACTATGAAAGGTGGTTACCCTGATGCTGGAACTGCACCATCTCATCAAAGCCTACCCCGGCAAGGGCCGGGCCCTGGACGACGTCTCCTTCTCCCTGCCCCGGGGAGAGATCGTGGGCCTTTTGGGGGAGAACGGGGCGGGGAAAACCACCCTCCTCCGGTGCATCCTGGGCCTGGTCCGGTTCCGGGGGGCGGTCACCCTGGACGGCCAGCCCCTGACCCGGGGGGATCTGGTCAAGCTCTCCTTCGCCTCCTGTGAGCACACCTTCTTCCCTTCCCTCACCCCCCAGGCCCACCGGGACTTCTACGCCGCCCACTTTCCCGCCTTCCGCCACAACCGGTACGCGGCCCTGATGGACTTCTTCGCCCTGCCGGCCCACCGGCCGGTGGGGAAGCTCTCCACCGGCCAGCAAAACCAGTTTGAGGTCATCCTGGCCCTGTGCCAGGGGGCGGACTACATCCTCATGGACGAGCCCTTCGCCGGCAGCGACTACTTCAACCGCATGGACTTCTACAAGGTCCTCCTGGGGATTCTGGAGCCCACGGAGACCCTCTTCCTCTCCACCCACCTGGTGGAAGAGATGGCCCCCTTCCTGGGCCGGGCCATCCTCCTCCACCAGGGGAAGCTGGTGGCCAACGCCACCACCGCAGACCTGGAGGAGGCGGGCACCGACCTGGTGACCTTCTGCAAGGAGACCTACCAGTACCAGGCCGACCGGGTGGCCCGGGCCCTGGCCCGCCTGGCCCAAGGAGAGGGGGGTGCGCCATGAAGGGGACCTTCCTGGCCTTCCTCCTCTGCCTGGCCCTGGCCCTGGGGGGCTTGGGGGCGGCAGCCCACACCCTGGGGACCCAGGGCCAAGGGGTGGAGGTCTCCGCCCGCCCCCGCCAAGGGGACCCCGCCGCCGCCCAGGGGCTGGTGGCCACCCAGCAGGCCCAGTACCAGCCGGGGAGAAACCGCCCCAGCCAGTGGAACGGCGCCTTGCTGTGGGACCTCACCATCCCCTTGGACAACCCGGCGGCCAGCCGGACGGCCTGCACCTTCCAGCGGGGGGACCTCCCCGCCCCCAATGACAGGCAGGGGATCACCCTCACCTTCCCCCACCAGCAGGACCTGATCTTCTACGGCTATGGCTGCACCGAGGCGGAGCTCCGCCTGGGGGGAACCGACGCAGACCCCCGGCTGGCCCCCCTCTACGCCGACGTGGCCAGCCGCACCCCGCCGGGGGAGACCCGCACCGAGACGGTGGACCCCCGCCAGTACCTGGACTGCTACCCCCTCCAAGTGACCGTCAACCTGGCCAACCAGGAGACCGACTACGACTGGTCGGTGTCCCAAACCGCCCGGGCGCAGGAGGCCGCCCTGCAGGAGGCCTTCCAGGCCTTCTTCGCCTTTCCCTTTGCCCCGGACACCCGCTGGGCCGTCACCGTGTCCAAAGAGGACCGGGGCGGGCCGGAGGCAAACGCCATCACCCAGGCCTCTATCCGCCCGGTGGGGCCGGATGTGGCCCTGGACTGCCGCTGGGCCCTGGGGGCGGACGCCGTCTACTTCACCTTCGCCCCCACCCAGGGGGAGGCCGGCAGCCTGCCGGAGGTCCCCCAGGTGCCCGGGGGGTACGGCATCTACCGCCTGGCCCTCTCGGAGAACCAAAAGGGCGCCTTCCAGGCCGACCCCGACAGCCTGGCCCTGGTCTACCCCCTGGACCCCCAGGGGGGCAGGGTGCTGGACCTCACCCTCTCGGCTGACGGGCAGACCCTCTTCCTCACCACCAGCCAGGGGGAGGCCCTCACCTGCGCCGTGGTGGACACCGCCGGCATGACCTGCCGCCAGACCCTCTCCCTGCCCCCGGAGAGCCTGTACCCCATCCACCGGGAGAACGGCACCCGGGCAGACCCGGCCACCACCGACCCCGCCCAACTCCAGCCCACCGTCCAGCTGATCCCGGGGGAGGGGTTCCTCTTAGCCGTGGGGCCGGAGACCTTCACCTGCTTCCTCCAGGATGCCGGCGGGGCCTACCAATCCGCCTGGTCCGCCCCCACCCCGGCGGCCTTCCTCCCCGCCCCCCGGTGCAACGCCCAAGGGGCCTGGAACGGGGAGAAGCTGGCCCTGGGCTGCTTTGACGGGGTCAACGGGAGCCCAGGCCTGTCCCTGTGGGTGTACGACGCCCACGGCGCCCTCCTCTACCAGGGGGACTACGCCACCAGCCTGAGCCAGGTTTACGGGCGGTACGAAACCCTCCCCAACGGGCAGAGACGGGTCTCGGCCCTCTCCCCCATCGGCCGGTCGGTCTGGCCGGACCTGGCCCTCACCTTGACCTGGCAGTCTTAAAGACCGCCCCAGAGAAAAAACACCCCCGGCGCAGCTTGCGCCGGGGGTGTTGGTCCAATCTTTGTGGGTTTGCTCAGCGGGCCGTCTCCAGAGCCTGGCCGATGAGGCAGGTCTCCTCCTCCACGTCCTGGAGGAACAGGGGGAGCAGCAGGTCCTCTACGGAGGTCTCCACGGCCACCTGGGGCAGGGCCAGGTCTTCCTCCTCCTGGACGTCGGCCACCTGGGAGGTCACGTACCAGTAGGCGTTGGAGTTCTCCACCCGGGTGCCCCAGGCCTCTTCGATGGGGATGATGCCGGTGCCGGCATACTCCGAGGGATCGGCGCAGTAGAACTGGCCGTCCTTGTACTCGGTGAGGAGGATGCCGTGGGGCACGCAGGCGGCGTGGAGCATGATCCCCTCGGGGTGCTCCGCCAGCAGGTCAATGAGGATGTCCTTGTTGGCCTCGCCCCCAGGCAGGGTGTCGTGGGAGACGGTCATCTCTCCGTAGGAGAAGTTGTAGGGCAGGCCGCAGCCGGCGATCCAGAAGGCCTGGCGGCAGGAGGCCTCGGTGATCTGGGCCCAATTCTCGTCCCCGTTGAGGAGGGCGGCTCTCCGGAGCATCATGGCGGTGGAAGCCAGGGTGCAGGTCCCTCTCTGTTCCTGTTTGAGGAAGACCTGGTCTTGGTTGATTTCTTCATAGGTGGCAGCCAGGGCCGAGGGGACCATCACTGCCAACATCAGCACGGCCATTGCGATCCGAAGAATCCGCTTTCGCATCCAATCTCTCCTTTGTTTCACACAATTCTGGAAATCTACAGGGAAGCGCCCGGCCATTGGTAACGAAATGGCCGGGCGGCTGTTACCGTCTGTTACTTTTTTGTAATCATAGCATACCCCTCCCCTGGATGGGAAGGCTTTTCCGCCAAGTTTTCCCCTTTCTTTTGTTTCTAAAATGGGTTTTATTTGTGGTTATTTTGTTCTTTTGGGGAAAGTGCATAGGGTTTCCCCATTTCTTCCCAATTCCCTTTGGAATTGGTAGGGTGATGATGCTGGGAGAAGAACCCTGGGGTTTTCGCAGGATAGGGGCCAGCTTTTCCTCCCCTTTTTGGGGGGAACGCCCCCGGAAGGCCCTGGGTTTGGCCCCCTGTCCCCCCTTGCAATCCGCTGCATTTTGCAGTATGCTTAAAGGTAATACACCCAACCACCAAAGGAGGGATGGAACCATGGCCTATGGATCCGTCAAAATGTGCCTGCAGTGCGCCACCTGCAGCATGGTCTCCACCTGCCTGTTCCGGGCACTGAGGTTTCTCTCCTACCGGGACAGCCGGGTGCAGAAAGAGGCCTGCCAGTGGCCCAAGGGAAAAACCCTGCGCCTGGAGATCCCCGGGGCCAGGGGCTTCACCGTCACCGGCACCGAGCACGGCTTTCGCAAACTCCCCCAGGACACCCCGGGGGATGTGACCATTCGCTTCAAAAGCCCCGCCGACGCCTTCCGGGTCTTCACCGGGCAGATCGGCATCGCCCAGGCCTATGCCCAACACCGATTTACCCTCCGGGGGAACATGGGCCTGGCCATGCCCTTCGTGCGATGCGTGGACATCGCGGAGGGGTACCTCTTCCCCTGGTGCCTGGCCAAGCGCATCTTGAAACGACGACCAAAAAAGGAAGTATCCACCGCCCGGGTCTACCTGGCGGTGCTGTTTGGGAGGTAATGCCACATGTCTGCCTATTATGAGTTCAAACTGCCCACCAAAATCCTCTCCGGGGACGGGGCCCTGGAGCACATCCCCCACGAGCTGGAGGGCCTGGGGGCCAGCCGCCCCCTCCTCCTCAGCGACCAGGGGCTGGAGCAGGTGGGCACCGTGAAAATCGTCCAGGAGGCCCTCCACCAAGGGGGCATGGACCCGGCGGAGACCTTCTGCCGCATCCCCCCGGACTCCTCCATTGAGGTGGTCAACCAGGTGGCCGCCCTCTTCCGGGGTAAGAACTGCGACAGCCTCATCGCCCTGGGGGGCGGTTCCGTCATCGACACCGCCAAAGGGGTGGGCATGGTCCTGGCCCAGGCGGGCAGCGACCTGCTGGACGCCGCCGGGTGCGAGGTGCTGCCCCGGGGGGCCCACGTCCCCTTTGTGGCCATCCCCACCACCGCCGGCACCGGCAGCGAGGCCACTCTGGTGGCCGTGGTGGCCGACCCGGCCAACCGCGTGAAGATGGAGTTTCTCAGCTACCACCTGCTCCCGGACGCGGCGGTGCTGGACCCCCGGATGACCGAAACCCTGCCCCCCCGGATCACCGCCGCCACCGGGTTTGACGCCCTGGTCCACGCCATCGAGGCGGCCACCTGCCTGCAGCGCAACCCGGTCAGCGACGCCTTTGCGGAAAAGGCCATGGCCCAGATCGTCCGGGCCCTGCCCCGGGCGGTGCAGAACGGGAAGGACCGCAAGGCCCGCATGGTCATGGCCAACGGCAGCCTGCTGGCTGGGGCGGCCTTCTCCAACTCCATGGTGGGGCTGGTCCACGCCATCGGCCACGCCCTGGGGGGCGTGTGCCACGTGGCCCACGGGGAGGCTATGACCATCCTGCTCCCCGCCGTCATGAAGTACAACTTAGAGAAGTGCAAGGAGCGGTACGGGGAGCTCCTCCTCCCCCTGGCCGGGCCGGAGGTCTACGCCGCCACCCCGGCGGAGCTCCGCGCCCAGAAGACCATCGACACCCTGGTGGCCCTGCGGCAGCAGCTGGCCGACCTCACCGGCCTGCCCACCACCCTGTCCCAGACCGGCCGGGTGAAGCCCGAGCAGTTTGACGAAGTGGCCAGCACCGCCCTGAACGACGGGGCCATCATCGTCAACCCCGCCGAGGCCAACCACGAGGAGATCGTGGGCATCCTGAGGGAGGTGTGGGCATGAGCACCCCGGAACATGTGGCCATGATCGAGGCCACCGTGGCCCGGCAGCGGGCCTTCTTCCAAACCGGCGCCACCCGGCCGGTGGCCGTGCGGGTGGCCGCCCTGCACAAACTCAAGCGGGAGATGCAGGCCCGGGAGACCATCCTCCTGGACGCCCTCTACGCCGACCTGCACAAGTCCCACGCCGAGGGGTACATGTGCGAGCTGGGCCTGAACCTGGACGAGCTGGGCTACCTGGCCCGGAAGCTCCCCCAGTGGGCCAAGCCCCAGCGCCACCCCACCCCCCTGGCCCAGTTCTGCTCCTCCAGCTACCAGCTGGCCGAGCCCTACGGGGTGGTGCTGGTGATGTCCCCCTGGAACTACCCCTACCTGCTCAGCCTGGACCCCCTCTTCGGGGCCATCGCCGCAGGCAACTGCGTGGTGCTCAAGCCCAGCGCCTACGCCCCCAACACCAGCCGGGCCATGGCAGAGCTCATCGCCGCCGTCTTTCCCCCGGACTGGGTCACTGTGATCCAGGGGGGGCGGGAGCAGAACGCCGCCCTGCTGGAGCAGAAGTTTGACTACATCTTCTTCACCGGCAGCGTGGACGTGGGCAAGATGGTGATGGAAAAGGCCAGCCGCCACCTCACCCCCGTCACCCTGGAGCTGGGGGGGAAGAGCCCGGTCATCGTGGACCGCACCGCCAACCTCCCCCTCACCGCCCGCCGCCTGGCCTTTGGCAAGATCCTCAACGCCGGCCAGACCTGCGTGGCCCCGGACTACTGCCTGGTGGACCGCACCGTGCGGGACCGGCTGGTGGAGGAGCTGAAGAAGCAGTTCCAGAAGATGCTGGGGGAGGATCCCCTGGCCAACCGGGACTTCGTCCGCATCATCAACCGCAAGCACTACAACCGCCTCCAGGGCCTGCTGGAGGGGGAGAACCTCCTCTACGGCGGCGGCCACCGGGACGACCCGGACTCCGACAGCGGCTGGATCGCCCCCACCCTGGTGGCCGACACCCTGGAAGGGACCTCCAAGCCCATGGGGGAGGAGATTTTCGGCCCCATCCTGCCCATCATCCCCTACGACACCCTGGACCAGGCCATCGACTTTATCCGCCAGCGGGAGAAGCCCTTGGCCCTCTACCTCTTCACCCAGAGCCGGAAGACCAAGGAGCGCATCCTGAACACCTGCTCCTTCGGCGGCGGCTGCGTCAACGACACCATCATCCACCTGGCCACCCACCACATGCCCTTCGGCGGGGTGGGCCAGAGCGGCATGGGCAGCTACCACGGCAAGAAGAGTTTTGAGACCTTCTCCCACTACCGCTCCATCGTGGACAAGGCCACCTGGCTGGACCTGCCCATGCGGTACCAGCCCTACACCAAACTCAACAACCTCCTGGTGCGGATGTTCATCCACTGAACCGCCCCCCAGGCAGCAGAACGCCCCCGGGCGGCCCAAACAGGGCCGCCCGGGGGCGTTTTCGGGTTTCGTCAGGGCTCCTCCGGCAGCAGGACGGGGTCAAAGGCTTCCAGGGCGGCCTGGTCTGCCTCCGCCGCCCACACCCGGCCGAAGGTGGCCAAAAGTCCGGTGGTCTGGCCGCTGGGGGCGGCGGGACTCCCGCTGTCGCCCTGGCCCTGGATGGAGAGGGTGACGTCCTCATCCGCCAGGGCCCCCTGGAGGCGGCGGCAGAAGGTGGCCAGGGCCGCCTCCCGCTCCGCCGTGTCCCGGAGGGTGTCCGTCTCCCCCTGGGTGGGGTAGGCGCAGTGGGTGAGGAGGATCTCGTCAAACCCCAGATCCGCCAGCTCCCGGCACAGGCCGATGAGGTAGGTCTGGACGGTCTCCTGGGTGGGGTCCAGCCAGGTCTGGCCGGCCTCATCCCGCCAGGGGGAGCCGCTGACCCGGTGCAGCCCCAGGTCTGGCTCCGCCGCCACCAGGGCCCCGTCCCGGAGGCAGGAGACCTGGGCCACGGTGTACAGCCCCGGGGTGTCGTTGAGGGCCCGGAGGGCCTGGTTCCGGTCCGGGTCCCCGGAGGAGGCGTGGATGTCCGCGGCCAGGGCCAGGGCGGAGACATACCCCAAGGTGCCGTCGGGGTCCTTCATGGACAGCACCACCCCGTCATACCCGGCGGCCACTTCCTGGGCCTGGTCCAGCTGGTCCAAGGGGAGAAAGACCCCCTGGAAGGGCTCCGCCCCCTGGGCGGGGACCTCCTGGGTGGGGGCGGCAGCGGCAGGGGCAGCGGCCTCCTCCGGCCCCAGCCAGGCGGCCACCTGCTGGGAGAGGGCCTCCGGGGAGAGGATCCCCACCCCGCACAGCAGCAGAAAAGCGCCGGCGGCCACCCCGGCGGCACACACCAAGGCCAAAAGGACCCGCCCGATCCGGGCGGAGAGAGGGGATTTCATGGTGGCAAGGACCTCCTTCTTGGGGGCCGCGGTCGGGGCGGCCGGGGTGGTTGTCGGTGGGTGGTTCCGTTGGGACCAGCGCAGGTTCAGACCTGCGGCGTGGGTTCCCGCCCGACTCCGGGCGGGAGCCCGGCTTTCTCCGGAGAAAGCCGG
>URCB01000067.1 GCA_900546255.1 uncultured Eubacteriales bacterium
CGGCTTTCTCCGGAGAAAGCCGGGCTCCCGCCCGGAGTCGGGCGGGAACCCACGTGGCAGGTCTGGACCTGCGCCAGTCCTGACAGGCCCCCCTGCCAACTCCGGCAGGGGGATTCTCACTCCCCCGCCGGCCCCAGCAGCAGGGGCTGTATCTGCTCCCCCCGCAGGGCGGCGGCCACCGTGGCGGTGACCAGCCCCATCTCCGCCACCAGGGAGGTGGGTTTGCCCACCGGGTCATCCTGGCGGAAGGGGACGAAGTAGTAGTGCTTCCGGCTCAGCAGTTCCCCGATGTTCCGGGCCGCGCCCCCTAGGCCGTCGTTGGTGGACACCGCCACCACCACCGGCCGGCCGTTCCGCAGATGGGCCTTGGCCGCCATGGTCACCGCGGTGTCGGCGATGCCGGCGGCCAGTTTGGCCAAGGTGTTCCCGGTGCAGGGGGCGATGACCAGCACATCCAGCAGCTGCTTGGGCCCGATGGGCTCCGCCTCCCGGATGGATTCCACTGCCCGGTGGCCGCAGATCTCCTCCGCCGCCTGGCGGAAGTCCGCCCCCCGGCCAAAGCGGGTGTCGGTGGACCCGGTGGTCTCCGAAAGGATGGGTACAATGTTGGGGTAGGCCGCTGCGGTCTCCTCCATGGCCAGGAGGGCTTTGTCTAAGGTGCAGAAGGATCCGGTGAGGGCAAACCCCACCCGCGGTTGCTCCATATCTCATGCCTCCAATTCCCAAAGTATGTGGTACACAGCGTCCCGGATGGCTGCCGCCGCTGTCACCGGCGCGGTGCGGCCCGGCAGCCCCGGTACCTGGAGGACCCGCAGGCCCAGCTCCTTGGCCGCCGCCTGGTCCACCCCGCCGGGGGCAGAGGCCAGGTCCAGCAGAAAGGCCCCGGGGTGCACCCACGCCAACCGCCGCCGGTCCAGCACCTGGGCGGGGATGGTGTTGACGATGAGGTCATACCCCCCCAGTTCCCCGCCCAGCTTTTCCAGCCACATGGTCTCGTGGCCGTAGGCCGCTGCCCAGGCCAAGTCGGCGTATCCCTGGGCGCAGACCGTCACCTTGGCCCCCAGGGCCCCCATCCGGTGGGCGGTGAGCTTCCCCACCCGGCCAAACCCCAGGATGAGCACCCGGGCGCTGTGTAAGGTAAAGGGGAGCTCCTCCATGGCCACCTGCACCGCCCCCTCGGCGGTGGGGAGCGCAGTAGCGGTGGGAATGACAACCACGGATGCTGCCTCCTTTCTGCCCCTTCAGGACACCGACAAAGGAATCCCATTTTTTCGACAGGATACGCTTACACCTTCCCATGCAACTGGTTGATATGGTATACTTTTCTCCAAGAAGCAGTTCCTATATCACATTTTTCATAAGGAGGCGTCCTATGGAACCTTACTTAGCCCACCTGGCCTCCGACGGCCGTGAACAGCCCCTATTGGACCATTTGGAGGGCACAGCCCGCCGCGCAGCCCAGTTCGCCGCCGCCTTTGACGCAGAGGAACAGGGCCGCTTGGCTGGACTGGCCCATGACCTCGGAAAGTACTCCCATCTGTTTCAGCAGCGTCTCCGGGGCGGCCCCAGGGTGGACCACGCCACCGCAGGGGCCTTTGTCTGCCTGCAACAGGGCCAGCCCTTTGCCGCCTTTGCCATCGCAGGGCACCACAGTGGACTTCCCGACGGAGGAAGCCAAGGCGACGCCCCCACCACCGGCTCCTTCTTGGGGCGGATCAACCGCGCCCTCCAGGGAAAGTTGCCCTCTTTCTCTCCTTGGACCCAGGAACTTACGCTGCCTTCCCCGCCGCTGCCCAACCTTTCCGCCTTGGATGGCATGTTCTTCACCCGCATGCTGTATTCCTGTCTGGTGGATGCAGACTATACGGATACGGCGGCATTTATGGCGGAATCCTCCTCCTCAGACCCTGCCCCTACCGTCGAGGTGTTGTGGGAACGGCTGCGGAACTACATCGCCGGCTGGTTCCCTCCAAAAGGCCCCCTCAACACCCAGCGCTGTGCCATTTTGGACCGCTGTATCCAGGAGGGATTGCAGCGGGACCCGGGCCTTTTCACCTTGACCGTCCCCACTGGCGGGGGCAAGACCGTGGCCTCCCTGGCCTTCGCCCTGGCCCAGGCCCAAAGCAAGGGGCTGCGCCGGGTGATCTATGTGATCCCCTACACCTCCATCATCGAGCAGACCGCCCAGACCTTCCGAGACATTCTGGGGGAAGAGGCCGTTCTGGAACACCACTCCGGCGTCTCCTATGACCTCCAGGACGAAGCCACACCAGAGGCCCTCCCCCTGGCCCAGGCCACAGAAACTTGGGACCTGCCTGTGGTAGTTACCACCGCCGTGCAGTTCTTCGAATCCCTCTTTTCTGCACGGCCCGCCTCCTGCCGAAAACTCCATAACCTAGCTGGGAGCGTCATTGTCTTTGACGAAGCGCAAATGCTCCCTGTGTCCTATCTCCGTCCCTGCGTCTGGGCCATGGCCCAATTGGTGGCCCATTACCACGTATCCGCCGTCCTGTGCACCGCCACCCAGCCTGCCTTGCAGCCCCTGTTTCAGGAGTTTGCCCCCCAGCTGACCCCAGTGGAGCTGTGCCCACCGGACACCTACCGTTGGGAGGTCTTTCAGCGGGTGACCTTCCAAAACGCAGGCAAGCTCACCTGGGACGCGTTGGCCTGCCGCCTTCAGGCGAAGACCCAGGTGCTGTGCGTGGTCAACACCCGTGCCGGTGCCCAAGCCGTGTTCCAGCGCCTGCAAGGGGAGGACAATTTCCATCTCTCCACGTTGATGTACCCCGCCCACCGCCGTAGGCAGCTGGCCGAGATCCGCCGGCGTCTCACCCTGGGGCTCCCCTGTCGGGTGGTTTCCACCTCGCTCATCGAAGCGGGGGTGGATGTGGATTTTCCCGCCGTCTACCGTGAGGAGGCCGGCCTGGATTCCCTCCTGCAGGCCGCAGGCCGGTGCAACCGGGAGGGACATCGGCCGGCCCAGGAGAGTGTGGTCACGTTGTTTCAAGGGGAAGGCAACGCCCCTCCCCTGTTTGCCCCGGCCATCGGAGCCGGCCGTTACGTGATGGCACGCCACACAGACCTGGCCTCCCCAGAAGCGATACACGACTACTTCCGGGAACTCCTGGACCTGAAAGGGACCCAGGCCCAGGATGTCCAAAACATCCTCCCCACCATGGCGGACAATCGGTTCCCTTTCCGTACCGTGGCGGAACGGTTTCACCTGATCGAGGACCACACCGTCACCGTCTATATCCCCCAGGATGAGGGGGCAGCCCTTGTGGAGCGCCTGCAGGCCGGGGAATGCAGCCGCGCCCTGTTTCGAAAGCTGGGGCAATATGGCGTCTCCATCTATCCCCAGCATGCCGCCGCCCTGACCGCAAGCGGAGACTTAGCGCCGTGGGGCGAGGGGGTCTTTTTGCTGCAAAACCTGGACGCATACGATTCCAAAACAGGACTGTCCTTGCAGGCAGACTGCGGCAAAGGACTCTTTCTATAACTTTCTTTATGCATAACATAGAAGGAGCGGAGATAATACGTTCTCCGCTCCTTTTTTAGGATTCACATCCCTCTCTATATTTCAATCCACACTGCATCCAGTGACGAAGCTATTATACCCACGCCTTTTTGTGTTTTCAAGCGCTTTCATTTATCTTTTCATAGATAGGGATGTGAATGTAACTATTGACAAATAAGACGAAATATGGTATTTCTATATTATACAATCTAAACACAGAGAAAGGAGTGAAAAAGATGGGTATTTGTTTGGAAGTATGGGGGGACTATGCCCTGTTCACCCGACCAGAGATGAAAGCGGAAAGAGTCTCATACGACATGATGACGCCATCCGCCGCCCGAGGGTTGGTGGAATCTATTTTCTGGCATCCTGGACTATCTTGGATCATCGACCGCATCCACGTCTGCAAGCCCCTGCAGTTTACCAATCTCCGCCGCAACGAAGTCAAGGCCACGGTCTCCGCCAGAACTGCCAAAACGGTGATGGAACGGGGGAGCGGTTCCCTCTATCTGGCCACTTCCGAGGAGATTCAGCAGCGGGCCGCCCTGCTGCTGCAGGATGTCCACTATGTCATTGAGGCCCACTTTGTCCTCACCGACCGGGCTGCGCCCACAGACAACCCAGGGAAGTTCCAAGACATCGTGAAGCGCCGCATTCACAGGGGGCAGTGTTACCATGCCCCCTATTTCGGCTGCCGGGAATTCCCCGCCCACTTCCAGTGGTGCCAGGAGCTTCCCCCCTGCCCCCCGGAGCTGCAAGGGCAGCGGGACTTGGGCTGGATGCTCTGGGACATGGACTACAGTGACCCCCAGGAAATCCGCCCACTGTTCTTCCGGGCAGTGCTCCAAGACGGTGTGTTAACGGTGCCCACCCGGGACAGCGGGGAGGTGAGAGGATGATTCTACAGGCGCTGACAGAGTATTACCGCGTACTGGCAGACCGCGGTGTGCTGGACACCCCCGGATGGAGCAGTGCAAAGATCTCCTTTGCCCTGTGCCTCTCAGCAGACGGCACGCTGGAACAGGTCATCTCCCTACAAACCCAGCAGCCCCGGGGAAAGAAACTGGTGGTGGCGCCCCAACTGGTGCCTTCCCTGCCTGCCCCGGTCAAGCGTTCCAGCGGCGTGTCTGCGAATTTCCTTTGGGACAATGCCAGCTATCTCCTGGGGATGGACAGCAAAGGAAAGCCCCAACGATCCTTAGCCTGCTTTTCCGCAGCAAAGGAGCTCCACGAAACCCTGCTGCAGGGGGTGGACTCCCCGGCTGCCCGGGCCCTTTTGGCCTTTTTCCGCACCTGGGATCCCACGCAAGGGCAGCATCACCCCGCCTTACAGGACCAACTGGAAGACATCCTCGCCGGCGGCAACCTGCTGTTTCGGTACGAGGGCAGGTTTGTCCACCAGGACCCTGCCATTCGCCAAGCCTGGGAAACCCACTACCACACCGCGGGCGAGGGGCCCCAGGGAATCTGCCTGGTCACCGGAGAATGGGGGCCCATCGAAAGCATTCACCCGTCTATCAAACATGTAGCCGGCGCCCAGTCCAGCGGCGCGGCACTGGTCTCCTTCAATGCCCCGGCCTTCTGCTCCTACGGAAAGGTGCAGAATGGGAATGCGCCCACCAGCCGGTTTGCCGCCTTTGCATACACCGCAGCGCTCAACCATCTCCTGGCGGACCGGGACCATGTCTACCATGTGGGGGACACCTCCGTCGTCTGTTGGGCCAAAGGTGGGCAGCCTGACTACCAGATCCTGTTTGGCAGCGCCCTGCTCGGCAGGCCCACCCCATACAGCGCCGGGGATTTGCGGGGCATGGTCCAGGCCCTGTGCGCTGGCCAGACGGTGGTGTTCCAAGCGCAGCAGTTGGACCCCAACATGGAGTTCTACGTTTTGGGACTCTCCCCCAACGCAGCCCGGTTGTCGGTCCGGTTTTTCCTGCGCAACACCTTCGGTGATTTCTTACGCCATGTACAGGCCCACCACCGACGGCTGGAAATCCGCCGCCCCTCCTACGATGCCTGGCAGGGGGACCTCACCCCCTGGCACCTGCTGAACGAAACCGTGAACCAAAACAGCCGGGACCGTTCCCCCACCCCAGGCCTGGCCGGTGCCGTCCTGCGCTCGGTGTTAACCGACACCCCCTATCCAGCCACGCTGCTCCACGGGGTGACCCTCCGGATCCGGGCAGAACATTCGATCTCCTGGCGCCGGGCCGCCATTTTGAAAGCATACTATCTGCGCTGTCCCCATTCAGACGTTCCAGAGGAGGTTTTACAAGTGTCTCTCAACCCTGATGCCACCCACGTCCCCTATTTGCTGGGGCGGATCTTCTCCATCCTGGAGACCATCCAAGAAGCCGCTAACCCTGGGATCAACACCACCATCAAAGACCGGTACTTTAACTCTGCCGCAGCCACCCCCGCCATCATCTTTCCCACCTTGATTGCACTGGCACAAAAGCACCTGAAAAAGCTGACCGGGGACAGGCCCGGCCTGGCCATCTCCCTCAACCGTCAATTGACTGCGCTGCTCTCCCTGCTCCCCATTACTACCTTCCCTGCCCGCATGAGTTTGCCGGAGCAAGGCGCCTTCCAATTGGGATACTACCACCAGACCCAGGCCCGCTATCAAAAAAAGGAGGAACCAGAACATGTCTAACCCCATTCAAAACCGGTACGAATTTGTCATTCTGTTCGACGTGGAAAACGGGAACCCCAACGGGGATCCGGACGCCGGGAACATGCCCCGGGTTGACCCGGAGACCGGCCTGGGCCTTGTCACCGACGTCTGCCTGAAACGCAAGATCCGCAACTATGTGGAAACCGTCAAAGAGGATGCTCCCGGGTTCCGGATCTACGTCAAAGAGGGCGTCCCCCTCAACCGCAACGACGCAGAGGCCTATGTCGCAGTGAACGCAGACGAAAAGACCATCAAGGAGAAAAAGAAGAAGCAGCCCGACATTGACCAAACCATCCGGGACTGGATGTGCGCCAACTTCTACGACATCCGCACCTTTGGCGCTGTGATGACCACCTTCGTCAAAGCCGCCCTGAACTGCGGACAAATCCGCGGCCCCGTGCAGCTGGGCTTTGCCCGCAGTGTGGAGCCCATCGTGCCCCAGGAAGTCACCATCACCCGGGTGGCCATTACCACCGAGAGCGATGCAGAACGGAAAGGCACCGAAATGGGGCGCAAGTACATCGTCCCCTATGGCCTTTACCGCTGCGAGGGGTATGTCTCCGCCAACCTGGCCCGAAAAACCACAGGTTTTTCGGAAGAGGACCTGTCCCTGTTGTGGGAAGCCATCCTAAACATGTTTGAGCACGACCGCTCTGCTGCCCGGGGAAACATGGCCGTGCGGTCGCTGATCGTGTTTCGACACGACAGTGAACTGGGGTGTGCCCCTGCCTGGAAACTCTTTCAGGCCGTAAACGTCCAGCGAAAGGATCCCCAGGATGCCGGCCCGGCCCGGTCCTTCCAGGACTATGTGGTCACCGTGGACGAAGCCTCCCTGCCCAGCGGGATCACCTGCCTCCAGATGGGATGAATGCCATGGAAGCAGACGACCTTCTTCTCCCCCTTTCCGGCCTGCAGCACTTCGTGTTCTGCCGGCGCCAGTGGGCACTGATCCATCTAGAGCAGCAATGGCAAGAAAACCTTCTCACCGTGGAAGGCGCCCTCCTCCACCAGCGGGCCCATGACGCCACCCTGCGGGAACGCCGAGGGGACACCTTGGTGGTGCGGAGCTTGGCCGTGGTCTCCCATACCCTGGGCCTGTCGGGGCAATGCGATGTGGTGGTATTCCAGCAAGCGGACGAGGGCATTCCCCTCCACGGGGAAACCGGACGGTGGCGCGTCTTCCCCGTGGAGTATAAACGCGGCCGGCCCAAGGAACATCAGGCCGACGAAGTGCAGCTGTGTGCACAGGCCATGTGTTTGGAAGAGATGCTCTGCTGCGAAGTGGCAGAGGGTGCCCTGTATTACGGGGAACCCCGGCGGCGCACCCCAGTCACCTTCTCTCCGGCGCTGCGGGAATTGGTCCGTCAATGCGCCGCGGAAATGCACCAGCTTGCCCAGCGGCATCACACCCCCAAAGTGCGGCCCACCAAAGCCTGCCGCAGCTGTTCCCTGAAAGACCTCTGCCTGCCGCGGCTGGCCCGCCAAGGCTCTGTCTCTGCGTACTTGGCCAAAGCCATGGAGGATCCGTTATGAAGCACCTGCTGAACACCCTTTTCGTCACCACCGAGGACATCTACCTCTCCTTGGACGGAGAAAACGTTGTGGCCAACCAGGACCGGAAAGAACTGGCCCGCTATCCACTCCACACGTTGGAGGGAATCGTCTCCTTCTCCTATTCCGGTGCCTCCCCTGCCCTGATGGGGGCCTGCGCGGAACGAAACGTTTCCCTGGCCTTCTGCACGCCACGGGGGCGCTTCCTGGCCAGAACCACTGGGAAAAGCACCGGGAATGTCCTTCTCCGGCGGACCCAGTACCGGGTGGCAGATGATCCAGGCCCGGCCTGCCGCATCGCCCGAAACATGGTGTTTGGGAAAGTCTACAACGCACGCTGGAGCATCGAACGCACCCGCCGGGACCACAGCCTCCGGGTGGACGCCGCGCAACTCTCCGAAGCATCCGCACATTTGAAAGGTCTCCTCCCGCAAATTGCGGAGGAAACGTCCTTAGACAGCCTCCGAGGCCTGGAAGGCGCCGGTGCCACGGTTTATTTCGGCGTATTCGACCAGATGATCCTGGGGGAAAAGCCTCTGTTTTCCTTCCAGACCCGCAGCCGGCGCCCACCCATGGACCCGGTCAACGCGGTCCTCTCGTTCCTCTACAGCATCCTGGCCAACGACTGCGCTTCCGCCTTGGAAAGCGTGGGGCTGGATGCCTATGTAGGGTTCCTGCACCGGGACCGCCCTGGGCGCACCTCCCTGGCACTGGATCTGATGGAGGAACTCCGCCCGTGCCTGGCAGACCGGTTCGTGTTGACCCTGATCAATCACCGCACCCTTACCAAGCAGTCCTTCGACATCCGGGAGAACGGCGTCGTCCTTCTCTCCGACAATGGCCGGCGAACGGTGCTGAAACATTGGCAGGAGCGGAAACGGGGGATCATCACCCACCCGTATCTCCAGGAAAAAATTCCCTGGGGTTTGGTTCCCTATGTGCAAGCCCTGTTGCTGGCACGGTATCTCCGGGAGGATCTGGATGCCTATCCCCCCTTCCTCTGGAAATAGGAGGTGTTCGTAGATGTTGGTTTTGATTACGTACGATGTGAATACCGAAGATGCCGCAGGACGGAAACGGCTGCGGCAGATTGCCCGGCAATGCGTCAACTATGGACAGCGTGTGCAAAACTCCGTCTTTGAGTGCCTGTTAGACACCGCGCAGAGCCGCCTCTTACAGGCGAAGCTGCGGGCAATCATGGATGAGGAGAAAGATAGCCTTCGGTTCTACTATCTGGGCAATCGATACCAGAACAAAATCGAACACTTTGGATGCAAGCCCACTTACTTCCCGGAAGATCCCCTCATTTTATAGGTGCGAAACGGAAGCACTCAAAATCGCCCCAGGGGATTCGCACCTTGTTTTTCTCATAAGCAGGAGAGGATGCCTGGGCACTTGCGCTTCCTTTTGCCTTTTTGCTCTTTTCCCCATCCTTAAATTGGCACTTTAGACAGAAACGATAGGGCCAATTTGGTGGTATTTGCTGTCGCTCTCCGCAAGGAGAGCGTGGATTGAAATAGGTGGTCGTACCGGTCCCCGTCGGTGGACACCAGTCGCTCTCCGCAAGGAGAGCGTGGATTGAAATAGCGAACTGAAAAACCAGGTGGGCAGAATGAGCGAGTCGCTCTCCGCAAGGAGAGCGTGGATTGAAATTTTCATCTCCGCCACCTTCAACTCCATGGCGGCCGTCGCTCTCCGCAAGGAGAGCGTGGATTGAAATAAGAAAGCCGATGAGAAAATTGTCGAGTTGAGAAGTCGCTCTCCGCAAGGAGAGCGTGGATTGAAATTAACGGTAAAGTAAACACCAACCGTAGCAATCACCCGTCGCTCTCCGCAAGGAG
>URCB01000068.1 GCA_900546255.1 uncultured Eubacteriales bacterium
CCCCGAGGCCTCGTAAGAGCCTGGACCACCCGAAGGGTACGCAGTACCGCACCGCGCCCCCGCCCGGGGCCGGGCGGGCAACGGGGCGCTGCGCCCCAAGGCGGCTTCGGAGCTACCCATCCGTAGGGCACGCAGCACCGGGCTGCCCCTGGCAGGGGGGCGGGTTGGGACCGGCGTAGGGCCCAGCGGGAATGGCCGGCCGAAACCTCCGGAGGAAATGCCCAAGGCGGCCTCCCCGCTGGGAAGGCCGCCTTGGGCAATGAGGTGCTATTTTGTTGTTTGCTTTCTACCCATTTCAAAATGCTCGCTTACGATTTATGGTAATCAGTACCCATAGTTTCCGAAGGGCCAGCTGCTGCCTTGCTGTTGCGTCTGCGACTGCTGTTGCTGCTGTTCCTTGTAGCTTTGTTGGGCCTGTTCTTGCTGCGCTTCGGTCTCCGGGGTGGACTCATCCAAGGTGACCTGGAGGGTCAGCGTCTCACCGTTGCGGTAGACGGTGAGGGTCACCGTGTCCCCGGGGGAGTAGTTGGCCACGGCATTGATGAGGTCGCTGCCGTTGGAGACGGTGGTGTCATTGATCTGGGTGACGATGTCGCCGGCTTGGAGCCCGGCCTCCTCCCCGCACAGGCCGGGGGTGACCACCAGAATCTCTGCCCCGGCGGGCACGCCGTAGGCCTGGGCCTCCTGGGAGATCTCGTTCCTGTTCACCGACACACCCAGAATGGGCTGGCCGCTGACATACCCGTTGCTCACCAGCTGGGAGACCATGTCCGCCACGTCGTCCATGGGGATGGCGAAGCCCAAACCTTCCACGGAAGTGGAGGAAGAGGAGCTGGAAGCACTGGAATACTTGGCGGAGACAATACCAATGACCTCCCCGTGGTTGTTAAACAGAGGGCCGCCGGAGTTGCCGGAGTTGATGGCGCAGTCGGTCTGGATCATGTTCATCTGCCGGCCGTCGCTCATGGTGACGGTGCGGTTGAGGGCGGAGATGATGCCGGAAGTCTGGGAGAAGGTGAGTTCACCCAGGGGGTTGCCGATGGTGGTGACTTCCTCCCCCACCAGCATGTCGCTGGAGCTGCCGATGACCACGGGGGTCAGGCCGGTGGCGTTGATCTTGATGACGGCGATGTCGTTGGCCTCTTCCCCGCCGATGTAGGTGGCGTCATACTCGGTGCCGTCTACGAAGGTGACCTTGATGGAACTGGCCCCGTCGATGACGTGGTAGTTGGTGAGGATATAACCGTCCTCGGTGATGACAAAGCCGGAACCTGCTGCCGCGCCGGTCACCGTCTGGCCAAAGATGTTGGTGCTGACGATGTCCACCGTGATGCCCACGCAGGAGTTTACATACTTGGCATAGATCTCTGCCATGGTGAGCTCCTCCTCGGTGTTCACCGAAGCGGTGTCCACCTGGGTGGGGGTGCGGTTTCCGGTGTAGATGGTGGTGGAACCACTGCCGGTAACGGCGGAGTACAGGGGGTTGGCCACCAGGCCGCCTGCCAGGGCGCACACCAGGCACAGAGCAACGATCTTCAGGGTTCCCTTGGTCTTTTTGCTCATGGGCTTGCGCTTTTTCGGGCCATTGGGCATTTCCTCATTGTGGAGAGGGTCGATGTCCCCCGGAAAGAAGGGGGTGTTGGAAGAGAACGGGTCGTTTTGGAACCCGCCGGTTCCCGTTTCATTCTGGTTGTTGTTGTAGTAATCCATGAGGATGCCTCCTGTACACATCAGATCTTTCCTGCAAGCAGGGTCCCTTTGAAGAAATGCCCTTGCTTTTTCTTACTGTGGACAGTATAGGAGACATTTATGAAAAAACCATGAAATCGAAGTAGAAAAACTTTTAACTTTCCGTTCCCTTTTTTTGAACGGTTTCCCCTTCCTTCGGCCCCTCCCCCTCCGAGGGGGGCAGGGAGGGCTCGGCGGAGGCGGCCGCTTTGGCTTTCCGGGCTGTCTCGTGTTCCACCACCTCCCGGTGGAGGAGGGCCGCCATATCCCGGGCCGCCAGGGTCAGGTCCCGGACGGTGGCGTGGAACATCCCCGCCTGCCACAGGTTGCGCACCATCAGCACCAGCACCGGGGCCAGGATCATGCCCAAAAGGCTGCCGATCTTCAGGCCCACATAGATGGCCAGCAAAGCCACCAGGGGGTGCAGGCCGGTCTGGTCCCCCACAAACTTGGGTTCAATCACCCGGCGGAAGACGCAGATCACCCCCCACACCGCCAGCATGGCGATGCCCCGCTCCCAGTTGCCGATGGCCATGAGGACGATGGACCAGGGCACCATCACCGTGCCGGAGCCAATGATGGGGATAAAGTCCATGATGCCCAGCAGCACCGCCAGCAGGATGCCATAGGGCTGTTTCAGCAGAAGGAACCCCACCATCAAGATTACCATGACCCCTAGGGAGACCAGGACCTCTGCCTTCACATACCCGCCAAAGGCGGCGGCAAAGGCCGTTTTGGCCTGCCGGCCCACGTGGCGTATACTCTTGGGGGTCTTTTCATGGAGATGCCGGCGGAGGTTGGGGTAGTCCGCAGCGGTAAAGAACCAGGCCAGCAGGAAAAACACAAAGGCCAACACAAAGGAGGACAGGCCCCGCACCGCGGAAGTGGTGCCAGGCACCAGGTTGTAGGCCATATCCCGCAGCCAGGCCAGCAGCCGGTCCGACAGGGACAAAATGACGTCCTGCACCCCCTGGGGCAGGTAGCTCAGCCACCGCTGCATATCCTGGGCCAGTTGTTGATAGGTGCTCTGAAAGGTGTTCCACACCTGGTCCCAGTTGTTGATGAGGGAGGAGATCTCCCCCCACAGCCGCAGAACGATGGCGGTAATGATGCCTCCCAAGGCTGCCACCAGAATCAAAATAAGCACAATGGCCCCCGCCTTCCGGGGCATGCGAAGCCGCCGCTGGAAAAAGCGGAGGAGGGGTTCCATCAGCCAGGTAAACAGGAAGGCCAACAGGAAAGGCATCACATATCCCAGCAAAGGCGGTCCAAAGACAAACACCAGCAGCAGCAGGCCCACAAAAATGGCCCCGCGAATGGCCAGACGGACCCACAACTGCTGCCGCCGGGTACGGGAAAGGGGCTGGGCAGGATCATAAGCATCCATATAGGTACCTATCGTCCTTTCTTTGGCTGGACGGTTCCACGGAACAGACAGCCAACAATGGAAAATTTAGGAAAGTAGAGAATAGAGAAAAAACCGTCTGAAACCATCAGACGGTTTTTCAAAGTCCTAATTACTGAGGGATCTTGTTCAGCCGCAGGGTCATCTTGCTCTTACGGTTGGCTGCGGTATTCTTGTGCAGCAGACCACGGGCAGCGGCCTGATCCACAGCCTTGACGGCCTCTTTGTATCTCTTATCGGCCTCGCTGCGGTTGCCTTCGTTAATTGCAGCGTCAAAGTACTTCAGCTGCGTCTTCAGTGCGGACTTTGCGGCCTTATTTCTGGCGGCCTTTGTCTGATTGACCAGAACACGTTTCTTTGCAGACTTGATATTCGGCAAACCAAACACCTCCTCCGATGGATTCCAAAAGTCACGAACCCTCCGCGAGAGTTCCGTGCGAGAATGTATTTTAGCATACCAAGAAGAAAAAAGCAACCTTTTTTTTGGAAAAACTCCCGTTTTTACATAAAAATTTAGGAAATGCCAAAGATAGTAGCATCAATTCACGGGTTCCACTACATCTGGTGGTGGAACGGAAGGGAGATGCCCATGCTCAGCGGGAGAAAGATTGATTTGGCCCTGGAAGCCAAGGAGTTGGCGGAGGGTTCCCCCCAGAAAACCACCCGCCTTTCGGGGGTAAAGGCCCAGGAGGACACCCTCTTTGGCTACCCCCTCACCCGGGTGGATATTCTGGACCAGGCGGGGGAGGCCGCCCTGGGAAAACCCAAGGGGGCCTACCTCACCCTGGACCTGCCCCAGCTGCCCCAGGACCGGGAGGAGACCCTTCGGGCCGCCCGGGCGGTGGCGGCGGCCCTGGAGGCCCTGCCTGTCCTGCCCAAAACCGGGACGGTTTTGGTGGCCGGCCTGGGCAACCGCCAGGTGACCCCGGACGCCATCGGCCCGCGCAGCACCGAGTTTCTCCTGGTCACCCGCCACTTGGTGGCGGAACTGCCGGAGGACTTCGGCACTCTGCGCCCGGTGGCCGCCCTGGCCGCCGGGGTCACCGGGAGCACCGGCATGGAGAGCGGGGAAATCCTGGGGGCCGTGGTGGAAAAACTCCGCCCCGCCTGCCTCATTGCCGTGGACGCCTTGGCCGCCCGCCGGCAGGAGCGGGTGTGCCGCACCATTCAGGTCTCCGACACGGGGATCGTCCCCGGCTCGGGGGTGGGCAACGCCCGGATGGCCCTGGACCAGGCCCACTTGGGCATTCCCGTCATTGCCATCGGGGTCCCCACCGTGGTGGAGGCCGCCACCCTCTGCCTGGATCTGTTGGAGGAGGCAGGGGAAACTGCCTTCGACTCCGCCCTCTTCCGCCAGCCGGGGGCGGAGTGGTTCGTCACCCCCCGAAACATCGACCGGGAGGTGGAAACCCTTGCCCGCATCCTGGGCCTTGGGATCAGCACCGCCCTTCATGTGGATTTTTCCGTGGAAGATGTGGAAAAGTGGATCTCTTAACGAGATATTCGACAATGTTAGACAAATGATGAAAAAACTTCCCGTATCTCCCCGGTTTTTCCCGGCAGTTTTCCCTAGGATCCCCTGGAAAACCCGGATGAGAGAGGAAAAGCGCGACGAGATATCCTTCCCCTTCCCCCCACAACAGGGGGCTGGATGAAGAAAAAACCAAAAAGTTATCCCCAATTTTTGAAAAATTGGGGATAACTTTTCGTATCGTTGGACGCTCACGCCCAGGACTGAACAAAGCCCATCAGGGCATCGAAGTCCCCCTGAGGGTAGGGGGTAATGTCCTTTCCCTCCCGGTTGATCAGGCAGTCCGTGAGGAGAAAGACCGACAGCCCCGCCTGCTGGGCGGCTCCCATGTCCTCGTCCACGTCGTTGCCCACCATGAGACAGTCCTCTGCCTGGGCGCCCAGGCGGGTGAGGATATGTTGGTAGTAGGCGGGATTGGGCTTGGAGTAGCCGATGTTTTCATAGGTGGTGTACCAGGCGAAGTCCTCCGGCTCCAGCCCTGCCCAGCGGATGCGGCTCTCCGTGGCCACCGCCGGGAAGATGGGGTTGGTGGCCAGCACCACCGGATAGCCGGCCTTTTTACAGGCCGCCACCACCTCCCGGGCTTTGGGGTTTTGGCCGCAGAACGCCTTGGCCTGCTGAAACTCCTCCCGGTAGAAGGCATCGAAGAGGGGGATGTCCTGCCGCACTTTTTCCCCATAGATGTGGACTAATTTGGACCAAAAGGCCTCCTCATTGGTGCGGGTCCCGTCGTTGGCCACCATGACGGCGGTGCCCGCCCAAATGTTATCCACCAGCGCCGCCGGGTCGTACCCATGGGGGGCCAGTTTTTGAACCAGGAGGGTAAAGTATCCCTTGGTGAAGGCGTCCTGGTCCATCGGCAGCAGGGTGCCGTCCAGGTCGAAGAGTACGGTTTTTTGCTTCATATCGGTTCCTTTCTGTCTGTGTCAGGGGGAATAGAAAAAGAATCGGCCCCCCTTGTCGGGGGGCTGAGGTGGGTGTTAGGTGGGTGTTATCGGGAAAACTTCTTACTCTCCGCCACCGCCATCTGGTCGCAGCGGTTGTTTTCGGGGTTCTCCGCGTGGCCCTTCACCCAGTGGTAGTGGAGCTGGTGGCGGTCCACCAGCTCCAGCAGCTGCTGCCACAGGTCGGGGTTCAGGGCGGGTTTCTTGTCGCTTTTCACCCAACCCCGCTTTTTCCAGCCCCGGGCCCAGCCCTTCTCCAAGGCGTCGATGACATACTTGGAGTCGGAGTAGAGTTCCACGATGCAGGGTTCCTTCAGCAGGGAGAGGGCGGCGATCACCGCGGTGAGTTCCATGCGGTTGTTGGTGGTGGCGGCCTCCCCGCCGGAAATCTCCTTCCGATGGGTTCCGTAGAGGAGGACCGCCCCCCACCCGCCTGGTCCGGGATTTCCGGAGCAGGCGCCGTCGGTATAGATGGTCACTTGTTTCATGGCGGTTTACAGGGCTGTCTCCTGCTTTTTCTTGGCGTTCCGCCGCTCCTTCACCAGGGGAACGAGGATGAGTCCCAACCCAAGGAGCAGGAAAACAACGCCGCCCAAGGTGAACAGACCGCCGTGGGCCAGGCCCGTTTTGGGGATCATCTCCGTCACGCCACGCCAGATGACCAGCGCACCGATGCCTGCGATGATGACACCGGCCACCAAGAAAATATTACGAAAACCTTTCTCCATGCTTAGGGTTCCTTTCCGGCCTGGTTGGCCTCTTCCGCTGCGTCCTCTTCCTCGTTCTCCTTGGGGACCCGGGCCAGGGCGATCACCTTGGTGTCCCTGTCCACCCGCATGACTCGGACGCCCTGGGCCGTGCGGCTATAGAGGTTGATGTCGGCAGCGGCCATACGGATGATGGTGCCGTCGTCGGAGATGAGCAGGATGTCGTCCTCCTCCTCCACCAACTGCACCCCGGCGGCCTTGCCGGTTTTCTCGGTAATTTGATAGCCCTTCAGGCCGTAACCACCCCGGTGCTGGGGTTCCCCGCCGGCGCGGATGAACTCCTCAATGGCAGTGCGCTTGCCATAGCCGTGCTCGGTGATGGTGAGGACGGTGGTGTTGGGGATGGCCCGCACCCCGCCGATGACAAAGTCCCCTTCCCGGAGCTTGATGCCCCGGACGCCTACCGCGGTGCGGCCCATGGGGCGCACGTCGCTCTCCCGGAAGCAGATGGCCATGCCGTCGTGGGTGGCGATGAGGATGTTGTCCTGGCCGTCGGTCTCCAAGACGGCCATGAGCTCGTCCCCCTCCTCCAGGGTGAGCACCCGCAGGCCTACGGTGCGGATGTTCCGGAAGGCGGACTTCTCGGTGCGCTTCACGGTACCGCTGCGGGTGACCATGAAGAGGTAGCCGTTCTCGTCATAGTCCCGGCCGTGGAGCATGGCGGTGACCTTCTCCCCCGGCTCGAACTGGAAGATGTTATTGAGATGGGTGCCCTTGGCGGTACGGCTGGCCTCGGGGATCTGGTACCCCTTCTTCCGGTACACCCGGCCGGAGCTGGTGAAGAAGAGGATATTGTCGTGGCTGGAGGCGGTGAAGAGGGTGTCCACATAGTCCTCCTCCCGGAGGCTCTGGGCGGAGATCCCCTTGCCCCCCCGGCGCTGGGCCCGGTAGGTGTCCACGGGCATCCGCTTCATGTACCCGGCAGCGGTGAGGGTAAAGACGCAGGACTCCTCCTCAATGAGGTCCTCGATGTCGATCTCGTCCACCACATCCTGGATCTCGGTGAGACGGTCGTCCCCGTACTTGTCCCGGATCTCGGTGAGCTCCTCCTTCATCACCCCCACCAGCTTGTCCCGGTTGGACAGGAGCTCCTGGTACCAGGCGATCTTCTTTTCCAGCTCGTCGTACTCGTTCTGGAGCTTCTCCCGGTTCAGGCCCTGGAGGGCGATAAGGCGCATGTCGCAGATGGCCTGGGCCTGGACCTCGTCCAGGTCGAACCGGCGCATCAAGTTCTCCTTGGCGTCGTCGTAGCTGGCCCGGATGATGCGGATGACCTCGTCGATGTTTTCCTGGGCAATGAGCAGGCCCTCCAGCAGGTGGGCCCGTTCCTCCGCCTTTCGCTTTTCATAGCGGGTGCGGCGGGTGATGACCTCTTCCTGGAAGGTTAAGTACTCGTCCAAAATATGCCGCAGGGAGAGGACCCTGGGCTGGGACTGGTTGTTCACCAAGGCCAGCATGTTGATGGCGAAGGTGGTCTGCAACTGGGTCTGGGTGAGCAGGTGGTTGAGGACCACCTGGGGGTTGGCGTCGTGCTTGAGTTCGATGACGATGCGCATACCGTTGCGGTCGGACTCGTCCCGGAGGTCGGAGATGCCTTCCAGCTTCTTCTCCTTCACCTGCTCGGCGATGGCGGCGATGAGCATCCGCTTGTTCACCTGGTAGGGCAGTTCGGTGACGATGATCCGGGTGCGCTCGTGGTTGCGGCCGTACTCCTCAAACTCCGTCCGGGCCCGCACGGTGACCCGGCCCCGGCCGGTGGCGTAGGCCGCCCGGATGCCGGACCGGCCCATGATGATCCCCTTGGTGGGAAAGTCCGGGCCCTTGATGTACTGCATGAGGTCGTTGAGATCGGCCTCGGGGTTGTCCAAAATGCAGATGGCCGCGTCGATGACCTCCCGCAGGTTGTGGGGGGGGATGTTGGTGGCCATACCCACGGCGATGCCCGCCGAGCCGTTGACCAGCAGGTTGGGGAAGCGGGCAGGGAGGACCCGGGGCTCCCTCCGGCTCTCGTCGAAGTTGGGGTCCCAGTCCACGGTGTCCTTCTCGATGTCCCGGAGCATGTCCCCGGCGATCTTGGCCATCCGGGCCTCGGTGTACCGGTAGGCGGCGGGGGGGTCCCCATCCACCGAGCCGAAGTTGCCGTGGCCCTCGATGAGGGGGTAGCGCATGGAGAAGTCCTGGGCCAGGCGGACCAGGGCGTCATACACGGAATTGTCCCCATGGGGGTGGTACTTACCCAACACATCGCCTACGCAGGTGGCGGATTTCTTGAAGGGTTTGTCGGAGGTCAGGCCACTCTCGTACATGGAGTACAAGATTCGCCGGTGGACGGGCTTCAGGCCGTCCCGCACATCGGGCAGGGCCCGGCCCACGATGACGGACATGGCGTAGTCGATGTAGCTGTCCTTCATCTCCTTGACCAGCTCGGACTCCACGATGTGCTGGTTGGGGAAGGCGATGTCCTCCGGGCGATAGTCTTTGTTTTTTGCCATAGTTTCACTCCTTTATCTCCGCCGCCAGGCGGCGGGACCCGGAACTTCCAGGGTAAAGGCCCGCCGGAAAGGCGGGGGTCCTCTGTCGTCGATAGGTGGTCCCGTTTGGACCTGCGCAGGTTAGCACCTGCGAGGTGGTTTCCCGCCCGGCCCCGGGCGGGGGCCCGGCTTTCTTTGGAAGAAAGCCGGAGGAAAGAACACCAGGGAGGAAGAGGTTCTTCCT